>DATAQE010000118.1:0-25609 GCA_036264835.1 Candidatus Elarobacter sp.
CGACACGTCCGATTACATCTCGCAATCGCACCTCGTCGCCGATTGGGTCGACCCGATCGGCGTCCCGGTCCTCGACCTGTATCCGGCCATGCGCGACTACGAGGCGAGCGCGTACGTGAAGCCGTTGTACGCTAACCAAGATCTGCACCCGTCGTCGTACGGACGGCAGTTCGTCGCCGAGCACATCGCGAAGAAGCTCGCCGATTTCCACCCCTGGACCTCCATGCGGAAGCCGTGACCCGAGAATGATGATACGCCGTTCCCTGACCTTCGTGCTCGCCGCGGCGCTCGCGGCGCTCGCGTTGCCCGCCGCTGCCGACGACATCGGCACGGTCGTCATCGCGAAGCCCGCGCCCGACGTGCTGCTGCTCTGGGATGCGACGCCGGTCGTGACGCGGATCGTCGCGGAGAAGACCGATCGCACCGCTGCGCTGCAACGGCTGGAGTCGTCGGCGCTCGAGCTCCTCGCGAAGCGCACGACGGCCCTGAAGGCCGCGCGCACGCTCACCGTGCGCGTCGTCTATCAGAAGACCGGCGCGGTGAGCCCGGTCTACGGAACGCCGACGTACGAAGGCGTCGAGCGCGTGTTCGAGCTGTCGGGGCGACCCGAGGACGTGCACTCCAAAGCGACGGCGATGGAGCGCGACCTGACGGCCGGACGCGTACCCGCCGGACTGCACGTCGCGGTCTCCGGCGCGCTGCCACCGCTCTGAGCGCGCGCGGCAGCCGGCGGAGGCGACGGCATGGATGACGACGTTCGCACCGTTCCCGGTGCGCGCCGCGTCGACGAGGTGCTGCGCAGCGATCCGCTCTATCGCGTGCTCGGACCGCTGCTGGCGCGACCCGCGGTGCTCGGGGTCGTCCTGTTCGTGCTCGCGTCGCTCGTCGTGGTGCTCGGCCCGTCGAGCGAATCGCGGTTCATCTACACGGACTTCTGAGTGCGGCGGATCCGCGATCTGCTCGTCACGCTCGGCGTGCTCGGCGTGCTGGTGGTCGCGTCCAACGCCGTGCTCTGGGCGGCCTACGGGCATGTTCCGCGCCCTGCGACCGACTTCTCGCCGGCGTACCTGCAGCACGAGCTCGCGCTGCTCGCGCACGAGCCGCCTCAGACGCTGGTCCTCGGCGACTCGGTCGTGTGGGGTTACGGCGTGCCCGCCGGCGAGGGCGTCGTCGCGCTGCTCCGGCGCGACGGATGCGCGTGCCGCAACCTCGCGTTCGAGGGCGACAGCCCGCCGAACGAGTACGCGCTGCTCGAGCTGATGCTCGCCGCCGGTGTGCGCCCGCGCGCCGTCGTCTTCAACGTCAACCAAAAGGTCTTCAACCCCGCCGACAGCGCGTATCGGCGGCTGCATCCGGCGCTCGGAGTGCTCGCCGAGCCGCTGCTGACCGGCGCGGAGCGCGCCGACCTCGAGCGCATGCCGGAGGGCGCGCCGGTGGAGCGCGCGCTCGACCGCGCCGTCGCGCGCGGCTGGCTGCTGTACGCGATGCGGTCGGACGTTCGCGAGCGGATCTTCGGCAGCCCGGACGCGGCGCGCGCCCTGCTCGGCGTGACGCAGTCGTGGAGCGGCGCGGCGGCGCGCGTGGCGGCGGCGCACCGCCCGACGCCAGCGCGTTTCGAAGGGACGTACGATCTGACGCCGCTCGACGGACAGAACCTCGGAGTGCGCTACCTCGACCGCTTCGCCGCCTTGCTGCGCGCGCACGACATCCCCGCGATCGCGTTCTTCACGCCTACGAACCATGCGCTGCTGCACGAGTTCATCGACAACGACCAGTACCGCGCCAACGCCGCCACGCTCGCCGGCGTGCTGCGGAAGCACGGCGTGCGCGTCATCGACCTCGACGGCGCGTTCGCTCCGTCGGAGTTTCTCGACAACGATCACCTGACGCCGGCGGGGCACCGGCATCTCGCGCGCGTGCTGGCGCAGGCGCTGCCGCGATGATCTTCAACACGTGGACCTTCGCGGCGTTCGCGCTGGTGGTGCTCGCGGTCTACTGGACGATCGTGCCGCGGCGCTGGAGGCCGGTCGCGCTGGTCGTGTTCGGGGCCGTGTTCTACGCGTTCTCGGTGCCGGCGTACCTCGTGCTGCTGGCGGTCCTGGGCGGCGTGACGTACGCGCTGGGCATCGCGCTGCTGCGCACGCGGAGCGTGCCGGCGCGCAAGGCACTGCTCGCGACCGGCGTCACGCTGATCGTCGGCGTGCTGGTGTTCTTCAAGTACACGAAGTTCCTGGCGCTGACCGTCGACCAGATCGCGCACACGGCGATCGTCCCGGTCCCGGTGATCGTCGTGCCGCTGGCGATCTCGTTCTTCACGTTCGAGTTCGTGCACGTGCTGGTCGACATCTACCTCGGCAAGATCGAACGGCTCGACGCGCTGGACTTCGTCGTCTTCATGATGTTCTTTCCGACGCTGGTCGCCGGCCCGATCAAGCGCTACCAGAGCTTCGCGCCGCAGGTTCACACGCTGCGCGAGCCGGACCGCGCGACGTTTCTGCTCAACTTCTACCGCGTCGCGATCGGCGTCGCGAAGAAGACCGTCCTCGCCGACTCGATGGCCGTGTTCGTGCAGCCGATCCTCACCCCGGGCCCGCCGTTCGGACAGCTCGACTACGTGCTCGCGGCGCTGGCGTACGCGGCGAAGATCTATTTCGACTTTTCGGGTTACTCGGATATCGCGATCGGCGTCGCGGGGCTGCTCGGCTTCGCGATCCCCGAGAACTTCGAGCGGCCGTACTGGAGCCGGAACATCTCGGTGTTTTGGCGGCGATGGCACATCTCGCTCTCCGCGTGGATACGCGACTACGTGTTCATCCCGCTCGGCGGAAGCCGCCGCAACCCGGTCGTCACGGCCGCGAACCTGTTCCTCGCGATGGCGCTGGCCGGACTATGGCACGGCGCGAACTGGACGTTCGTGCTCTGGGGTCTCTGGCACGGCCTCGGCCTTGCCGTGCACCGCGTGTGGTCGTCGGCCGTCGTGCCGCGCGCCGACTGGCTCGCGCGCCCGTCGGCCGGCCTGGAAGCGGTATCGGTGGTGATGACGTTCGGTTTTGTCGTCACGGGCTGGCTGCTGTTCGCAGCGCCGACGCTAGGCGCTGCGCTTGCGGCGTTTCGCGGAATGTTCTGAGCACTGCTCGTCCCTGCCGTCTTCTGACCGGAGAACGGGAAGGTCTCTATGCTGTCCGAGGCGCAATTAACGCGGTCGAAAATCCAGCTTCGCGTACGCTGCCGTAGCTCAGTGGTAGAGCACGTCCTTGGTAAGGACGAGGCCGTGGGTTCAATCCCCACCGGCAGCTCCAGAACGTAAGACCCTCCGCAGCCGGAGGGTCTTCTCGCTTTCCTGAGTAGTCGTCAGGCGTCATGCCGACTACCGTCTCGACCGACAGCGCGAAGCGCGCCCTCCTCGAACGCCTCATCGACGACGCCGGACTCTTCCCGCCCGCCGAGCTGCCGATGCGCGATGCGATCCGCCATCACGCTCGCTACCGGGAAAGCGCCTACTCGTGGGTCGGCGGCCGATTCGTCATCCCGGCTTCACGGCTCGACGAGTTCGCGGCGACGCGCACGATCGCAGACGGGCCGTTCGAGCTGGCCGTCGTCCTCGACTCCGGCGCGTCCGGCGCCAAAGGCGACACGGTCCGCGCCGATCTGCACCGCATCGACCGCATCGCCGCCTCGGACGGCGTCATGGTAACCTCGCTCGAAGCGCGGCTCCCGAACGTCACGCTGAACGACGCGGCGATGCAGCGGATCGTCGCCGACGTCGTAGAGCGCTACCCGGCCGCCGAGATCGCATTCTTCTACGAGTCGTCGTACGACGGCGGCTGGACGACGCCGCCCGACGACTGGCTCACGGTGCTCGCGAGCGCGCGAAAGAGCGCGCCCGCGAACGTTACGATCGGCGCGAAGGTGCGCTGCGGCGGCGCGGCCGCGGGCGCGACGCCGTCGGTCGCCGACCTCGCCGCGTTCCTGGTGGCCGCGCACGCGCACGACGTGCCGTGGAAAGCGACCGCAGGCCTCCATCATCCCGTCCGCGGCCAAGCCGGCGTCGACGGCGGCGCGGTACCGCACGGCTTTCTGAACCTCTTCATCGGGGGCGCGGCGCTACACGCCGGCGCGATCGACGAAGCGCGTGTCGCCGACGTGCTGAGTGAAACGGATCCGCGCGCGTTCGATGTCGACCCGATGCACGTCGGCTGGCAAGACGTGCGCCTCGAAGCCGAGCAGGTCGCGGCAGCGCGCGAACGGTGCGTCGCGTTCGGGAGCTGCAGCTTCGACGAGCCCGTGAACGACCTGCGGGAGCTGGGCATCCTGTTGTGACCGACCCGCGCGACTTCGGCCTCGACAACCTGCCGTTCGGGATCATCACCGACGCGCGCAGCGACGAGAAGCGCCCGGCCGTCGCGTTCGAGGACAAGGTGATCGACATCGACTGCCTGGTCCACCAAGGCGCCCTCGACGCGGAATCGCTCCTCGGCACGCCGACGCTGAACGCGTTCCTCGCCGAAGGCCGTGAAACATGGACCGCCGTCCGCGCGCGCCTGCAGCACCTGCTCGGCCCATCGGCAACAACCGACGAACGCCGCATCGTCGAAAAGGCCACGCTCGCGCGCGACGCCGTGACGATGCACCTCCCGATCGCGGTCGGCGACTACGTCGACTTCTATTCCTCGATCGAGCACGCGACGAACCTCGGCCGCATCTTGCGCCCGAACGCCGAGCCGCTGCTCCCGAACTACCGCCACATCCCGATCGGCTACCACGGCCGCTCCGGAACCGTCGTCGTTAGCGGCACGCCCGTCCACCGTCCGCACGGACAACGAAAACCGCCTGACGCACCAACCCCGACGTTCGGTCCATCCCAACTCCTCGACGTCGAGCTCGAGATGGGTTGGATCGCCGGCCCCGCCAGCACGCACGGCGAGCCGATTCCGGCGGATGCCGTGCGCGATCACGTCTTCGGCTACGTGCTGCTGAACGACTGGAGCGCCCGCGACATCCAGGCGTGGGAATATCAGCCGCTCGGTCCATTCCTGGCGAAATCGTTCGCGACGTCGATCTCGCCTTGGATCGTCACGCTCGACGCGCTGGAACCGTTCCGCGTCCCCGAACCAAAGAGAGATCCGGAGCCGCTACCCTACCTCCGCGCAACGGAGCAGTGGGCCTACGATATCGAGCTCGAGATGCTGCTCCAAACCGAGCAGATGCGACGAAGCGGAACGCCGCCCGTGACGATCTCGCGCACGAACTTTCGCGGCATGTACTGGACCGTCGCCCAGCAGCTCGCGCACGTCACATCGAACGGAGCCCACGTGCGCCCTGGCGACCTTTTCGGCACGGGCACCATTTCAGGCAGCGAGCACGGGACGCAAGGTTCGTTCATCGAGCTCACGTCTCGCGGAGCGAATCCGCTGACGCTACCGAGCGGCGAGAAGCGCGCATTTCTCGAGGACGGCGATACCGTCGTCATGCGCGGCCGCGCGATCCGCGGTGAGAAGCGAATCGGCTTCGGCGAAGTCGTGGGAACGATCGTGCCTGGGTGAGCGGGGCGTGCAGTGGGGTCGCAGGCCGTGTGAACGAGCGTGCGCAGGATGCGCGGAAGCGATGTGAAGATAGAGCGTCTCCGCGCAGGATGCGCGGGGACGCGTGCCAGCGACCCCACTGCACGCCCCGCTCACCCCGCCACAACCGCTACCCTTCGGTATGCGTCTCGATCGTAACCGTCTCCGGCCGAGGCCGCTCCTCCACGACGGTGCGCTTCTCGACGACCGCAGGCTCCTCATGGACGACGTGCTTCTCGGTCGTAGTCTCTTTGGTTTCGACGATCTTGTCGCTCATGCGCCGTTCGTTCCCAAACCCGGCGATCCGCTCGCCCGCTAGCCCTACGCCCGAGCGAGCAAAACCGCCCGAGCGTGCGCCCCGCGATCCGGCAACTTCGTCACCGTGAAATCCCGCGTGAGCTGCGTGACGATGTAGAGCCCGCGCCCCGACTCTTCGTCGTTCGACGGCAACGAGTTCTGCGGCGCATACCCCGGCCCGTCGTCGACGACGTGCAACACCGGCGTCTCCGCATCGTCCCACGCCAGCTCCACGTCGATCGACCCCGGCGCATGCCGCACCGCGTTCCCGACGAGCTCCCCGAACACGAGCTCAGCAGCCCCGACGTCGACCCCGCGCCCGAACGTCGAGAGCGTCTCCGAGAGAGCATCCCGGACGTCATGCGCGCGCGTCGGATCGCGCGGATCGAACCGCCACCGCATCGTCCACCCGCGCGCCGCGCTCGGCGCCCCCGAGATGCGCACGGTCAGCACTGCGACGTCATCGCGAACGCCGTCGTCGAGCACGCGCGCGACGAGGGAAGCCCCCGGCGCCCGCCCATCCGCCACCGCGCTGTCGCGCAACGCCGCGAACACCCGCCGCTCCCCTTCGGCGATGTCACGCGTCGACTCGACGAGCCCGTCGGTGAAGAACACCACGAGCGCCGACGGCGGCAACACCGCGACGGCCGCCGGCGCCTGCGGCCCGTCACGCAACCCGAGCGGCAACCCGCGCCCCGGCAACTGCCGCGTCGTCCCGTCCGGCGCCCGCACGATCGGCGTCGGATGCCCGGCGGTCGCATACGTCAGCGTCCGAGCCGCGGGATCGAGCACCCCGACCAGCGCCGTGACGATCGCATCGGGATGCGCCCGCCGCAACACGCGGTCCGCCGCATCGAGCAACCGCACCGGATCCGGCTCGTACGTCGCGAGCGCCTCGATCGCTTGCCGCATCCGCCCCATGATCACCGCCGCGGTGAGCCCGCGCCCCGTCACGTCGCCGATCGAGACCACGACCCGCCCGTCGGGCAACGCGATCGCGTCGTACCAGTCGCCGCCGATCTCCGCCTCGGTCGCCCCCGGATAGTAGACCGCATCAAACGCCAGCCCCGCGACCTCCGGCAACACCGCCGGCAGCATCGCCCGCTGCAGCGTCACCGCGACCCGGTGCTCGCGCTCGTACAGCTGCGCGTTCTCGATCGCGACCGACGCCCGCGAAACGAGCTCCTCGAGCAGCGCGAGATCGTCGCGCCCGAACGCCGCATTCGCGCGCAACGTCACCGCGCCGAGCTCCGCATCGCGATACCGCATCGGCACGCGCAACGACGGCGCGCCCGCACCGGGCGCCGCGCGCCGCCGAACGACCGCGCGATCGGGATGCAACGCGATCGTCGCCTCATCGGCGAGCTCGTCGACCAGCAGATCCGCGAACCGCCCGAGCAGCGCGTCGAGATCGAGCGACCCGCTGAGCACCTCGCTCGCGCGCGCCAGCACGCGATACCGCGTCTCGCTCGCTTTGCGCTCGGTGATGTCCGTGATCATCCCGAGCGATCCGGTGTATCCGCCGCCCGCGTCGTACAACGCGTTCGAGGCGACCATCGCGCACACGACGTGCCCGTCCTTGTGCACCATCCGGAACTCGCCCCGATAGCCTTCGCCGCCCAGATGCAGCTCGAGCGCGCGCCGCACCTCGGCGCGATCGCCGGCCTCGACGAACTCGAACGGACGCCGCCCGTACATCTCGTCCGGCCCGTACCCGAGGATCTCGGTCAGCCGCGCGTTGACGTACCGCGTCCGCTGCTCGGCATCGAGGATCCACACCCCCTCCTGCGCCGTCTCGACGATCCCGCGATACCGCGCCTCGCTCGCCGCGAGATCGCGATACAGCCGCGCGTTCGCGAGCGCCACCGCGGCGCGCCGCGCGACCTCCTCGGCGTCGTCGATGTCGGTCCGCGAGAAACTGCGCCCGGTCCCGCTCGCCGCGCCGAAGGTGAGCACGCCGATCCGCTCGCCCGCCGCGATCATCGGCACGTACGCGATCGACGCGATCGGCAGCGTGCGCGCGAACGCGTAATGCTCCTCGCTCCACGTCGTCTCGCGCAGCCAGGCCTCGTCGCAGACCGGGACGATGTGCGGCTTCCCGCTCGCGAGCACGATGTTGATCGGATGCTGCAGCGCGTCCGGCGGCGGCGCGAAGATGCGGAACGGCCCCGGATCGGCCGCGAGCCGCCCGGACTCGACCGCAGCGCGCACCAGCCGGCCTTCGTCGCTGAAGACGTCGAGAAACGCGAAGTCCGCGAAGTCCTCGCACATCGCCGAGACGACGGTGCGCGCCGTCCGCTCGAACTCCAGCGACTCGGCGAACGCGACGCCGAGCCGGTCGAGGATCGCACCGCGCTGCGCCGCGCGATAGCCGTCGTCGACGTCGGTGCTCGTCCCGTACCAGCGCACGATCGCGCCGTTCTCGTCGCGGACCGCGACCGCGAGCACGACGAACCAGCGGTAGACGCCGTCGTGCCGCCGCAGCCGGAACGGCTGCTCACCGCGGAACGCGCCGCTCTCCAGCGCCACCCGCCACTGCTCGTCGAACCGCTCGACGTCGTCGGCGTGAAGCACCGGCGTCCACCCGTCGGCGAGCGAGTCGGCGAACGAAACGCCGGTGTACTCGGTCCAGCGCCGGTTGACGTGCACGATCCCGCCCGCCGCGTCACCCGCCCACACCAGCTGCGGGATCGCATCGGCGAGCGACGCGAGCGCCTGCTCCGCGGTCCTCCGCTCGTCGCTCGGGACCACGCTCCCGTACCAGCACGCCGACTCGCCGCTGCGCACCGGCGCCGGAACGGCGTGCGAGACGACCCAGCGGTACTCGCCGTGCCGGTCGCGCACGCGGAATTCCTCGCGGAACGTGCGCACGCTCGCGATCGCGCTCAGCCACGCGTCGACGATGCGCGCCGAGTCGTCCGGGTGAAGGATCTCCGCCCAGCCGCTCTCGAGCACCGTCTCGGTCGCCAGCCCGGTGAAGCGCGTCCACGCCGCGTTCGCGAACGCGATCGTGCCGTCGCTGCGCGCGACGTACACGATCGCCGGCACGTGGTCGAGCAGCGCGCGCAGCTCGAGCTCGGCCGCGTCTACGAGGCCCGTCGCCCGGCTCCGCGTCGTGCGAGCGCGCGCTCAGATCGGGTCATGGTATCCGCGCGTGATCATCGTCTCGGTCTGCGCGCGCGCTTCGCGGAACCGCGCCGCCTCGGCGGCGTCTTCCGACGCCGGCGGCTCGGCGAGCAGCCGCGCGAGCTCCTCGTCGAAGAAGCGCGTCACCTCGGCGGCGGTGTGCATCCCGTGCTTGATCCGCTGCGCGATCATGAGCCGGTAGATGCGGTCGGTCGCGAGGTCTTCCATGTAGCCGTCGAGGAGCGAGGCGCCGCGCCCGCTCAGATAGCCGTGGCGATAGCGAATCGACGTGCGCACCGCGGTGCGCGTCCCGGCTTCGGTCTTCTGACCGATCCCTTCGATCGACGGCAGCAGGTCCGGCGTCGCGTTCGCGCCGGGCTTGCGCGCGAAGCCCTGGTTCGGCGAGGGGAACTGCGCGACCGCGATCGCGTTCTGGTCCGGGTGCCCGGTCCACGCGCCGTCGAAGAGCGAGGCCGACTCGTTCTTCTTGTCCTGCTCGAGCACGGCGAGCGCGCGCGCGTTCAGCTCGGGATTGCCGCGGTCGGGGAAGAGCGCGGTCATCCCGCCGATCGCCAGCATCCCGTGGCGGTGGCACACCTCGGGGATCCGCTCGCGCAGGTTCTGGAAGAACGCGACGTCGTGCGGGATCGTGTTGCGGTCCGGCAGCACCCAGTTCGGGTCGTCGAGGTTGAAGTGGATCAGCGAGGCCATGTAGTCCCAGCGCCCGAGGTTCAGCCCGAGCAGATGGTCGCGCAGGTGGTACGCGAACTCCTCGATCTGGTACGCGAACGGGAACGCCTCGACCAGCGCCATCGCCTTGATCGCGTGCGGATCCTCGAGACCTTTCGCCTTCGCGACCGCCTGGAAGACGTCGCGCCACCACAGCGCCTCGCTCGCCGCCTGCGACTTCGGGATGTAGATCGCGAGCGGGTGCTTCAGGCGCGAGAAGTCGAGCTTGTAGACGAGCAGCGCGAGGTCGAAGAGCGACGCCGAGGTCGGCTCGTCGTAGATCCCGGCTTGCGAGAGGTGCATGCCGCGCACGCGCGTCCACAGCACGGTGTTCGAGGGCTTGATCCCGACGACGTTGCCGCCGCGCTTCTGATCGACGTACGTGAGCTCGCCGTAGTACATCGCGACCGTGTTGTCGATCCCGCGCAGCGTGCGCACGAACTCGTTCGCCATCGAGTCCTCGAGATCGATCATCACGCCGGGCGCGCCCGAGTTGAGCATCTTCACGCCGAGCTCGTGGTCGTCGGCGGGGCCGGTCATCTGATTGCGCTGGTCCGCGACCCACGCGGGCAGCTCGATCCGCCAGTCGCTGTGCGCTTCGGAGGGCGGGAAGTACTGGGGTTTGGTCCCGGACTGCGAGGCCGCGAGGACGCGGTGGCGCGCCTCGATAGCGGCCTGCTGGCGCGGCGTGAACGCTTCGTGGAGCGGGCGGTAGAACGCCGCGAAGCCTTCGGGAAGGTCCCGCTCGATCGAAAAACCCGACGGAGCGGTGCTCATGGGCGGGATGTGACCCGTCTGAGTCTGCATGAGCCGCCCCTTCGCTACGGGAAGGGTACGCTCCGTGCGCCCGTAGCTCAATACGGATAGAGCGAGGCACTCCTAAGGCCGAGGTTGGCGGTTCGAGTCCGCCCGGGCGCGATTTTCTCCGCCGGCTGCCGATAATCGATCTACCGGGCAACCCGATCACGGAGGAACCGATGGTCTCGACCGACACGATCGTCGAACTCGCGGTCTGCTCGTGCGGACACGCGATCGCGCGTCACGATGAACGCGGATGTCCAGGAGCGCGGGCGACGTTCTGCATGTGCGTGCTCACGCCGGGGGCGGCGCTGGACGGCGCGATCGAGCGGGTTCGGCGCGCGAGCTTCGCGCGCAACACGGCGTTCAGTTCCCGAGCAGACGGAGCAGCAGCGGCGCCAGCGCCGCGGTAACGATCCCGCCGATCCCGAGCGAGACGCCGGCGACCGCGCCGGCCAGCTCGGACTCGGTCGCGGCCTGCGCGGTGCCGATCCCGTGCGCGATGCTGCCGTACGCGACGCCGCGCGCGACCGGGTCGTCGACGCGGGCGCGGTCGAGCAGCCACGGGCCGAACGCCGCGCCGAACGTGCCCGTGCAGACGACGAACCCCGCCGCGAGCGCCGGGTCGCCGTGGACGATCCGCGCGACCTCGATCGCGATCGCGGTCGTCGTCGACTTCACCGCCAGCGTCGACTGCAGCAGCGTGTCGAGCCCGAACGCGCGCCCGCACGCGATCGCGAGCGAGACCGTGACCGTGATCCCGGCGAGCAGTCCGGCGAGCGCGGGGACGAGCCGGCGCTGGAACGCCGCACGGTTGCGGTAGAGCGGGATCGCGAGCGCGACCGTCGCCGGCCCGAGCAGAAACGAGAGCAGCCCTTTCGCGGGCTCGTAGGCGGCGGCGTCCGCCCGCACCAGCAGCAGCATCGCGACGACCACCGAGGTCGAGAAGAGCACCGGCGTGGTGAGCGGATGCGCCCAGCGGCGGCGCACGAAGAGGCTGAAGCGGTACGCGCCGATGGTCAGCGCGATCGCGCCGAGCGTGAAGACTTCGAGGCTCATCGGCGGCGCGCGAGGAGCTGGGTGGTGAGGCCGGCGACGATCAAGCCGGCGACCGTGCTGATCAGCAGCGCCGCAGCGATCCCGGCGCCCGCGCGCGCGAACGTCGAGCCGAAGCTCATCACGCCGACGGTGACCGGGACGAAGAAGAACGCCAGGTGCTTCGTGAGGAAGCCGCCGCCGAGCTCGAACCACTCGAGCCGCAGCGCGCCGGTCGCGAGCCCGGCGAAGAGCGCGCACATCCCGATCACGTTTCCGGGGACGGGGAGATGGAGCAGCGCTTGCAGCGCGCCGCCGCCGGCGGAGAACGCCCACAGCACGGCGACCTGCGCGAGCATCCGCGCGGCGTCCGCGAGCGTCGCGGTCCAGCGGTTCGCGCGCAGGAACGGGAGGACCCGTGCGCCTGGAAGAGGGAGTGCGCGTTCGCTTGCCACCGAATTCCATGATCGGGAGCGGATGCTTGACCGCTCAGCGGGTTAACGAACCCTTTCCCGCCGCTTTACGCGCGCTGAACAGAGCGATCGGGCACCTACCCGTTCCGCTTCTCGCTGCCGATACACGTGTGGATGGAGGCTGACGAGCTTTCCGCCCTGACCGGCCAGATGTCGGCCGCGATCGGCAGCCTGCGCGGGATCACGCAGCAGATCGCAGGCAACGCGCGGCACCAGGCGGCGTCGTTGCGCGAGGTGGTCGAGACGACGCGTGAGGCGGCGCGCGAGCTCGCGGCGACGATGGACGTCGTCCACGCGGTCCGCGAGGACGTCGGCGATGCGAACACGTCGCTCGACGTGGCGTCGCGGCAGATCGCGCAGCTCACGCAGGCGGTGGACCGGCTCGCCGATCAGAGCCGCGCCGGCGCGCAGGCGATCGGCGAGCTGCTCGCGGTCAGCGCGCGGATCAGCGAGGCGGTCTCGTTCGTCGACGACGTCTCGCAGCAGACGAACCTGCTCGCGCTCAACGCGTCGATCGAGGCCGCGCGTGCCGGCGTCCACGGGCGCGGGTTCGCGGTCGTCGCCGCCGAGATGCGCAAGCTCTCCGAGTCGACGCGCGTTGCGACCGCGCAGATGAACGTGCTGCTGCGCGAGATCAGCGCGAAGGCGGGCGCCGCGACCGACGTCGCGCGCGGCACCGACGAAGCGGCGCAGCTCGGCGCGGACGCCTCGGCGCTCGCGGAGCAGGCGCTGGACTCGATCGCCTCGGCGGTCGGGAGCGTGGCGTCCTCGTTCGAGCGCGTCGACCGCAGCATCGCGGCGCAGGCGTCGAGCACCGAGGAGCTCGAGCGCGCCTCGCGCGGCGTCCTCGACATCTCGCGCTCGCACCACACGGCCGCCGCGGAGAGCACGCTCTCGGTGAACGCGCTCGCGCACCACGTGAAGCGGCTCGCGACCGGGGTCGGGATCGCGCCGCTGCTCCACCGCGAGGGCGTGCTCCGCGTCGCGACGATCCTCAACGACTCGCCGTCCGCGGCGGCCTGGCAGCGCTTCGCCGCGCTCGTGCGCGAGCGGACCGGCGGCGCGGTCTCGGTCGAGCTCGAGATCCCGTACACCGGAAAAGGGCGCGGCGAGGTCAACGCGTTCGACGATCTGCTCACCGGCGAGCTCGCGCTCGCGTCGATCGGGTGCTCGGTCGCGGGGAACGTGATCCCCGAGGCGCAGCTGCTCGAGCTGCCGTTCCTCTTCGAGAGCGCGGACCACGCGTTCGCGGTGCTCGACTCCGCGGCCGGTGAGGAGATCCTCTCGCGCGCGCCGTCGGTGGGGCTGCTCGCGTACGGGTATCTCGAAAACGGGATGCGGCATTTCACCACGGCGACGGAGCCCGTCCGCGCACCGGACGATCTCCGCGGGCTGCGGCTGCGCGTGATGGAGTCGCCGGTCTACCTGTACTTCGCCGAGGCGTTCGGTGCGATCGCGACGCCGGTCCCGTACTTCAAGCTCGCCGACGCGCTGCGCGCCGGCGAGGCGCAGGCGCAGGAGAACCCGCTCATCAACATCCGAGGGCTCGATCTGCCGCGCGTGCAGCAGCATCTCACGCTCAGCGCGCACAGCTACACGCCGCAGATGGTGTTCGCGAACCCGGTCGCGATGGAGGCGCTCGGCGAGCACCGCGGCACCGTGGAAGACGCGTTGCGCGAGGCGATCGCGTGGCACCGCGCCCGCGCGCGCGAGATGGAGCGCGAGGCGCTCGTGTGGCTGCGCGCGCGGATGCAGATCACCGAGCTCGAGCCGCGCGCGCGGGAGGCGTTCCGCGCGCTCGCGACCGAGTCGGTCGACCGCCACATCGACCGCATCGCGGGCGCCGGGCGCTGCGCGAAGCTGCGCCGCGCCGCGGCGGCGCTGCGCCCGCAGCGGGTGCGTGCGTGAACGAGACCGAGACCGAGCGCCGCGCGAGCGAGCGCGCCGAGCGCCGGCGCACGGACCGGCGGCAGTCGCAGATCAGCATCTTCATCGAGCGGCGGTTCGGGGAACGGCGGCGCGTGCCGCGGCGGCTGATCGACGTCTTCCGCTCGTTCCTCGGGCTCGCGCCGCTCGACGATTGACGGCGCTCTCGGAGTCCACGTAAAACCGGCAGATGATCGCACGACGCGTCTACGCGGTGATCCGGGCGGCCTCGCTCGTCGCGGCGCTGGCCCTTTCGGCCGTTCTTTCGCCGTACGCCGTGCGCGCGCTGCGCCCCGACGACCTCGTCTTCATCGGCGGCGCGCTGGTCGTCACGCTGCTGCTCGCGTGGATGCGCGCGCCGGCGGCGCACTTCGAGCGCAGCGTGCGGCCGACGCCGGAGAGCGACCGCGTCGGACTCCTCACGCCGCTGCTGCTCGTCGTGCTGGTGCGCGAGGGCTGGTTCTGGGCGGCGTGGTGCGCGATGGCCGCGCAGCTCGTGCGGCCGCCGGGGCCGCGGCGCCACCCGTTCCCCGACCGGCTGGCAACGGCGGCGCTGCGCTTCCCCGCGCTCTTCGCGGGGGTGCTGGTGATGGGGCCGCTGCGCGCCGCGGCATGGCCCGCGCCGTCACTCGTGGGGTTCGCGGTGTTCACCGTGCTCGGTGCGGCGTACGTGCTGGCGATCGACCTGCTCTGGCTCGATCCGCTCACCGCGTTGCGGCAGACGCGTTCGCTGGCGCGGATCTGGAAGCGGCACAGCGCCGATCTGGTCACGGTGCTCACCGTGCTCGCGGAGGCGGCGTGGGCGTACGTCGTCGCGCACGTCGCGCGCGCTGAGGGCGCGGCGCTCGGCGTCGCGCTATTGATCCCGCTTGCCGTCGTCGGCGCCGTGCATTTGCGGCTCGCGCGGGTCAATGCGCGCTTGCACCGTCTCTCGCTCTCGCGCGAGGCGGTCGACGCGATGCTGCGCGCGAGCGACCCGCAGCCGCAGCTGCGCTCGCTGCTGGAGTCGATCGATCCGCGGATCGTGCGCGAGTCGGTCGAGATCGCCGCGTTCGGGCGCGGCGGGACCGATCGCTGGTCGCGGCTGATGCGGTTCGGCGCGGCGCTCCCCGGCGATCTCGAGCGGCTCGGCGGCCGCGCGCTGCTCGAAGTGCAGGTGACCGGCGAGCACGCGCACCTCGAGAGCGATCTGCACGGCTCGGTGCACGCGTACGCCGCGCGCGACGCGGAAGGCGGGCTGCGCGGCGCGCTGGTCGTGTTCCGGCCGTTCGAGGGCCCGGCGCTGGTCGCGGCGCGCGACTTCGAGCGCGCCGCGGTCGAGATCGGGCCGCTGCTCGGCGAGTACGGCGCGATCGCCGCGACGCGCAGCGCGGCTTCGCTCGACACGCTGACGGGACTGCCGAACCGCCGCGGCGTGACACGCGCGCTCGACGAGGCGATGGCGCACGTGCGCGGCGGCGGACGCTATGCGGTGCTGCTGCTCGACGTCGACCACTTCAAGTCGATCAACGACCTGTTGGGACATCCGACCGGCGACCGCGCGCTATCGCGGATCGGCCATCTGATCGGCGAGAACATCCGCGGCGTCGACGTCGCCGGGCGGTTCGGCGGCGAGGAGTTCCTGGTGCTCCTCCGCGACGCATCGCGGGAGCGAGCGCTGCAGGTCGCCGAGCGGCTGCGCCTGGCGATCGAGACCGGCGGACTGGCGTACGCGGACGGGAAGCCCGTGACCGTCTCGGTCGGCGTCGCCTACGCGCGCGCGGCCGATCTCACCGGTGACGTCGTCGAGCGCGCAGACCGCGCGCTGTACCGCGCGAAGAACGCCGGGCGCAACCAGGTCGTCGAGTCGCCGCTGATCGCGGTCTAGCCGCGGGTTCGACTCCCGTCCGCTCCAGCCTGACGGATTGCTTCCGTCCGATGCGGCGTGGTAGCGTGGCGATGTCGGAGCCGTGCCTCACCGCTGAACCGGGGCACCGTGTCGAAAGGCACGGTGCCCTTAGCATTACTCTCGCTCGACCCGTTCGACGAAGGCGTCGCCCTCCGGGTCGACCGTGACCGAGAAGACGAGCGGGCGGCAGCAGACCGGGCAGTCCTCGACCAGGGTTTGGCGGCGGCCGGCGGTCGGGTCGACCCCCAAGGCGTTCTGCTCACCGCAGCTCGGGCAGGCGTAGAGGGCGTCGGTCTCGAGCGGCATTGCCAGGCCCTCGGGCTTGTGGTAGACTTTGGCCTTGGAACGGACCCCGCGTCCGTTTTCTTCATGTTCCCCGGCGGCACGCCCGCTTGCCGGACCCCTCCGAGACGGAAATGGCGAAAAAAGAGAACCGCGTGATGGTGACGATGGCCTGCACCGAGTGCAAGCGGCGAAACTACAACACGTTCAAGAACCGGCAGAAGACCTCGCAGCGGCTCGAGCTCAGCAAGTATTGCCGCTGGTGCCGGTGCCATCGGGCGCATCGGGAGACCAAGTAGGTCTCTCGCACTTAGGGCGGTGGCGCAATTGGTAGCGCAGCGGTCTCCAAAACCGCGGGTTGCAGGTTCGAGTCCTGTCCGCCCTGCCAATCTCCAGCGGACAAAGCATCATGAAAAACCCTAGCGGTCAGCCGCCCCGGCGGCCCGCAACCACCCCCGCGCAGCGACAGGCCAATGCGATGCGCACCCAGGACTTCGTCCGCGGCGTCGCCACCGAGATGCGCCGCGTCACGTGGCCCACGCGCGAAGAGTGGATCGCGGCGACGCTCCTCACCATCGCGCTCGTCGTCGGCGTCGGCGTCTTCACCTACGCCTGCGATTTGCTGTTCGGATATCTGTTCGGCTGGCTGACCGGAGGCTCGCGATGATGGAACAGGACGCAACGACCGCGGTCACCGAGCCGGACGCTCAGACGTCTACGCCGGCCGCGCCCGGCAAGAAGACCGACGACCGCAAGAAGTGGTACGTCATCCACACGTACTCGGGCTACGAGAACAAGGTCAAGGCCAACCTCGAGCGCCGCATCCACTCGATGAACATGCAGGACAAGATCTTCCGCGTGCTCGTCCCGATGGAGGACGAGGTCGAGTTCAAGGACGGCAAGCGCAAGATCACGCCCAAGAAAGTCTTCCCGGGCTACGTGCTCGTCGAGATGGACATGGACGACGCGTCCTGGTACGTCGTGCGGAACACCTCCGGCGTGACGGGCTTCGTCGGCTCGCCGGGCTCGGGGGAGAAGCCCGTGCCGCTGCAGGACAAAGAAGTGAAGACGATCCTCAAGCAGATGGGGATCGAGACGCCGAAGCTCAAGATCGACTTCGCGAAGGGCGACCGCATCAAGGTCACCTCGGGTCCGTTCTTCGACTTCACCGGGATCGTCGACGACATCCAGCCGGAGAAGGAGAAGGTCCGCGCGCTCATCTCGATCTTCGGCCGCGAGACGCCGGTCGAGCTGGAGTTCTACCAGATCGAGAAAGTCTGAGGCCGTCCGGCGCGATGAGCACCGACACGAACACCCCCGACGCCGGCGAGGATCCGCTCGAGAAGCGGCCCGCCGGCGATCAGGGCGACACCGCGGTACCTCGGGAAGGCGACATCGCGCAAGAGCCTCAGACCGTGGAAGACGACTTCAGAACGTCTAGCTCTTCCCGGTGAGGGTCTGCACGAGGTAGATTCCGGCCGCGGTCGCGACGATCGCGGCGACGCACCAGCCGGCGGCGGCGAGCCAGCCCGAGATGCGCATCTCGTGCATCACTTTGCGGTTGCGGCCGACCAGGAGCATCAGGACGATCGTGAACGGGGTCGCGATGCCGCCCGCGATCCCGCTGTAGAAGAGCAGCGTGATCGGTTTGACGCCGGCGAAGCCGATCGCGATCGCGATCGCGATGCAGGCGATCAGCGTCAGATAGAAGCGGCGCGCGCCGGTGAACTGCGCGTCGAAGCTGTGGCGCCAGCCGAACATCTCCGCCGCGACGTACGCGCACGTTCCGGCGATCACCGGGATCGCGACGAGCGCCGAGCCCAGCAGGCCGACGGCGAAGACGAGCGAGGCGTACTTGCCGGCGAACGGCGCGAGCGCTTGCGCGGCCTGTTCGGCGGTGTCGACGCGCTGGTGGTGGACGCCGAGCGTCGCGCCTGTCGCGATCAGGATGAACCAGAACGTCAGGCCGGCGACGACGATGCCGAGCGCGGCGTCGACCTGCACCAGGCCCAATCGCCGCAGCGGCGGTTTCTCTTCGCTCAGCTCGATCGTCTCCCAGACGTACGCGTACGCGGTGAGCGTCGTGCCGAGGAGCGCCAGCGCGCCGGCGACGTACTCGGGGCGCCAGTCGAGGCGCGGGACGAACGAGCCGATCAGCACGTCGTGCCAGTTCGGGTGCGCGAGGAACGCCGCAACGACGTACGTGAGGAACAGCAGCGCGACGTAGCGCAGCACACGCTCGATCGCGGAGTAGCTGCCGAAGATCAGCATCCCGGCGGCGAGCGCGCCGAGCGGGGCGAGCCACCAGGTGTAGTGGACATGCGTGAGCATCGCGAGCGCCGCGCCGCCGCCCTCCAGGTCGGCGGCGAGCGTGAGGATGTTCACCGCGAGGAGCGAGGCCAGCGCGGCGAGCGCCCAGCCGCGGCCGTAGTTCGCGCGGACGCAGTCCTCGAGGCCTTTCTTCGAGACGGCGCCGACTTGCGCCGCGATCGTCTGGATTACCGCTAGCATCGGGATCACCAGCAGGGTGAGCCAGCCGAGATGGTAGACCGTCGTCGAGCCGATCACCGCGAGCGTCGCGACGGTGGTCGGATCGTTGTCGGAGGCGCCCGCGACGATGCCCGCGCCGAACTTCGCGGTCTCGCGCGGTTTGCGCTCGCCGCCCCTTTGCGTCGCGTGGGGGCCCGTTCTGCGCCTCACCGGGGGCTTCTACCCGGAGGCGGCCGGATCGCGGCGACGCTTGTTCCGAGAGTTATTTCGTCGTGGTGCGCGAACCGCGTCCTCAAGCAATGCACGAGTCCGACGCAACCGAACACCCCGTCGCCGACGCGCACCCGGTCGCCTCGTCCGCCGAACCATCGGCGGCGACCGGCGCTCCGGCGGCCGACGGCGTCCCGGCCGACGAGCCGCAGCGCGGCGACGCCGGGGCGGGGGAGTCGGTTTCGGCGCAGCCCGAAGGGACGCTCGGTTTCGAGCCCGTGACGCCCGCCGAGCAGTCGACGGCATCGGCGGTGGACGCGCCCGCCGCGGCGGGTGAGGCGGCTGCGCCGGAAGCCGTTGTGCCGGAAGCGGCTGCCGGGGAGTCAGCCGCAGCGGAGTCGCCCGTGGCCGAAGCGCCGCCGCAGGTCAGCGCCGCGGCGGAAAACGAGCCGGCTCCAGTCGGCGCCGAGCCGCCGCAGACCGAGTTCACGCCCGCGGCGGAGCCCGCACCGGCGATGCAACCGCAGTCCGAAGAACGGACGGCCGAAACACCTGCAGCCGCTGAAACGGCTTCACCCGCGGAAGCGGCTCCAGCTGTGGAAGCTTCGGCGCCGGAGACCGCGCCGGTTGAAGCCTCGGCTGCAACGGAGGGCGCGGTTTCGGCTGCGGTGGCGGGGGAGTCCGCTGAAGTTGTTACCAGCGAGCCTTCGAAGAAGCCGCCGGTCGATCCGGCGAAAGCCGCGCAGGAAGCGGCGCGCAACGAAGAGCGGAAGCGGCGCGCGCAACAGGCGTGGGAACGCGTCGTTGCGGCGCGCGAGAACGGTGAGGTTCTGACCGGCACCGTCACCGCGGCGGTGAAGGGCGGGTTGCTCGTCGATGTCGGCGGGATCCGCGGGTTTCTTCCGGCGTCGCAGGTGCGCGTGCAGCAGGGGACCGCGCTCGACACGCTCGTGAAGACGAAGATCCCGCTGAAGGTGATCGACGTCGATCAGAACCGGCGGCGCATCGTCGTCTCGCACCGGCGCGCGGCCGACGAAGAGCGGCGCACGAAGCGCACCGAGCTGCTCCGTTCCCTCGAGGTCGGGCAGACGCGCGAAGGGACCGTCGTACGGCTCACCGATTTCGGTGCGTTCGTCGACCTCGGCGGCGTCGACGGGCTCATTCCGATGCGCGAGCTCGCGTTCGAGCGGATCGACAAGGCCGGCGACGTCGTGCACGTCGGCGAGGTATTGCCGGTCGAGGTGCTGCGCATCGACGAGAACGGCAAGAAGATCTCGCTCTCGCGCAAGAACGCGCTCCCCGATCCTTGGCGCGATCACGCGAACGTGCTGCGCCAAGGCCAGACGGTCGAAGGGAAGGTCGTCGCCAAGGAGCCGCGGCTGCAGGTCGAGCTCGCGCCCGGCGTCGTGGGAACCGTCCGCGAGAGCGACGCGAACCCGGCCGACTACGAGATCGGCGAAGCGATCGAGGTCATCGTGCGCCGCGCCGACCGCGCGACGCGTCGCATCACGCTCAGTCCGGCGCACGGCGCGGCGGCCGCGCAGCCCCCGCCGCAGATGGGCGGCACAAGCAGCGGGTTCGCACCGCTCGGCGTCGAGCTCGGCCGCCGGCGCTCGTAGCTCGCGCTCAGCGCGAGCGCTTCGCGCGCTTCTCGCGTTTCGCGTCGAGCGAGAAGACGTTCCCGGGCGCGGGCTCTTCCGCGGGCTCGGGGTCGAGCGACCCGTACTCCGCCTTGTAGTAGGTGTCGCGCAGGTGGCCGAGCTTCATGTCGCGCGCGATCGGCGTCTCGTCGCCGCGGTAGATCGTCACATCGCGGAAGAACAGCACGTACGGCGCCAGGCGGATGCGCTTCCAGTCGCTCACGCTCCAGCCTTGCGGCGCCATCACGCGGTACGCGTACGGCGGGAGGTCGGCGGCGTGCGAGGCGCCCAGGCGCGAGAACGAGACATGGAAGCCCTCGCGCTGGAAGATCTGCTCCTGCAGCTCGCTGATCGAGAGGCCCGAGCGACGGCTCGCCATGCGGACGCGGTTCGCCGGGCGGCCGAAGAACTCCATGCGTCCCCGTCGAAGGGGGCCCGTCCGCTCGCATGACACGCTCGAATCAGCTGCTCGCCGTCATCGCCGCCATCGTCGTCCTCGTGATCGCCGATCAGCTCATCGCGCGCTATTGGAGCAGCATCCCGGCGAGCGGGCTCGTCTCCCAGATCATCGTCGCGGTCGTCCTCGTCTACATCCTGGGCGCGCTCCTCGCGCAGGGGCGCATCCGGTTCCCCTCGCTGCCGAAGCGGCGGCGCATGCGCGTGGTGAAGCCGCGCGATCCCTCGAAGGCCGCGGCCGACTTCATCAAGCAGTTCGAGGATCGCGCGAAGCGCTAACCGTCGGTCCCGGTGCGGCCGAACGAGCGGCGCAGGAGCAGGCGCACCGTGCGCGGGCCGGGCGCGAACGGGCTTGCGGTCTCGAGGAACGGGACGCGCGGTGAGGTGACGGCGCGCGCCGCGTCGTTGAGGTTCTCGATCGAGAACTGGATTTTGCCGCGCGCGCCGACTTGGATCTCGACGTTCGTGTTCAGCAGCACCGTCGCGGGCTGCGCGAGCGACGGATCGGCGCCCCAGTACGTCGCGCCCAGCGAGACGCGCGAGCCTTGCACGCCGTGGTACGAGATCTCCGCGTAGCCGTGCGTCGTGCCGGACGCGACGTCCCCGCCGGTGTTCAGCAGCGTGGGCGTCTCGCTCGCGGTCCAGGCTTGCAGCAGGTACCCGAGCCCCGACGGCGCGCGGCGCGCGAGCGAGATCTCCAGGCCGTGCCGCGCCGCTGAGCCGGCGTCGATCCAGCGGCCGTCGCGCGTCTCGACCGCGCGGTTGATCTGGTTCGTGGTGAAGACGTCCGCGGAAAGCGTCGTGCGCGCGTCGATCACGCGCTGCTCCACGCCGAGGTCGATCGTGCCGCCGCCGCTCGGTCCGAGCGGTCCTGCGCGCCCGGCGAACGCGATCAGCGAGGGCGGCGTGACGGTGTCGCCGACCGATGCGCGGATCGTCGTGCGCGGTGAGGCCGTGTACGCAAGGCCGAGACGCGCGGCTGCGCCGCCGAGGACTTCGCCCGCGCCGTTCGCGCGCAGGTCGGTGCGGAACGAGTAGAGCGCGAGCTGCGTCTCGAGCTTCTTCGCCGGGTGCACGATCGCGCGCGCGAACGCCATCTGCACGCGCTCGAACGCGCCTGCGCCGACGTACGTCGCGCCGTCCGCGCTGCCGAGCCCGTACGTCTCGGACGCGCCGAGCGAGAAGAGATCCTGCCCCAGCGAACGGTCCACCTCGAGCGAGGCGCCGGTGAGCGAGTCGTCGGTGCGGAGCTCGAACGGATCGCCTGCGGCGGGGCCGCTGCGGAACGCCGCGACGTGCCACCAGCGCGCGAGCACGGTGTCGCGCGCGCCGCTCACGCGCAGGTCCGCCTCGCTGAACCCGAAGCCGCTCGCATCGAAGCGGTTCGCGTCGCTCTCGCTGTAGCCGGTCGCGGTGAACGTCGCGGCCGGCGAGAGCGACGCGCGCGCTTTCAGCAGCAGCGCGCGCTGGATCGTGTCGAACGGGTGCGTCGTCGCGATCGTGCCGTTCGAGGTTGCCGCGAGCGCGACGCCGATGCGGCGGTCCGCGCTCGCGCCGCCGGCGCTGATGTCGGCGAACGAGCCGCCGCGGCTGTCCGCGCCGACTTCCGGGAGCGCGCGCCACACCGGCGTCGGTTCGGCGAAGCGGATGTTCACGCTGCCGTTCAGCGCGCCGGCGGTCTCGGGGAGCGTCGCCGCTTCGCCCGGATGGACTTCGACCTCTTGGGTGACGAACGCGGGGATCGCGGAGAGCGGGATCGTGCGCGTCGTCGGCAGCGCGACCGGGACGCCTTCGAGCAGGATCTGCGTCTCGAGCGGCGTGCCGCCGCGCACCAGCGCGACCGGCGGCTCGTCGGCGCGCGCGAGGCCGCGGCCCGCGCGGTCGACGGTGATCGAGGGCGTCTGCGTGAGCACGGAGCTCGTGCCGGGCTGGCCTTGGTCGCGGTAGCCTTCGCGCGCCAAAATCTGCAGCGGTTCGGGTGCGCGGTTGAACGCGCCGCGCTCGGCCGCGCCGACGGCGCCGATGGTGCGCAGCGCGCTGCTCTGCACCGCGTGCAGCGGGATGCGAACCGTCGTGCCGCTCGCGCGCACGTCGGCGATCGCGCGCGCCGGGACGAACCCGGGCTTCGTGATCGCGACGCGGTACGTGCGCGGTACGAGCGAGAACGTCGCGCGCCCGTCGGGGCCGATCGTCCCGCTACCGCCGCTGGGACTGTGGTCGCCGATGGAGCTGACGTCCACGCTCGCGCCGCGCGCGCTCGTCCCCGGGTCCGGCACGGCGACCACGACGAGCATCGCGCCGAGCAGCGCCGCGATCACCGGGCGCCGCCCGCGTGCAGCTCGATGCGGACCGCGCGCGGCCCGACCGGGAGCGCGTTCACCAAGCCCACCTTGCCGTTCGCGAGCGGCACCGGGATCCCGGCGTCGGTCGCGATCGTCTGGCCGCCCTGCACGTCGAACAGGTTGTCGACCGAGAGCTGCAGCGCCGCGTGGTCGCGCGCGCTCGCGATCGGGACGCGCAGCGAGGCGTTCGCGACGCCGAACGCCGGGACGCCGTACGAGTTGTTGTTGCCGTAGTACGTCATGCCGAGGAGCAGCAGGCCGCCGCGCTCGGTGCGGTAGTGCGCTTCGGCGTAGCCTTGCGCGTACGGGATCGCCTTGTTCGAGATGCCGTTGAAGCCGGTGCCGGTCGAGGTGTAGTTCGCGTTCGGGACGATCGCGAGGTTGGTGCCGAAGGCTCCGGACGCGTTCGCGTAGAGCGAGGGCGAGACCGCGTACGCGAACGCGCGCTGGAGCGCGCCTTGCACCACGTAGCCGAAGCCGGCGCGCGGGTCGGAGCGCAGCGCGGCTTCGATGCCCTCGAAGCGCGAGTCGCCGGCATTCCCGGCGGCGCTCGCGTAGACCGGGATCGGTGCGCCGCCGCCCGGCGGCGCGAACGTCCCCGCGGGCGCGACGGTGGTGACCAGCTGATTGCGCACGTTGGTGAGGTACGCGTCGAACGAGGCGACGGTGTCGCGCGCGACGCGCACGTCGGCGCCGAGATCGTAGCCGAACGACGTCTCGGGAAGCAGCGTTCCGGCGTTGCGCGTGACGGTGAGCGAGGTCGCGCCGGGGCGGAAGACCGAGGCCGGCGTCTGGTTCACGCCGCTCAGCACGTTGAACGCCGGCGGCGTCACCGCGCCGCCCATCGAGAAGCGCACGACCGCGTCGCCGCGGCGTAAGCGGTGCGTGAAGCCGAGCCGCGGATCGATCTCGCCGTGCGTCGCATCGCCGAACGCCCAACACCCTTCGACAAGCTCAGGGTGACAGAGCGGAAGCGGACCGGTCGAGAAATGGTTGCGGTACGTCGTCGCGTACGCCGCGAGCGTGAGCGCGTCGTACTCCGTCGGGCGCAGCGTGCCGCGCGCGAGCACCGAGGTGATCGTCTGCGACGATCCCGCCGGAACCGAGGCGGAGAACACCGCGCTCCCGCCCGACGCGCCGACCGAGTACGCGTTGGTCAGCGAGACGATGCGGTCGACGGCGAGCTCGTAGTCGTTCGGGCCCGCCGGATGGATCCACGCGAACGAGCCGCCGCGGACGCGGTCCTCTTCGACGGTGCGGCTGTACACGTCGGGGATCGTGATCGTTTCGGGGGTGTTCGCGAACGTGGGCGTCGTGCCGCCCCCGCTCAGCGGCGCGCTGCCGGTCAGGTTCACGATGCCGGTGAACGGCTGCGCCGGCGAGATCGCGGCGTTGGCGGTGAAGCGGTTCAGCGAGACCGAGTACCAGCGCGCGATCACGGTGTCGTCGCGCAGCGCCGTGCGCAGCTCGGCCTCGAAGAGCGGCTCGTTCTCCAGCTCGGTGACGTTCGAGGGAAGATGCGTCGCCGGGTTCAGCGCGACCGGTGTTCCGGACGGCGAGAAGATCGCGTTCAGGCTCTGCAGCTGCGCGCCGTCGAGGTCGAACGCAGACTGGTTCCCGACGTAGCCGGCGGTCAGCGTCGTGGTGTCGCTGAAGCGCCAGCGCGCTTTCACCACTTCGCTGCGGCCGAGGAACGAGGAGTCGACGGACTGACAGCACGCGGTCATGCCGACGTACGCGTTCGCTGGATTGTTCTGCGCGTTCGCGATCGGGAACGCTCCGGCGCGCGTCCCCGCGGGCGGTGTCGTCGAGGCCGTTGCACCGATCGTGCCGACCCCGGCGATTTGCGTGCCTGAAGGCAGCGCGACCGTCGACGGCAGCGCGTGGAATGCGCCCGGCGTCCCGTAGCTCACCGCGTCGACGAGAAGGCCGAGCTTGCCGATCGTCGTCGAGGCGAGCGCGTGGACGAGCGATCCGCCGTAGCCGTCGGAGACGAGATCGAACGCGGTCGTCGGGCGCGCGTACGGGTCGCGGGTGCGGAAGTTCACCGAGCCGCCGATCCCGTTCACCACCAGCGGCGCGAACGCGCCCGGCCCCTTCGCAATCTCGACGCTCTGCAGCACGTACGCGCTCAGGAAGGTCGTGACGTAGTCGCCGAAACGCCCGGTCGCGACCGGATGACCGTCGATGAGCGTCGTCTTCTCGTAGTCGAGCGCGCCGCGCAGGTTCGGCGAGGTCTGCGCGCCGGGCGAGGCGGGATTCGACGATGCCGTGTGGTTCGAGATGACGCCGGGCACTTCGTCGAAGTCGCGCGCGAGCTGCGGTGAGCCTTGGTCCTCGATCTGCGTCCGGCCGA
>DATAQE010000161.1:0-17470 GCA_036264835.1 Candidatus Elarobacter sp.
CATCACGATCTTCGGACCGTAGCGGACGCAGACGTCGTCGAGCCGTGCCCAGACCGCCATCAGCTGTGCCCGAACAGCACGTACGAGAGCGCGAAGTTGAAGACGAAGATCAGGATGATCGCGGTGACGACCGATCCGGTCGTCGACTTCCCGACCCCCGCCGCGCCGCCGCGCGTCTGCAGCCCTTGGTACGCGCCGATGATCGCGATGATGACGGCGAAGACGACCGACTTGAAGAGCCCGCGGACGACGTCGCCGAACGGCAGCGCCTGGCGCGCCGAGGTGATGAACGACTCGGTCGAAATGTGCGCGTAGACGTTCGCGACCCACATCCCGCCGAGGATCGAGACGATCACCGCCATGACCGTGAGCAGCGGGAGCATCACGACGAGCGCGACGAGCCGCGGGACGACGAGCATGCGCGTCGGCGAGAGCCCGAGCGAGAGCAGCGCCTCGATCTGCTCGGTGACGACCATCGAGCCGAGCTCGGCAGCGATGGCGGCGCCGGTCCGGCCCGCGACGACGACCGCCGAGAGCATCGGCCCCAACTCGCGCGCGCTGGCGAACGCGACCGCGCCGCCGACGAGGTTGCTGAACCCGTACGAGGCCGCCTGAGCGGCGCTCTCGAGCGAGATCACCATCCCGGTGAAGAGCGAGGTGAGCAGCACGATGACCCACGACTGAACCCCCAGGAGATACGCCTGGTCGAGCGTCTCCCGCACCCGGATGCGCAGCGCGACGATGTAGCGAACCGAGTCCCCGAGCAGTTCGGCGACGCCGCCGGCGTAGGCGAACGCGCTCGTCGTTCCCCGGCCGACCTCGTCGAAGACCTTCATCCGCGGCGAAGTTCAGCGAGCGCGTCGAGGACGCCTCGCACTGCCTCCACGCGCTTGGCCACGACGCCGCGCTCGGCCGTGAGGTTGTACTGGAGCAGGTAGAGCCGTTCGAGCTCGCGGTCGACGTGCCGCAGCTGCCCCTGCGCCTCGCGCTGGTACGGCTCGAAATACCGCCGCACCGCGTCGAGGTACGCGTGCGCGGCCGCGTCGTCGACGTCCCCCGCCGCGAGCGCTCGCTCGATGCGGTCCTGCGCCGCCCGCATCGCCTTGTCGGTCACGTGGAAGCCGCCGACCGTCGCCGCCAGCGCCGCCAAGGCGGCCCGGTCAGCCACGCGGCCCGGCCTCGAGCCCCGCCGTCATGTCACCCTGAGCTTGTCGAAGGGTGCGCGACTGCAGCGCGAAGAGCTCCCGGATCCCCTGCTCGCCGAGGCGCAGCATCGCGTCCAGCTGCGCGCGCGTGAACGGCTCGCGCTCGGCGGTCCCTTGCAGCTCGACGAAGCCGCCGGCGTCGGTCATCGCGACGTTCATGTCGACCTCGGCGCGGCTGTCCTCTTCGTACGGGAGATCGAGGACCGGCGTCCCGCCGACGATCCCGACCGAGACCGCGGCGATCTGCCCGATCAGCGGCCACTTCTGCTTCTTCTCCTCGTCGAAGTGCTTGCGCAGCGCGAGCGCGAGCGCGACCCACGCGCCGGTGATCGACGCCGTCCGCGTCCCGCCGTCCGCGCCGATCACGTCGCAGTCGATGGCGACGGTCCGCTCCCCGAGCCTGTCGAGATCGACGACCGCGCGCAGCGCGCGCCCGATCAGCCGCTGGATCTCGTGCGTTCGCCCGCCGAGCCGCCCCTTGGAGGCCTCGCGCTGGTTCCGCTCCGGCGTCGCGCCGGGGAGCATCGCGTACTCCGCGGTGATCCACCCGGTCCCGCGCCCGCGCATCCAAGGCGGCACGCGATCCTCGACCGTCGCCGCACAGATCACACGCGTGTTCCCGACGGTGATCAACACGCTCCCATCGGTGAACGTGAGATACCCCGGCTCGAACGACACCGGACGAAGCTGCTCGGCCCCCCGGCCATCACTACGCTGCTGCACCCCGAGGAGTTTACTCGACCGTGACGGTTTTGGCGAGGTTTCTCGGCTGGTCGACGTCTTTGCCGTCGATGTCGGCGATGTGGTAGGCGAGGAGCTGGAGCGGGATCACGTTCACGATCGGCGAGAGCAGCTCTTCGACGCGCGGGACCCACAGGACGTGGTCGGCCATCGCCGCTGCCTCGTCGTCACCGTGGTTCGCGACCAGGACGATCGGCGCTTCGCGCGCCTTCGACTCCGCGATGTTCGAGAGGATCTTCTCGCGGACGCGGCCTTCGGTGACGATCCCGATCACCGGCGTCTTCGGGTCGAGCAGCGCGATCGGGCCGTGCTTCATCTCGCCGGCGGCGTAGCCCTCGGCGTGGATGTAGCTGATCTCCTTCAGCTTCAGCGCGCCTTCGAGCGCGGTCGGGAAGTTCACGTAGCGCCCGAGGAACAGCGCCGAGCGCGCGCGGCGCACCTTCTTCGCGACCTTGCGCACCTCGTCGGTGGTGTTCAGCACGACGTCGATGGCGGCAGGGAGCAGCTTCGTCCCTTCGGCGATCTCGCGCAGCCGCTCGATCGGCGCCGACTTGCGCACGCGCGCCAGGTACAGCGCCAGCAGCACGGCCGCGATCGACTGCGAGACGTAGGTCTTCGTCGCGGCGACCGAGATCTCGGGGCCGCCGCGCGTGTAGAGCGTCGCGTCCGCCATCCGGCTCAGGTGCGAGCCGACGACGTTCGAGATCCCGATGATCGGCGCGCCCTCTTCCTTCGCGATCTTCACCGCCTCGATCGTGTCCGCGGTCTCGCCCGACTGCGACATCGCGATCGTCAGCGTCCGCGCGTCCATGAACCGGTCGCCGTAGCGGAACTCGCTCGCGAGCTCCATCTCGACCGGGATCTTGCACAGCGCGCGCATCAGGTACATCCCGACCATCCCGGCGTGGTACGCGGTCCCGCAGCCGGTGATCGAGATCTTCGTCATCGCGCGCAGCACGATCTCGTCGATCTTCAGCTCGGACGACAACTGCACGTCGTGGGCCTCGTCGATCCGGCCCGCCAGCGTCTCCTTGATGACGTTCGGCTGCTCGAAGATCTCCTTGAGCATGAAGTGCTTGAAGCCGGCCTTCTCGGCCGAGGTCGCGTCCCACGAGACCTGCTGCACCTCGCGCTCGATCGGCTTCCCGTCGAACGCGGTGAGGTTGTAACCGTCGCGCCCGACGTCGACGACCTCGCCCTCCTGCAGCACGATGATCTTCTTGGTGTACTGCAGCATCGCAGGGATGTCCGAGGCCACGAACATCTCCCGCTCGCCGAGCCCGACGATCAGCGGCGTCGCACCGTTGCGCGCGAACACCAGCCGGCCCGGCGCATCGGACGAGATCACGCCGAGCGCGAACGCCCCGCGCACCTGCGCGAGCGTCTTGCGGACCGCCTCGACGACGTCGCCGCCGTAATGCGTTTCGATGAGGTGCGCGAGCACCTCGGTGTCGGTCTCGCTGCGGAAAACATGCCCGTCCGCGAGCAGCTGCGCGCGGAGCGGCGCGTAGTTCTCGATGATCCCGTTGTGGACGACGGCGAAGCGCCCGGAGCAGTCCATGTGCGGGTGCGCGTTCGCGTCGGAAGGGCGGCCGTGGGTCGCCCAGCGGGTGTGGCCGAGCCCGGTCGTCCCGTGGAGCGACTCGCCGTTCTGGAGCCGTGCGGCCAGGTTGGCGAGCTTGCCCTCGGCCTTCGAGCCGGCGAGCTGCCCGCCGGCGTCGATCACCGCGATCCCGGCCGAGTCGTAGCCCCGGTACTCGAGCCGCCGCAGCGAGTCCATGATGATCGGGACGCTGTCCCGCTGGCCGATGTACCCGACGATGCCGCACATGCTCGTGATGACCCTCCGTGGCCGCGCGGGGATTCCCCTACTTGATCCCTTCGCGGGTGCGCTTGTAGGGGATCTTCCCGCCGCGCACTTCGTTGAAGGCCGTCGAGACCGGCTTGTTCGGGTTCACGCGCTCGGTGAGCGGCGGGGCGCCGTTGTTGAGCTGCTTCGCGCGCTTGGTCACGACGTTGACGAGGGAAAATTTCGAGTCGACGTGCTTGAGCAGGCCGTCGAGGTCGCCGAATACGCTGTCACTCATGGTTAGCTGTCTTCCAATTCTCTCAAACGGGTGTCGGGGTAGCGATGGATGCGGTATCGCTCGGACCGCACGATCGCCTCGAGGTCGTCGACCGCCCGTTGCGGCTGCGCTTCCTCGTTGATGACCAGATAGTCGAACCGGCGAACGAAGGTGAACTCGTCGTGCGCGATCTCGAGCCGCGCGGCGATCTGCTCGTTGTTCTCGGTCCGCCGCGCTTCGAGCCGCGAGCGGAGGTACGAGAACTTGTCGGGGACGATGAAGACGAGGACGGCGTCGGGGAACTTGGACTTGATGGCGAGCGCGCCGTTCACTTCGGGCTTCGCGACGATGTCGTATCCTTCGCGAAGCTTGTCCTCGATGAACGAGCGCGGCATCCCGTAAAGTTGCGCGTTGTACTCGCGCCATTCGAGGAACTCGCCACGCCCGATCCGTTCCTCGAAGTCCGCCCGCGTCAGAAAGAAGTAGTCGACGCCGTGCCGCTCGCCGTCCCGCGGCGCGCGGGTGGTCGCGGACACGGAGTAGAGGAGCCGCTCGTGCCGGGCCTTGAGACCCTCCACCAGCGTGTCCTTCCCCGCCCCCGACGGACCCGACACGACGAACAACAGACCGGGCCCGGCCAGAGCTTCAACCTCCTAAACGCTGTCCTTCACCCTCAGGACACGGCAAACACGGACAAATACGGAGCAGGCGGGAAAGCACCTCCTCGGCCATGACCACGGATTGGATCTTGATCTGCCGCGCGGGGGAGGAGCTCGAGCGGGCGCTGCGCGGCGCCCGCGTGACGGACGCCGGTCTGCTGGACGACGGCCGGGTCGCACTCACCTTCGGCGGCCTGCGCAAGCGCGGCCCGGCGACCTTGGCGGTGGACGCCTTCGGCTCGCCGCCGGTCGTGACGCTCGACGACGCCGAGCTGGCGGTCGCGGTCGACCCGGGCTGGCTGCGCTCGGCCGGGACGACGCTCCGCGGGATGCGGCTGACTTCGGTCCGCGCGCGGCGCGGGGACCGGGTGCTGGTGCTCACGTTCGGGACGGCGTCGCGCTTCGGGGTCGAGAGCGAGTCGCGGCTGGTCCTGGAGCTCGTCCCGCGCTACGGGAATGTGGTGCTGTTGCGCGACCGGCTGGTGGTCGCGGCGGCGAAGCAATTCTCGCCCGCGGAGAACGAGGCGCGCTCGGTTCAGGTCGGCCTGCCGTACGAACCGCCGCCGCTGCCGCAGCCGTCGCTCGACTTCGCGGCCTTCACCCGCGCGCTCGAAGCCGCGACCGATGCGAAAGCGCGAACGCGCGCGCTCGGCGGCTATCTGCCCGAGCTGCCGCGCCTGCTCGCCGCCTCCGTGGTCGCGCAGAGCGAAGCGCGATCGTGGCCGTCCACGACGCAGCTCGCGACGTGGCTCGAAGAGCGCGCGCGCCAGGTCCTCGCTGAGGCGGAAAGCAGCGAACCTGCGACGCGAGATGTGGACGTGTATCGTGACGCCGAGGGCCGCATCGTTGCCGCGCACATCGTGCCGCTCGCGCAGTACGCGAGCCTCGCGCACGAGACGGTACCGTCGCTGCTCGACGTCTTCGCGGAGGCCCGGAGCGCGGCGCTTCACTCGCAACGCGGCGATGCGACGGAACGCCGCCGTGCGGCGCTGCTCGCGCGCATCGCGAAGCGCGCGCGCGCGACCGGCGACGAGTTCGCCGCCGTCGCGGCGCGGATCGCGGACGCCGGCGCGCGCGACCGCTTGCGCGAGAGCGGCGACGCGCTCTTCACGCACGCGCACGAGATTCCGCCGGGCGCGACGAGCTACGTCCCGCCGACGAACCCCGAGCTCACCATCGCGCTCGACCCGGATCTCGACGCAAAGGAGAACGCGCAGCGCTACTACTCGCGCTACCGCAAAGCCGCCGACGCGCTCCCGCATCTCGAACGGCGCCGCGAGCTGCTCGCCGCGCGCCGCGACGCGCTGGACGTGCTCGCGTTCGAGGCCGAACGCGCCGACGCGCCGACGCTCCCCGAGCTCGAAGCAGACCTGGACGTGCTCGAAGGCCGCCCGCCGCAGCGCGCACCGCAATCGGCCGCGAAGCGCCGCGCGCCGCTGCGGCTCGAACGGCCGTCGGGCGCGCGCATCTACGTCGGGCGCTCGCCGCGCGAGAACGCCGAGGTCACGTTCCGGATCGCGCGGCCCGACGATCTGTGGTTCCACGCGCGCGGGATCCCGGGATCGCACGTGGTGCTGCAAGCGCCCCCCGGCGGAGCCCCGCACGACGACGATCTCGCCGCTGCGGCCGACCTCGCGGCGGCGCACAGCAAGGCGAAGCACGCCCCGCGCGTCGAGATCGACTACACGGAGCGCAAGCACGTCCGCAAGCAGCGCGACGCGGCGCCGGGACTCGTCTGGTACACCAACGCGCGCACGCGGGTAGGGCGGCCCGAGAACGGGAACGGGACGGCGTGAGCTTTCGACGGGTGACGAGCTGCGCGCTCGCGGCGTGCGCCCTGACCGCCGGGATCGCCTCGGCACAAGCCCCGCCCGGTCCGGGGCCGACGCCGGAGGAGCTCTTCGCGGGGAACTGCGGGGTCCTGATCCCCGCCGTCCGGCGGCTCCAGACCGCCGGACGGTACCTGGTCACGCTGCGCCGCCGGCCGGGTCTGGAGGCTGCCGCCGTAACGCTGCGCGTCGATGACCGGACCGGGCACTGGCTGTATCCGCAGACGACGGCCGCGCAAGCGATCATCGTGATCCCCGAGAGCGTCAACCCGCCGATCAACGTGATTCCGGTCAGCATCCGCGACACGTCCGGCGAGCGCGCTTGCGAGCCCGGTGCACGGCCCGTCCCGGCGGCGATTCCCATCATGGGCCCCGACCAGGTTCCGATCCTCGAACCGGAGTCTCGGACCGCGGACGAACCCGCAACCTGCGAGACACCGTTCGCCTCGGCTCGCGCCTCGAGTCCGATATCCGGGCCGCCGAACCTCCCGCCGGGCGCGCGCGTCACCGGCTCGGCTCGCGTCCGTCTCGACGTTCTGCCCGACGGAACCGTCGGGCGCGTCACGGTCCTGTCGGCGACGAACGCCGCGCTCGGCGAGGCGGTCGCGAACTCCATGCAGCGCATGACGTTTCAGCCCGAGATTTTCCGCTGCACGCCGTTACCGTCGCACACGTTCATCACGATCACGACGCGGTTCGTGCCGGGTCCGTCGGGGCCACCCGCGACTGCTCCGACGGCCGCTCCGAGCGAACCGTCCTAGCCGCTCAGGCGAGGCTCTCCCGGTACGCGCGGACTTCCTGCGCCACGCGCTCGTACTCCGCATCGATCCGGTCGATCCGCTCGCGCGCGCCGTCGAGATTCCCGGTGCGCGCGCGCGCGTCGAGCTCGGTCGCGAGACGGTAGACCACGTTCGCGCCGATGTTCCCGGCGCTGCCCTTGATCCCGTGCGCGGCGCGGGCGACGCGCTCCGCGTCACCGGCGGCGAGACCTTCCTCGAGCGCGCGGCGGTGCTTGCGCCCCGTCTCCAGGGCCATCTCCAGCAGCTCGGCGATCCCCGCCGTGTCGTCCTCGAAGGCTTCTTCCAATCGCGTGAGATCGAGGATCTCTCTATCCGGCAACACCCACTCCGTTCGCGAACCGCTCGATCACCGCGCGCAGCGCGGAGAGCTGGACCGGTTTCGCGAGGTAGTCGTCCATCCCCGCCGCCAGACACGCCTCACGGTCGCCCTCGAGCGCGTTCGCGGTCATCGCGACGATCGGGACGTGGCCGCCGCGCGCCGTCTCGGCGCGCCTGATCTCGCGCGTCGCCTCGAAGCCGTCGACCTCCGGCATCTGGCAGTCCATCAGCACGACGTCGTAGTCGCCGTGCGCGACCGCGTCGATCGCCTCGCGGCCGTCGGTCACCGCGTGCGCGCGGTAGCCGAGCTTCTTCAGCTGCTGCAGCGCGAGCTTGCGGTTCACCGGGTTGTCCTCGGCGACCAGCACCAGCACGCCGTCTTCGTGCGCGGCCGCTGCAACGCCGTCGGCGCCGGGGGAACCCGCCGGCGCGCCCGCGAGCGCTCCGGCGAGCGCGTCGTGAAGCGCGGTCTGGCGGATCGGCTTGCGGACGACGGCGACGAACCCGTGTGCGCGCGCGTCGGGCGGATTCACCGCTTCGTCGGTCCCGGTGACGAGCACCATCGGGATCGCCTCGAAGCCCGCGACGCCGTGCAGCCGCGCCGCGAACGCGAACGCGTCACCGCTCGAGAGCCGGTCGACGATGACCACGTCGTAGCGCGCGCGGCGCGCCCCCGACGCTTTCGCGAGATCGAGCGCGTGCGCCGGATTCCCGGTGCTGGACGCGATGGCGCCCCAGGCGAGCAGATACTGGTCGACGACCTGGCGCGCGACCGCATCGCCGTCGACCACGAGCACGCGCGCGCCGCGCAGCGCGTCGGCGCGCGCCGGCTCGGCCTCGTCGGGGACGCGCGTGAAGGGGATCGTGAACCAGAACGTCGAGCCGCGCCCCGGGCTGCTGTCGAAGCCGATGTTCCCGCCCATGAGCTCGACGATCCGGCGCGAGATCGAGAGCCCGAGGCCGGTCCCGCCGTAACGGCGGCGCGTCGACTGATCGGCCTGCCGAAACGGCTCGAAGAGCTGATCGGCGACCTCGGGCGCGATCCCGGGCCCGGTGTCGGTGACGGAGAAGCGCAGCACGACGCCGAGCTCGCCCTCGGCGCGGTCGACGATCGCGCGCACCGTGACGCTCCCTTGCGAGGTGAACTTCACCGCGTTCCCGAGCAGGTTCAGCAGCACTTGCCGCAAGCGGTCGGCGTCGCCGAGGACGCGGTGCGGCACGTCGGGACCGACGTACGTCGAGAGCGAGAGGCCTTTCTTGCGTGCGGCGGCGGCGAGGATGTCGGTCGCGTTCTCGACCGCGACGACCGGCGTGAACGGGACGCTCTCGAGGTCCATCTTCCCGGCTTCGATCTTCGAGAAGTCCAGGATGTCGTTGACGATCGCGAGCAGCGACTCGGCCGAGTCGCGCACGGTCGTCGCGTACTCGCGCGCTTCGTCGGAGAGCGGCGTCTGGAGCAGCAGCTCGGACATCCCGACGACCGCGTTGATCGGCGTGCGGATCTCGTGGCTCATCGTCGCGAGGAACTGCGACTTCACGTCGGCCGCCTCGACGGCGCGGTCGTGCGCGGCGCGGATCGCTTCTTCCGCCGCTTTCCGTTGCGTGATGTCGCGCAGGATGATGATCGTCTCGCCGAAGGCGTGCGTGACGTCGCGCCCGCGCGCGAACTCGACCGGGAACAGCGTGCCGCGCGCGTCGCGCCCGATCGTCTCGACGACCGAGGACTCAGGCCCGTCGGCGATCTGCGCGTAGTCGGGGAGGATGCGCGAGATCGGCGTGCCGGTGAGGTCTTCGGCGACGAAGCCGAACAGCGCGGCGGCCGCCGGATTCACTGAGGCGACGGCCGCGCGCGCGTCGACCGCGATCAGCGCGTCGGCGACGCCGTTCACGACGCCGCGCAGCCGGCGCTCGTTGGTCGCGAGCACGTGCGAGAGCCGGTTTGTCTCCGCGAGGAGCACGACGACCAGGAACGTCGTCGCGACCAGCACGTCGACCCGCGAGAGATACCAGCCGACGGTGTAGCGCGCGCCGCCGAGCATGTTGAGCAGCGCCTCGAAGAGCAGCGCCGCGGCCGGGACCGTCAGCCAGACGTCGACGACGCTGCGCCGCCCGCGGACCTGCAGCGCGAACAGCGCGATCCCGCACAGCACGACGACGACGGCGAGCTCCGCGTAGACCGCCGCCATGTACGTGCCGCCGCTCTCGACGCTCTCCGGCAACAGCCCCTGGAACATGAACACGGCCGCCGTCGCGGCGTACGCGGCGACGATCGTCCCGACGATCGCGGCGGCCGCCTGCGCGCCGCCGACACGCCGTCCGTCGTCGTGCGGCGCGAGCAGCGCGTACGCGACGAACGCGGCCGGCAGCGCGGTGTGCCAGAAGAGCCACAGATACGTGGCGGTGTTCGGCAGCGCGCCGAGCATCGGTGCGGTTCCGACCCCCGGGAACGTCAGGATGTACGGGATGAAGACGAGCGCGCTGAACATCGTCCCGCACGCCAGCGCGAGCAGCGAAGGACGGCGCGAGAGCGCGAACTGGCCGAACAGGATCGTCGTCGTGATCGCGAGCCCCATCAGCACCGCGCCGCCGTAGAGCGTGACGAAGCCGGGGAACGTCCCGAGGACGACCCGCGCGATCAACAGTGCCGCCATCCCGAGCGCACCGAGCGATGCGATCGCGACGAAAGCGGCGCGACGCTGTTGCTGTGAAGCCGGCAGTGTCGCGAGATCGAGAGCCGGAGAGTTCACGCCTTGGACGGCTTCTCGCCCCGGCGCCCTGCGCCCGTCGCTGCGCCGAGCGAGAGCGCTAAGAATCGGTAACCATGCGCTGCGGGGCATCCCGGGCGAGCGGTTTCTTTACGAACGCTCGGCGAACATCGCATCGCCGAACGAAAAGAAACGGTAACGCTCGGCGATCGCCGCACGGTACGCGGTCCGTACGGTATCGTACCCGGCGAAGGCGGCGACGAGGACCAGCAGCGTCGAGCGCGGCAGGTGGAAGTTCGTGAGCAGCGCGTCGACGACGCGAAACCGGAAGCCGGGCATGATGAAGAGATCGGTCTCACCGTCTCCCGGATGCATGGTCCCGTCCGCGAGCGCGGCGCCTTCGAGCGCGCGCAGCACGGTCGTCCCGGCGGCGATCACCCGGCGGCCCTCGCGCTTCGCGGCGGCGACGGCCGCCGCGGTCTCGTCGGGGATCGCGTAGCGCTCGGCGTGCATCACGTGCTCGTCGACCGTCTTCCCGCTCATCGGCCGGAACGTCCCGATCCCGACGTCGAGCACCAGCGGCGCGAGGATCACGCCGCGCGCGCGCAGCGCGTCGAGGATCTCGGCGGTGAAATGCAGCGACGCGGTCGGCGCGGCGACGCTGCCCGGCACGCGCGCGAAGACGGTCTGATAGCGCTCCGCGCGCGGATCCTCGCCGCGTGCACCGCCGTGCTCGGGCGGCCGAATCCCGACGTACGGCGGGAGCGGGACTTCGCCGTGCGACTCGAGCAGCGCGCCGACGTCGACGCCGTCGTCGAACCGCACCACGCGCGGGCCGTCCGGCAAGATCTCGGTGACGGTCGCGCCCGCCTCGCCGAAGCGCATCCGGGTCCCGACGCGCAGCTTGCGGCCCGGCCGCACGAGCGCGAGCCACTCGCGCGCGCTCGGATCGAACGCCCCGTGCGCGCGCGGCCGCAGCAGCAGCAGCTCCGCGGCGCCGCCGCCCTCGCGCTCGCCGCGCAATCGCGCGCGCACGACGCGCGTCTCGTTCAGCACGAGCACGTCGCCCGCGCGCAGCAGCGACGGAAACTCCGCGAACGTGCGGTGCGAGAGCGCTTCACCGGGACCGACGACGAGCAGCCGCGCCGCCTCACGCCGTTCCGCCGGCTCGTGCGCGAGCAGCTCCGGCGGCAGCTCGTAGTCGTACGCCGCCACCTCGCGAGGATTCGGTGAAGCCGAATCCACTCAGGTAGGGACGCGGGTGCGCTCGAACTCGACGAACGACTCCAGCCGGCGTTTGTCGTCCTCGGCCAGGTCGACGAACTGCACGCCGACCTGGAACGTGTCACGCTCGTAGGCCTTCACCCAGCGCACCTCGCCGCGCGCGACGAGAAACGGGAAACGCTTCATGCTGAACGTGTAGCGCGTCCCCTTCGGCAGATACTGCTCGGAGATCATCCGCATCCCGGTCGCGCTGATGTCCGCAACCGCGGCGCGAAACAGCGTGAACGACGCCTTGTCCTCGACGACGACGTCGATGAACTTGCGCAGCCGCACCGCCGCGTCCGCGCGCTGCTCGTCAGCCATTGGTCACCGTCGTCCCCGGGAAGTAGAACGCGACGATCTCGTTCGCCGATGCGCCCGACGAGGCGAGATACCGCGCGCCCCACTGACAGAGCCCCACACCGTGACCACGCCCCGAGCCTTCGATGACGAGCCGCGGCGGCGCCTGCGGCTGGCTCGCGTCGATCCGCACCGCGCGCAGCCACAAGCTGCGCACGACGTCGTATCCGAGCGCCTTGCGGAAGTCGGCGACCGGGATCGTCGCGGTCGTCGTGCCGAGCAGCGCGACGCCGCGCGGGCGCCCGGTCGGATCGGGCTCGGTGAGCGCGGTCCCGACGAGCGTCCCGCCGGTCCGCGCACCGAACGCCGCGACCGCGCGGTCGAGCGGGACCGTGCGCGACCAGCGGTAGTCGGGCGCCGGCGCGCAGTGCGGGTCGTCGACGCCGCGCAGGTACGGCAGCGGCGCACCGTTCCACACCGTGCTGATATCCGCGGTGTGCCCGCCGCAGCACGACGAGTAGAACACCGACGCCGGTCCGCCGTTGTAGACGACGGTCTTGCCGCGCGACGCCTGCACCGCCGCGCTCGACGACGGGTGCTCCGCATCGACGCCGCCCCAGTGCTGATCGGCGTCGTCGGCGCGTACGTCGTACGGCCGCGAGAGCGAGCGCTTCGCGAGCGCGAACGTCCGCGCGACGATCGCCTGCGCTTCGAGCGCCGCGGCCGGCCAGGACGGCGGCGACTCCAGCGGGACGACGCCTTGCAGGTACTGGTCAACGTCGATCGTCGTCACCAGCATCATCTTCCCGTCGGGTGAACCGACCGTCGAGGGCGCGCCGCGCCAGCGTTTCCCGCCGAACGCGAACGTCCCGTCGGGCGCGACCTGCGGCGTCTCCCCACGCGTGTCGCTGGCGACCAGCACGCGAATCTGCGGCGAGAGCGGATCCCACACGTCGATCCCGCCGGTCCCGATCGTCACCGGGCTCGTCGCGAACGCGGACGCACCGGCGGCGAGCGACTTGAGGAACAGCGCGCGGCCCATCATAGCAGGCGCTGCTGCAGCCCTTCGCGCGCGCGCAGGCCGAGGTGCGCGAGCGCGGCCGGCGTGGTCTTGCGGCCTTGCGCGGTGCGCTGGACGAACCCGATCTTCAAGAGATAGGGCTCGACGACGTCTTCGAGGGTCTCCACGTCCTCGGTCAACGTTGCGGCGATCGCGTTGATTCCCACCGGGCCGCCGCCGTACTGGTGCGCGATCGTGTCGAGGTAGGCGCGGTCGAGCCGGTCGAGCCCGCGCTTGTCGACGCCCTCGCGCCGCAGCGCCTCGTCGGCGACCTCGGCGGTGATCACGCCGCCCGCCCGCACTTCCGCGAAGTCGCGGACGCGCCGCAGCAGGCGGTTCGCGACGCGCGGGGTTCCGCGGCTGCGCTCGGCGATCGTGCGCGCGCCGTCCGGCTCCATCGCGATCTCCAGCACGCGCGCGCTGCGCTCGACAATGCGCTGCAGCTCGGCCGGCTCGTAGTACGCGAGGTGATGGACGATCCCGAAGCGGTCGCGCAGCGGCGCGGAGAGCATCCCCGCGCGCGTCGTCGCGCCGACCAGCGTGAAGCGCTTGAGCGGGAGCTTGAGCGTCTTCGCGTACGCGCCGCGGTCGACGACGAAGTCGATCTGGAAGTCCTCCATCGCCGGATAGAGGTACTCCTCGACGACCGTGCCGAGCCGGTGGATCTCGTCGATGAACAGCACGTCGCCGGTCTCCAGCGCGGTCAGGATGCCGACGAGGTCCTTCGGTTTCTCGAGCGTCGGGCCCGACGTCGGGCGCATCGTCCCGCCGGTCGCGCGCGCGATCAAGTTCGCGAGCGTCGTCTTGCCGAGCCCCGGCGGTCCGGAGAAAAGCACGTGCTCGAGCGGCTCGCCGCGGCGCGCGGCGGCGTCGATCGCGATGCGCAGGTTGTCGACGATCTGCTCCTGCCCGACGTAGTCGTCGAACGTGCGCGGCCGCAGTGTCGCACCGTAGACCTCGTCCTCCAGCGACGCGTCCGCGCCTACGATTCTCTGCTGCGGCTCATCCTTCGACAGGCTCAGGATGACATCGTCGTCGGGCCGCGCCCCGATGTCACCCTGAGCCTGTCGAAGGGTGTTCTCCGAGGAAACGTCGCCGGGGCCGACGATCTTCTTCCGCACCGAGTCGCTCATGCGGGCGCACCCGTTGCGTTGCGGTGGCGGTAGATCTCCGCGAGCAGCGTCTCGGCGTCGTCGACGTGCGGTGCGCGCTCGAGCGTCTCGGCGATCATCGCTTCGGCTTCGGCGCGGCGGTACGCGAGCTGCAGCAGCACCGCGAGCGCCTCGCTCGCGAACTCCGGCATCGGCGGCTTCTCGATCGCGGCGCGCGCCGGCGCGTCCTGGATCAGCAAGAACCGCGCGACCTTGCCCTGCAGCTTCGCGACGATGTCGCGCGCCTTCTGCTGGCCGATCCCGGGCAGCGTCTTGAGGAAGACGTGGTCGCCTTCGTCGATCGCGCGCGCGATGCGGCCCATCGGCGCGGAGAACGCGCGCGCCGCCGACTTCGGGCCGATCGACGCGACCGAGAGCAGCGCCTCGAAGAACTCGCGCTCGATCGCGTTGGTGAAGCCGAAGAACGTGAACCGCCCCGCGTTCCCGTCGATCGCGAGATGATGGTAGACCTCGAGCGTCACATCGGCGCCCGCGTCGGGCACCTTCGTCGCGATGCTCGGCGGCAGGACGACGTCGTACGCGAGCCCGCCCGCCTCGACGCGCACGGAGTCGGCCGCGCGCTCGAGCACGGTGCCGGAAATCCTAGAGAACACTACGCGAGCCGGGTCGCGCGGCCGCGCCGCTGGGGCATCACGACCCCGAGTTCGGCGAAGCGCCCGCGTTGTGCTTCCACATTGGCGAAGGCGATCGCCAGCGCGAGCGCGTCGGAGACGTCGTCGGGCTGCGGCGGGGCGGCGAGGCCGAGCAGCTGGACGACCATCCCCTTCACCTGCGACTTCGCCGCTGAGCCGCTCCCGGTGAGCGCGCGCTTCACCGAGGCGTGCGCGAGATCGTGCAGGGCGACGCCGTGCGCCCCCGCGACCAGCGCGATCACGCCGCGCGCGTGGCCCATCAGCACCGCGGTCTGCGGGTGCTCGTACGCCGTCCACAGCTCTTCGACGACCATGCAGTCGGGCCGCGTCGCGCGCACGACCTCGGTCATCGCGTCGTGCAGCTGCAGCAGGCGCCGTTCGAGCGCGTCCTTCGGGTTCGGCTGCAGCACGCCGCCCTCGACCAGCCGCAGCGCGCCCTCGCGCACCTCGACGACGCCGTAGCCGGTCGTGCGCAGGCCGGGGTCGACGCCGAGGATGCGCCGCGCCGTCATTGCCCTTCGGAGCGCATGATCGTGATGTTCACCGACTCGCCCGGCTTGAGCACGCTGTTCGCCTCGGGCTCGGTCCGCACGACCTTGCCGTCCTCCAGCGAGCTGTCCGAGGTGTAGACGAGGTTGCCGATCTGGTAACCGGACCCGATCAGCGCGCGCTTCGCGTCGTCGAGCGTCATCCCGGTCACGTCGGGGACCGAGCCCGGGACGCTCAGCCGGATCGTCACCTTCGCACCCTTCTTCGCCTTCGTCCCGGCCGGCGGGTCCTCGCTCGCGATCTTCCCGGTCGGGTTCGCGGCGTCGACCGCGTACGCGAGCGAGGGCGTGAAGCCCGCGCTCGTGATCGCCGACTGCGCGGCGTCCGGGTCCTGGCCGACGACGTTCGGCACCGAGGCGCTCTGCGCGCCGGTGCTCACGATGACGTTCACCGACGCGTTCGGCTGCGCGGTCGACTGCGGCTGGGGATCCTGCGAAGCGATCATGTTCGCCGGGATCGTGTCACTCGCGGTCTGCTGCTCGACGTTCAGCCGCAGCCCGAGCGCGGCGAGCTTCTGGCGCGCCTTGTCGACGGGCATGTTCACCACGTCCGGCACGACGATCGGCTCCACGCCCTTCGACACGACGAGCGTGACGACGGAGTTCTGCGCGATCTGCGTCGAGACGGGCGGGTTCACGTCGACCACCTGCTGCGCCGGCACGGTCGCATCGAACTTCTCGACGACCTTCGCCTTGAGCTTCGCGTTCTGCAGCGTGCGCGTCGCGTCGGCGACGTTGTAGCCCTTGACGTCCGGCACCGCGACGCGCGGCAACCCTTGCGAGACGAACAGCGTCACCACCGCGTTGCGGGCGAGCTTCGCGCCCGCCGCCGGATCCTGGCGGATCACGTGATCGCGCGGCACCGCGTCGCTGTTCTCGGTGACGGGCTTCGGCTGGAGCCCGCGCTGCGCGAGCTCTTGCTGCGCGCGCGTCGCGCTCATCCCGCGCAGGTCGGGGACGACGATCGTCGTCTCGCCGCCGCCGGTCGTCCCGCGCAACGCGAAGTAGCCGATGAGGATCGCCAGCGCCAGCAGCGCCGGGAAGAGGATCCAGCGCCGGTCGGGGCCCTGGTCGACGTGCTCGGTCTCGACGATCTCATCGTGCGGCGGCAGCGTCGCGGTCGCCGGCCGGTCCGGCGCGGTCGAGCGCCGCGGCGGCGGGACCGGCGCCTTCACCGCCGCGATCGTGCTGGTCGGTGCATCGCTGAACGCCGGCCCGCCGAGCACGGCGTGCGGCTTCTCGCGCGCCTCGCGGAGCGCGCTGGCGAGCTCGGTCGCCGAGGCGTAGCGCTCGCGCGGGTCCTTGCGCAGCAGCCGCGCGACGATCGAGGCGATCGCCGGGCTGACGCCGCTCGTCGCCGGGTCGATCGGCGGCGGCTCTTCGGAGACGTGCTTGAGCGCGACCGCGACCGCGTTGTCGCCGCTGAACGGCAGCGAGCCGGTGAGCATCTGGTAGAGGACGACGCCGACCGAGTACAGGTCGCTGCGCTCGTCGAGGTCGTGCCCCTGCGCCTGCTCCGGCGAGATGTACGCGACGCTCCCCATCACCATCCCGGGCTGCGTGACGCCGAGCGTGTGCTCCGAGACCGCGCGCGCGATCCCGAAGTCGCTCAGCTTCACCACGTCGTCCTTGGTGACGAGGATGTTCGCCGGCTTGACGTCGCGGTGCAGCAGCCCTTGACGGTGCGCGTAGGCGAGCCCGCTCGCGATCTGGATCGCGTAGTCGACCGCGACCGGCTCCGGCAGCACGCGCTCGTCGCGCATGATCTCGCCGAGCGTCGACCCGTCGACCAGCTCCATCACGATGTAGTACGAGTGGTCCTCGCGCCCGAAATCGAAGACGTTGACGATGTTCGGGTGCGAGAGCTTCGCGGCGGCCTGCGCTTCGTAGGAGAAGCGCTTCACGAAGTCGTCGTCGCTCGCGTACTGCTCGCGAAGCACCTTGATCGCGACGCGGCGGCGCAGCAGCGTGTCGGTCCCGACGTACACGTTCGCCATCCCCCCGTTCCCGAGGGTCCCGTCGACGCGGTACCGGTTGTTGAAGATTTTCTCGGCGGACGGATTCACGGTCGGCGGTTAGCTTCGCGACCGGGCGAGTGCGACCCGCAGGACCTCGCGGGCGATCGGGGCGGCATACGTTCCACCGTACCCGACGTTCTCGACGACGATTGCG
>DATAQE010000013.1:0-1872 GCA_036264835.1 Candidatus Elarobacter sp.
ACGGCCGCGACTCGCTGCCGCGGACGAACACGAGCGCCCCGGCGCGCTCCTCGCGGATCACCAGCGGGACGACGATCGCGCTCGCCAAGTCGAGCTGCGTGGCGAGCGCGAAGTGGCGCTCGTCGTAGGTCGACGCGCGCAGCACGTCTTTCCCGACGTGCGGGTCGAGGACGCTCCGCCCCGCTTCGATCAGCTGCGCGACCGGATCGTCGGCGCGCACCGGATAGCGGCGCACCGCGTCGACCGCGCGCGCCAGCTTCTCGGGATCGGCGTGCGCGAGCGCGGCGATCCGCACGTCGCCCGCTTCACCGCGCAGGTAGACCGCGCACCAGTCCGCGATCGTGCGCGCGGCGAGCTGCGCCACTTCCTGAAACATCCGCTGCTCGTCGACGGCGCGCGCGAGCACGTCGCTGACGTCTGCGAGCAGCGTGAGCGAGGTCTCCGCGCGGATGCGGTCTTCGACGTCGCTCGCCGTCGCCACCCAGCCGGCGAGCTCGCCGTTCTCTTCCAACGCGGGCGCCGCGCTGATGTGGAACCAGCGGTACGCGCCGTCCGCGGCGCGCCGGATGCGGCCGTACACCTCGAACGGCCCCAGCGTCGCCTGCGCCTCGCGCCAGCGCCGCATCATCTCCGGCCGGTCGCCGGGGTGCAGCACCTCGCCGCGGCGCTCGCTCGCGCTCTCCTCGAGCGTCAGCCCGCTGTATGCGACCCAGCGCTGGTTCACGAAGTCGAGCCGGCCCTCGCGGTCGAGCGTCCAGACGAGCTGCGGCATCGCCTCGGCGAGCCGCCGATAGCGGTCCTCGCTCGCGGCGAGCGCATGGCGCAGGTCCGCGAGCGCCTCGTCGTTGGAAGTCATCGACGAACGGTACGTTCCCGCTCCATGCGGCATCGCATCCCGCTCGACGCGGCGTCGTATCCCGCCGATAACGGAACGAGACCCTTGCTCGACCGCTGACGAAACGGCGTGCCGATACGTACACTGTGGAGATGCGCGCGCGCGCGTTTCGCGCATGCCGCCGACGGGTAGCTTGCTCGTCGAATAGGCTTTCTCGCCGCCGGCCCTCTCCCAAGGGCGGGCGGCGTTCGGCCGTTTCCGCACCAGTCCCATCGTTCCACCCCGAGGAGATCGCGAATGCCGCCTGCCGCCGTCGCCGGGAAACCGAAGGCCAACGGAAAGCGCACCGCAACGAACGGATCGCCGCCGCCGCGTAATGCAGCCGCCTCGCGAAACGGGCCGGCGCACGCGGATACTGCCAAGCGCCAGCTGCTGAACGCGCTGCGCGCCGTCGCGCGCGGTGACTTCAGCGTCAAGCTGCCGCTCGGGTGGGACGGCGTCGACGGCGACATCGCCGAGGCGTTCAACGAGGTGGTCGGGCTGAACGGGCGGATCCTGCGCGAGATCGAGCGCATGTCTACTATCGTCGGCATCGAAGGGCGTTTGGCGCAGCGTTCGGAGCTCCAAGCGCCCGGCGGCTACGGCGAGAAGCTGATCGCCGTCAACCGCCTGATCGACGACCTCACGCACCCGATCGCGGAGACGAGCCGCGTGCTCGGCGCGGTCGCGCGCGGCGACCTCTCGCAGCAGATGGCGCTCGAAGCCGACGGCCGCCCGCTGAAGGGTGAGTTCCTGCGCAGCGCGCGCACGATCAACGCGATGGTCGACCAGCTCAACGCGTTCGCCGGCGAGGTGACGCGCGTCGCGCGCGAGGTCGGCAGCGAAGGGATCCTCGGCGGCCAGGCGCACGTGCGCGGCGTCGCGGGCACCTGGAAAGACCTCACCGACTCGGTGAACCTGATGGCCGGCAACCTGACCTCGCAGGTCCGCAACATCGCCGAGGTGACGACGGCCGTCGCGAACGGCAACCTCTCGAA
>DATAQE010000093.1:0-11258 GCA_036264835.1 Candidatus Elarobacter sp.
GCCGGCGCGGACGTCGCCGACGGCGAAGATCCCGGGGACCGCGGTTTCCAGCAAGTAGGGATCGCGGTCCGCCGTCCACCGGCCGTCTCCGAGGACGCGCCGCCCGGTCAGCACGTAGCCGCCCTCGTCACGCGCGATCGCCGGCGGAAGCCAGGCTGTCTCGGCGTCGGCGCCGATCAGGACGAACAGCGCTGCGGCTTCATGGCGTGACGTCGTCCCGTTGGCGCGGTCGGCGACGGCGATCGTCTCGAGATGGCCGTCGCCTGATGCGTCCACGACCTCGGAGCGCGTCTCGACGCGGACGTTCGCCTTCGTCTTCAATTGCTCGATGAGATAGTACGACATGCTCGAGGCGAGGCTCTCGCCGCGCACGATCAGCGTCACGCACTCGGCGAACGCCGAGAAGTGCATCGCCGCCTGTCCCGCCGAGTTTCCGCCGCCGACGAGATAGACGTGCTTCCCCTGGACGGACTTCGCCTCGCCGGGCGCGGCGCCGTAGTACACGCCGCGGCCGCGGAAGCGGTCGAGCGCCGGAAGACGCAGATGGCGCCATGCGACGCCGGTCGCGAGGACGATCGTTCGCGCGTGGATCGCGTCGCCGCCGTCGAGCGTGATCGTGCGCGAGACGGCATCGATCGCGTTAGCGCTGCGCGTGACGACGACCTCGGCGCCGAGCCGCTTCGCCTGCTGTAGCGCGCGGTAGCCGAGCTCGTCGCCCGAGATCCCGAACGGGAAGCCGAGATAGTTCTCGATCCGCGACGAGGTGCCGGCCTGTCCGCCCGGGGCTTCACGCTCGAGCAGGAGCGTCGCGAGCCCCTCCGAGGCGCCGTACACCGCGGCGGCGAGACCCGCCGGTCCGCCGCCGACGATCGCGACGTCGTACGACGCGCGCTGCGGTGCGATCGACAATCCCATCTCCCGCGCGATCTCCCGCAGCGGCGGACGGCACAGGACGTCGCCGTTCCGGAACCGCACGATCGGAAAGCGTGAAGGATCCGCGGATCCACGTACGATCTCCGCCGCCGCGGAATCTCCCGGCTCCAGCGAGTCGAACTCGACGGAGTTGCGCTGCAGAAAGCCGCGCAGCTCGTGCGTCCCTTCGTGCCATCGCGGGCCGATCACCGTGATCGCGGGGCGCGATTCGGCGGCGAGCTCCTGGAGGCCGCCGAGCCGGTCGAGGGCTGCCGTGGCGATCGTGCCGGCGAACGCCGGCGCGCTCGCTGCCACGGTGTGAAAGTCCTTCGCTTCGATGCGCACGACGCGCGAGCGCTCCGCGGCGCGAAAGCTCACCAGGAACGGCGAATCCAGGATGACGGGGACCTCGCCGAAGATGTGCCCCTTCTCGCGCACGCCGATGACGCGCTCCGCGCCGTCGACGAACTTCGTGACCTCGATCAGCCCTTCGAGCAGCACGAACAGCACGCGGCGCGCGTCGCCTTCGTGCACGACGTACTCGCCGGGGAGCAGGCGCAGATCGGCGCTCGTGCTCGCGAGATAGTCGAGCTCGTCGTCACCGAGCTTCGAGAACAGGGGAAGAGCGCGCAGCTCATCGCGCGTGACCATCGTCGCCTCCGCCGCGCTCGCGGTACCGCGTATGCTGGCACAAGCACGCTCGTTTGTCCAGCGTCGCGGCGCTTGCAAGGCGCGCGTACCGCGAACGCGGAAATCGCCGTCATGCCCGGGAGAAGTGAAGGTTCGTGATTGGATCGCTCGCACCGCCGTCCGGCGCAGGGACGGACGGTGAGAGCGCGTGGGCGCGCTCGCTCGCCGAACCGCATGCCGTCTGGGATGCACAGCTCGATGCGCCGGGCTTCGCGCAGAGCGTTCGGGGCCGTCTCGCGGCGGGCTACGCGACCCCGTCGTTCGTCCCGAAGTTCCGCTTGGCCGAGACGGATGCGTTCTTTTGTATCGGTTCGTGCTTCGCGCGCGTCATCGAGCGGCAGCTGCGCTACCGCAACCTGAACGTCACCAGCATGCGGTATCACGGCGAGATCGCCGAGCCGCAACTAGGACCGAACGGCGCGAACAAGTTCACGACCGCCTCGATGCTGAACGAGCTGCGCTGGTCGCTCGCCGGTGAACCGTTCCCGGAAGAGTCGCTGGTCTACGACGGCGGCGGGTACCGCGACTTGCAGCTCGTCGACGCGACGCTGCCCGTCCCGCTCGAACGCGCGCGCGAGCGACGCGTCGAGCTGCTCGAGTATTTCGGCCGGCTCAAAGACGCCGGCGCCGTGATCGTCACGCTGGGGCTCGTCGAGCTGTGGTACGACCATCACGCCGAGCTCTGGCTCAACGTCACACCGCCGCTCGAGGTGGCGCACCGCTTTCCCGGGCGCTTCACCGTGCACCGCACCGACTACACCGAGAACCGCGCGCGGCTGAACGGCGTGCTCGACATGCTTTTCGCGCACGGCCGGCCGGATCTGCGCGTCGTAGTGAGCGTCTCGCCGGTGCCGATGCACCGGACGTTCGCGGGCACCGACGTGTTGATCGAGAACGTGTACGGGAAATCGACGCTGCGCGCCGTCGCCGGCGACGTCGCGCGCGAGCGGGACAACGTGGAGTACTGGCCCGGCTACGAGTTCGGCATCGTCACCGAGCGCAGCCGCGCGTACGCGCCGGATCAAGCGCACATCACCGAGGACGCCGCGGACGCGCTCGTACGAGCGTTCGCGCGGACGTTCGGGCTGCGCGAAGACCGCGACCATGCCGAGTTCTCCGAGAAAGAGTACCTGTACGCGAACCCGGACGTGCGGCTCGCGGTGACGCAGGGCCGCATCGCGAGCGGCTACGACCACTGGGTCACCTTCGGCCGCGCGGAAGGCCGGCGCTTGCGCCCGTGAGAGAGACGTACGTCGACGACCACCGGCACGTGCAGTCCTTCGACAGGGAAGTCGCCGCAGGCGCATAATCGCCCAAGTCCCTTGTCCAATACGGTTTGTATCATCCCGTGGACGAACTTCGTCGTGCGCCCCGACGGCACGGCTGGGTTCTGCTGTGAGGTCAGCCCGCCGCTGACGCTCGACGGAACGACGCCGGGCCACCTCACGCGCGACGGCGCCGACGCGCTGTGGAACGCCCCGGAGATCGTCGGCGTGCGCGCGGCGATGGCGCGCGGCGCGAAGCCCGCCGCCTGCCGCGTCTGCTGGGACCGTGAGGCGGAAGGCGGGATCAGCCGGCGGATCTTGATGAACGACTCGTACCGGGCGTGGCTGGGACATGCCATCGAGCGGCTCCCCGAGATCGGAGCCGAGACCGGGTACCGCCTCGAAGGAAGCGCCGAGCACTTCATCCTCGACATGGGGAACGTCTGCAACCTGAAGTGCCGCAGCTGCTCCGGGATCTCCAGCTCGCGGATCGCCGCCGATCGCGTGCACGCGGCATGGAACGGCCAGGACACCTCGCCCGACGAGGTGATCCGCGTGAACGGCGTGCGCTGGTCGGACGACATCGGCGCGCTCGCCGCGATGCTGGAAGCGGCGGCGGAGCGGGACATCACGGTGACGCTCATGGGCGGCGAGCCGTTCCTGATGCCGAACGTCTGGAAGCTGATCTCGCGGCTCGTCGAGAGCGGAGCCTCGCGCCGCATCTACCTCGGTCTGCTCTCGAACGGGCAGCAGATCCATCCGAAGCTCGCCGAGATCGTCCCGCAGTTCCGCGGCGTCAACGTCTCGCTGAGCATCGACGGCCACGGCAAGCTGTACGAGTATCTCCGGCACGGCGCGAGCTGGGAGACGCTGCTCCGCGTCATCGACCGGCTTCACGGGATCCCGGGCATCGTGCCGATGGCCGTCGTCACCTTGCAGAACTACAACGCGCTCGGGATGGTCGAGCTGCTGCGAGCCCTGGACGATCGCGGGATGCGCGTCGCGTACAACGCCGTGAACGATCCCGGGCGGCTCGCGCACAGCTGTCTCCCGTCCGGTGTGCGGCGCGTCGCCGAACGGCGCCTGCGCCACTACCTCGAGCACGAGTGCAAGGCGGAGAACGTCGAGGTCGTCCGCGCCTTCTGCCATGCGCTCGAACCGTCCAACGACGCCTTCGACCCTGAGCGCTTCGAGGAGTTCATGAAGTTCACCAACGATCTCGACGCGACCCGGGGCGAGAGCCTGCGCGACGCCGCGCCGGAGCTGTGGTCGCTCCTGCGCGCATCCGGCGTCGAATGGTCGAACGCGCGTCGCCACGCCCCGGAGGAGCCCACGCTCACGCTCGACCCGAACGACATCCTCGCCGCCGTCAACCGCACGATCTCGCCGAACGACACGATCTACCCCGGTTTCGAGGCCGCGGCGCACGACGCGTATTTCACCTCGACGGCGCAGCAGCTCGCGCAGATCGACGCGCTGCTGCGCGAGAACGGCCATCCGGGCTTCGCGGACTGCACCGCCGTCGCGGACGTCGCCTCGCACTACGGCCGCTTCTCGCGCGCGTTCCGCGCGGCGCTGCCGAGCGCCGCGGTATACGCGTGCGACATCGATGCGGACGCGGTGCGGTTCTGCGCCGAGGAGCTCGGCGCGCTCCCGGTGGTGATCGGCTGGACCCCCGAGACCGACCCGCTGCCGGCCGGCGTCGACGCGCTGATCTGCTTCTCGCTGCTCACGCACACGCCGCTTCCGCACTGGCGCTCCTCGCTGCGCGCGTGGGCGAAGATGCTGCGGCCCGGCGGCGTCGCGGCGTTCACGTACCTCTCCGACCGCCGGATCGCGCTCTGGCGCGCCGGCGAGATGTCGCATTACGGCGCCTTCACCGACGAGGCGTTCGACGAGGTGGAGCGATCGGTCCGCGAGAGCGGCTTCGGCTTCACCCCGCTGACCTCGGAGTACGGGGACAAACCGTTGTACGGCATCACCTTCGTGACGCCCGAGCTCGTCGCACGGGAGATCGAGGCGGCGGGCCTCGAGATCGTCGCGATGCCCGAGAACATGCCGACCTTCGGCCAAGAGCTCGCGATCGTGCGCAAGCCGCGCGGCGGCGCGGCGCGCCCGCTCCCCGCGCCTCCGGCCGCGCGCGACGTTCACGTCGTCGCGCTGTACGATCCGCGCTGCTACGTGCCGGACGGTGAGGACGCCGATTCCGGCGACACCATGTGGACGCAGGTCCTCGCCGGCGAAACGCGTCCGCTGCCGACCGAGCTCGGGTTCGCCGACCCGCGCGTCGCCGAGGTGCGCGAGGCGCAGGCGGCGCTCGCGGCCGAGCACGGGATCGACGCGTTCTGCTATCGCTACCAGTGGGACGGCCGGCCGCTGTGGGACGAGCCGCTGCGCCGTCTCGTCGAGAGCGCGCGCCCGGGCTTCCCGTTCTGCCTGATGCTCGACGTCTGCGGTCCCGCCGGGTTCGACGCGCGCGACGCGCGACGGCTCTTCCAAGACGTGATCTTCGCGCTCGTCGATGAACGGTATCTGCGCGTCGGCGACCGGCCGCTGATCGTGGTGAAGGATCTGGCGCGGATCGCGGAGCCGCGCTCGTGCGTCGCGGTATGGCGTGAGGCCGCGCGCGATGCGGGTCTGGGCGAGCTGCATCTGTGCGCGCTCGATTCGAGCCGCGCCGAGCGTCCCGGCGATCTCGGATACGATTCCTACGTCATCGTGCCGGACGGCAACGGCGGATACGCGGCGCGTGCGGCGGCGGCGATGGCGGCGCCGTGGCCGGCGCAGCGCGCGTTCCGGATGGTGGAGTCGCCACACGGCGGTGACGAAGCCGACGCGCCGGCAGCGTACGAGTATTGGCTGCAGTCGGCGCTCGACGTGACGCGCCGGCGCGGCGAGCCGCTGGTCTTTCTCGACGCCTGGAACGATTGGTCCGGCGGACGCTATCTCGAGCCCGACGACCGCACCGGCCGCGGGATGCTGGAAGCGACGCGGCGTGCGGTGCGCGGCCCGGCGAGCGGCCTCGCGCTGGTGCGCCGTTTGCGCGACGCGCTCGCCCGCGACGGCGCGAACGTCGACACGGCGCTCGCCGAGCTCGAGACGGTCGTGAAAGGGCACGAACGCGGCCGCCAGCAGCTCTTCGCGCTCGTCGAAGCCGCGCTGGTTCGCAACACGCCGCGGCGCGAGGAGATCCTCAGCCGGCTCCCGGTGCCGACGCGCCATCTCGCGCCCTCGCCCGGCGGAGCGCTCGTCGACTGGCTGGACGGCGTCCGCGCCGTGGTGCTGCATGCGGGCAAGGAGCCCGTCCACCTCCGCGGGGACGCTGCGCGCATCGTCGGATGGGCGTACTGCGATGAGAGCGCGCTGGACGCGATCGACCTGTTCGTCGCGTTCGAGTCGGAGACCGGCGCCGACGACGCGCTGTTCCCGGTCGCGAACCGGACGCCGCGGCCCGACGTCGCGGCGCGCGTCCCCGGCCTCGACGAACGCTGCGGCTTCGACGCGACGCTCGACGTGCACGATCTCTTGCCCGGGAGCTATCGTGTCGCCGTCGTGCAACGCACGCCGCGCGCGACGTACCGCGATCTCACCAAGGTCGTCGTCATCCGCGAGGCGGGGCTGTGTTCGAGCGGCTGATCTGGGAACCCGAACGGGCCGTCCTCGGCGAGCTCGTCTTTCGCCTCGAGCGGTCCGGCGCGGGCGTTCCGCCGGGCGATGAAGACGCGTTCCGGCTCTACAAGAACCGCGCTCTGATCGAGCAGTACGAGCGCTTCTGGTCGACGACGTCGTTTCGCCCGCGGCACGTGCTCGAGATCGGGATCTGGGACGGCGGCAGCACCGCGCTGTGGTACGAGATGCTGCGGCCCGACAAGATCGTCGGGATCGACCAGCTGCGCCGCGGCGACAGCGCGTACTTCCGGCGCTTCGTCGAGGAGCGCGATCTTCGCGACCGCGTGATGACGCGCTGGGGGATCGATCAGAGCGACCGCACCGCGCTGACCGAGCTCGTGCGCCGCGATCTCGGCGGCGAGATCGACTGCGTGATCGACGACGGCTCGCATCTCTACGCGCCGACGCGCGTGAGCTTCGAGACGCTCTTCCCGCGGTTGTCGCCGGGCGGGCTCTACATCATCGAAGACTGGGCGTGGGAGCACTGGCCCGAGTTCCAGGATCCGCGGCATTTCTGGGCCGGCGAGGAGGGTCTCACCGCGCTGGTCGACGATCTCGTCGCGGCGACGGGGACGTCACGCACGCTGATCCGGCAGACGACGGTGCACGAGGGGTTCGTGGTGATCGAGCGCGGCGAGGGCGCGGTGGAGCGCGACGGCTTCACGCTGGTCGACCACGTTCGCCGCCGCCCGTGGCGGGCGAAGCACGCGCGCCCGGCGGAGCCGGAGAACGACGTGAAGATCTTCGCGTTCTACCTGCCGCAGTTCCACCCGATCCCGGAGAACGACCGGTGGTGGGGCAAGGGCTTCACCGAGTGGACGAACGTCGCGCGCGGCCGCAAGCAGTTCGCCGGGCACTATCAGCCGCATCTCCCGGAACGGCTCGGGTTCTACGACCTGCGCCTCCCCGAGACGCTGGCGCGCCAAGCCGAGCTCGCGCGCGCGCACGGGATCCACGGCTTCTGCTATTACTACTACTCGTTCGGGACGAAGAAGCTGCTCGACCGCCCGCTGCGCGAGATGCTGCGCAGCGGCGAGCCCGACATGCCGTTCTGTCTGTGCTGGGCGAACGAGAACTGGACGCGCCGGTGGGACGGTCACGAGACCGACTTGCTGATCGAACAGCGCTACGGTGCGGAGTTCGACGGCGCGCTCATCGACGAGCTGATGCCGTTCTTCCTCGACCGGCGGTATCTGCACGTGCGCGGCGCGCCGGTGCTCATCGTCTACAAGCCGGGCGCGATCCCCGATCCGGAGGCAACGGTCGCGCGCTGGCGCGCGGCGGCGCGGCGCTGGGGACTCCCCGGTCTGCACCTCGTCGCCGCGCTGACGCATGGTGTGAGCGATCCGCGGCCGCTCTGGTTCGATGCGGCGGTCGAGTTCCCGCCGCACGGTGAAGCGTTGCACGTCGATCGGTATCCCGTCGAGGAGTGCGAGCCGCGGTTCTCCGGCCGCGTGCACGATTTCGCCGCCGCGATGCGCCGTCAGCTCGCGCTGCCGCAGCGGCCGTTCCGCCTCTACCGCACCGCGATGGCGGGCTGGGACAACACCGCGCGCCTCGGCGAGCGCGCGACGATCTTCCACGGCGCGACGCCGGAGCTCTACGAAGAGTGGCTGCACGCGCTGGTGACCGAGGCGCGTCTCGGGCACCCCGATCACCGGCTGGTCTTCGTGAACGCGTGGAACGAGTGGGCCGAAGGTGCGCATCTCGAACCGGACCGCCGCTTCGGGACCGGCTATCTCGAAGCGACGCGCCGCGCGCTCGCGCCTTTCTAGATCACGTCGCGAGCGTCACGGGCCGGCTTCGCGTGCCGTTGCCGGTCGTGGTCGCCGCGGCGAGCGCCGCGCGCAGCGCGGTCCCGTTCGGCGTGCCGAGTCCGGTGCACGCGTCCCAGCCCGCGCGCGCGCTGTACGCGCCGTTGTTGCCTTCGACGATGTCGTTGAGCGAATTCCCGGCCTGCGCGTACAACAGCGGGTTGACGAATCCGAACGGCGCGCTCGCGAGCCCGTTCAAGCGCGCCATCAACGCGGCCCAGAGCGGCGCCGAAGCGCTGGTCCCGCCGATCATCTCGACCGCCCCCGCGCCGGGGCTCGAGACTTTCACGCCGGTCTCGGGATCGCCGACGGCGGCGACGTCGGGGACGCCGCGGCCGATCCGGCTCCCGGGATTCACCGAGACCGGCACCCGGGCAGCGTTCTGATACGGCGGTAGCCCGAAGACGTTGCTGACGCCGCCGCCGGTGCTGCCTTCGTTGTCGTTCCACACGATCTCGCGGGTGATCGCTCCGCCGGACGCTTCGAGATGCGTTCCGCCGACCGCGAGCACCCACGGGCTGGCAGCCGGGAAATCGACGTGTGCGAGCGTGTCCGACGTGATCTGGTCGCGCGATCCGTCGTCGCCCGAAGCGGCGCAGATCGTGACGTTCGCCGCGGCGGCGCGCCGGAACGCTTCGTCGACTTTGAGGATCGCGGCTTCGGTCCAGAGCGTCCCCGAGCCGTCCTCCGGATTGCCGTAGCTGATCGAGATCACGCTCGGCTTCCGCTGCGCGTCGGTCACCGCCGACATGATCGCGTCGACCCAGCCCTGCTCGGTGAACACGGTGAAGTACATGACGATCGACGCTTGGGAGGCGAGCGATCCGACGACCTCGAGGTCGAGCAAGACCTCCCCGGTGGAGTCCGCTTGCGAGCTTCCGTCACCGGGGTCGTTGCCCGGGCCGTGCACGACCACGTTCTCGATGCTCGGGCCGTCGGCTCCGATGACGTCCTTGAAGTACGTCCGAACGACCGCGGTATCGTAGCCGCCGGAGCCGTGATCGAGATCGCCGTTGAAGCTGAGGATCCCGATCGTCTGGCCTTGCCCGGCGTGATCGGGAAAACCGTAGAGCTGCGCGAGCTCGGGAGGGAAGAAGCCCTGTTGCGCGCGCGCGCGAGCCGGCAACGCGCGGGCGCGGTGATTGAACGGCCGGCCCACGTGGCGGTTGTCGAGCCCGAACACCGACTCGACGATCGCGCTCAGTTCGCGCGGAACGTAGACGGCGCCGGTGCGGCCGCGATACCGCCCGTGCGCCGATTCGTAGAGTTTGAGCGGAACGTTGAACGCCTGCGACATCGCGTTCACGGTGCCTTGCAGCGTGACGCTCCGCTTGTCGAGGCTCTTCTCGAGAACGCGCAGCCCTTGGGCCGTGTAGTAGGCGGCGACCTTTTCGAGGTCGGCGGGGTCGGCGGCGAACGCGGCGTTCGTATCCGCGTGCGAGCGCTGCACGCGCGCCCCCGACGCCGAGTAGTCTTCGAGCCGCGGCAGGGTCGCCGTCGAGCTCGGGTCTTGGCGGACGTAGACCGTGACGTTCATGAGCTCGTCCGCCGGCGGGTCGCCGACAGGCTCCGAGGACGGCAACAGCTTGCGCTCGCTTCCACGGAGTGCGGTAAACCGTGAGTTGTCCATGGGGTGCCTTTCTGACCGAGCCAGGAGGCGGACGGCGCCGTGCCGTCACCGGGTGAGTTGCCGCTTGGCCATCGTTCGGTAGTCCTGTAGCTCGGCCGAGGGGCTATTCACTCCGCTAGACAGAGCTTCCTCTTTATGGTCGGCAAGGCAAGCGTCAAGCGCGCCATGTCTTTCCCGCTTACTCCGAAACAATACGGAGAATCGCCGCGTAGAACGGGCATGCGTCTTCGGTTGGCGGCCCTGGCGGCCGGTCTCTGTGCTTCCGTCGCCGCCACGGTGCTGCCGGCCGCGGCGGTCACCGGGCCCGCCGGGAGCTATCCCGCGGTTCGCACCGAGAAGCCGCCCGCGCTCGATCCGGCGCTCACCGATCCGGCCTGGGACAAAGCCGTCGTCGCGAGCGGGCTGCAGACGATCACGACGCAGCGCCCGAGCCGCTTCGCGTCGACGTTCATGCTGCTCTACGACGACACGAATCTGTACGTCGGGATGAAGCTCGAGCAGAACGGCGCGAGCGTCACCGCGACGCAGACCGCGAACGACATCGGGTTCGGCCAGGACGACTTCGCCGGGATCGGGATCGATCCGAGCGGGAACGGCGGCCAAGTCTACTTCTTCATGACGACACCGCGCGGCACGCGCTACCAGCAGTCGACCGAGTCCGCACGCTTCGCGCCGCCGTGGACCGCGGTCGCGCAGATGCGCGCCGACGGCTGGAGCGCGATGATGGTGATCCCGCTGAAGGTCTTGCGCCGACCGAGCGCGAGCGTGCAGGCATGGCGGTTCGATTTCATCCGCCGCATCGCCGCGCTGAACCTGAACGAGTCGTGGGCGTACGACGCGACGATGAACGACGGCGGGGGCGGCGTCAACGGCTTCCCGCAGGCGGGCGACGCGCGTTTCTGGCCGCAGCTCACCGGCTTGCGCATCGCGGGCGGACCGGCGCGCCGGCCGCCGCGCGCGGAGGTATACGCGCTCGGCAGCGCGGGCGAAGACCGCCGCCGGTTCCAGCAGGCGGACGGAAATTTCGTCGACACCGGGGCACGCCATCTCGGCGCGGACGTCGTCGTGCCGATCACCGGGACGGCCGCGTTCGTCGCGGCGATCGCGCCGGACTACTCGAACGTCGAAGTAGACCAGCAGACGATCGCGCCGCAAGAGTTCCGCCGTGCGCTGAACGAGTACCGGCCGTTCTTCACCCAGGGCGCGAACTTCTTCAACCCGATCTCGCTGACCGGGATCAACGCGCCGGCGAACGTGATCTTCTACTCGCCGGCGATC
>DATAQE010000190.1:0-8588 GCA_036264835.1 Candidatus Elarobacter sp.
GCTCGCCAGCCAGTAGATGTACAGCGCCGACGCCCAGCGGTACTGGAAGCCGAAGTACGCGATCATCGCCGGCGAGAGGATCGCCATCATCTTCTGCGTCTGCGCCTGCTGCGGATCGGTCGACGGCGGGCTGCCGTAGCGCACCGTGAAGTACATCGAGATCACGTACATCACCAGCAGGAAGACGTCGGGCGCCGCGAGGCTCGTCGCCAGCACCGGCGTCCCGAAGATCGCGAGGTGGTGCTCCGCGGCCCATCCCGAGATCGCCGAGCCGATCCACAGCCAGTGCTCGGCGCCGAACTCCTTGATCTGGCTCTGGATCGCCCAGAACAGACCGATCAGGATCGGGAACTGGATCAGCAGCGGGACGCACCCGGCCAGCGGGTTGACCTTGTGCTCCTTGTAGAGCCCCATCATCTTCTGGTTCAGGAGCTGCGGATCGCCCTTGTACATCGTCTGCAGCTGCTTGACCGCGGGCTGGAGCTTCTGCATCCCCGCCATCGAGCGGAACTGCACCGCGGAGAGCGGCCACAGGATGATGCGCAGGACCAGCGCGAGCACGATCATGTCCCAGCCGTACGACGGGATCACGTGGTGCAGGCCGGTCAGGACCTGGGCGAGGACCTTGACCAGCGGGTCCAGGAGGTGGTTCACGGGCGTCAGAGGGCCTTTCGGTGGGGGACCGGGTCGTAGCCGCCCGGGTGCCAGGGCCCGCAGCGGACCAGCCGGCGCACGGCGAGGGTACCGCCGCGCAAGATGCCGTGTTTCTCGATCGCCTCGGCCGCATACTCCGAGCAGGTCGGCGCGAACCGGCAGGCCGGCGGCAGCACCGGCGAGACGAACCGCTTGTAGCCGCGGAGCGCCCCGAGCGCGAGCGAGCGCGGGGTCACGCCGGCGGCCCGAAGACGCGCGCCAGCTCGGCGGCGAGCACGGCGGAGCGCTGCTCCCCGGCACCGGGCCGGGCGATCACGACGACGTCGCGCCAGGGCGGCGCGTGGAACGGATAGCGTTCGAGGATGGCTTTGATCCGGCGGCGGACGCGGTTACGGACGACCGCGCCGCCGATCGAGCTGCCGGCGGTGATGCCGACGCGGGTCCGCCGCCGGCCGTCGGCGACGAAGGTGGTCAGGTAGGGCCCGGCGTGGCGCTTCCCCCGCCGCGTCACGCGGGCGAAGTCGCCGCGTCGCTTGAGGGAATCGTACGCCCGCATCTCACACGCTGAGGCGGTGGCGGCCCTTTTTGCGGCGCGCGGCGAGGACGCGGCGGCCGTTCTTCGTAGACATGCGTTCGAGGAAGCCGTGGACGCGCTTGCGGCGCCGGTTGTGCGGCTGATAGGTCCGCTTCACGAGGGAGTCTCCTGGGGCGCGGGAACGGCGAGCCGGTCCCAAACGGTGCGACAAGACAGTATACGGGCCGGGCAGGTCGACCGTCAAGGAAAATTTCCCAATTGGGAAGCGTTCCTGACTTGTCCACAACGGTGGAGAAGGCTGTGGACGGATGCATCGGCCGATGCGGCCCGGAGCCAGGTCTGGCGCGGGTTCGCGGCCCGATTCGTGCGGGTGGGAAACTCGTGGATACGCGCGACGGGCCTCGTCGGAACGCCACCTCCCCGCCTGTGGAGAAGTGGACAACTCCGGGGGAAAACCGCGCAGGAAGCCACCCCCTCCGGGCCAATCCCCATCGCTCATTCTCCCCCGGCGCGTACTCTCTCGCCGGTCCGGACTATGCGGCAGGTAACGGCTTCATGCATCAGACCAGCACCACGGCAACGGCCCCCCACGACCTCTGGACCGCGGCGCTCGAGCGGCTCGAACCCCGCTACAACAAACCGGTCTTCGAGATGTGGCTCAAGCCGATGCGGCTGGTGGACCTCACGCCCTCGGAGATCGTCCTGGCCGTCCAGACGACGTTCGCCCGAGACTGGGTGGAGAACCGGCTCAAGTCGGACATCACCTCGGTGCTGCACGAGCTGCTCGGCGCGGAGATCGCGCTGCGGGTCGTCGTCGACCCCGGCAGCGCCGCCCAGCCGGCTGCGACCTCCGTCGCACCGGCCGCGAAGCCGCCCGCCCCCGAAGAGCTGCGGATCGGGAACCTCAACCCGCGCTACACCTTCGACGACTTCGTCATCGGGAACTCGAACCGGTTCGCCCACGCCGCCGCGCAAGCGGTCGCCGAGGCGCCCGCGATGGCCTACAACCCGCTCTTCCTGTACGGCGGCGTGGGGCTGGGCAAGACCCACTTGATGCACGCGATCGGCCACCGCGTCCTCGAGCGGAACCCGAACGCGAACATCGTGTACGTCTCCTCGGAGAAGTTCACCAACGAGTTCATCATCGCGATCAAGAACAACCAGACCGTCGAGTTCCGCAACCGCTACCGGCACGTCGACGTGCTGCTGATCGACGACATCCAGTTCTTGGAAGGCAAGGAGCAGACTCAGGAAGAGTTCTTCCACACCTTCAACTCGCTGCACGAGGCGCAGAAGCAGCTCGTGATCTCGAGCGATCGTCCGCCGAAAGAGATCCAGACCCTGGAGAACCGCCTTCGTTCGCGTTTCGAATGGGGGTTGCTCACCGACATCCAGCCGCCGGACTTCGAGACGCGCGAGGCGATCTTGCGCAAGAAGGCCGAGACCGAGAAGGTTCCGGTCCCCGACGAAGTGCTCGCGTTCATCGCGAAGGTGATCCCGTCGAACATCCGCGAGCTCGAAGGCTCGCTGATCCGCGTCGTGGCGTTCGCCTCGCTGACGAAGTCGCCGATCACCACCGACCTCGCCGGCGAAGTCTTGAAGAACGCGGTCGCGCAGGCGCCGATGCACCGGGTGACGATCCCCGGGATCAAGGACCGCGTCGCGAAGCACTACGGGATCTCGATCAAGGAGATGGAGGCACAGCGCCGCGACCAGCGGGTGACGCTCCCGCGCCAGGTCGCGATGTACATCTCCTGGCAGCTCACCGGCGCGTCGCTCCCGCAGATCGCGCGCGAGTTCGGCAAGAAAGATCACACGACCGCGATGTACGCGCGCGACAAGATCGCCGACATGATGGACGCCGACGAGGCGTTCCGCAACAAGATCCGCTCGCTCGTCGCACAGATCCAGAGCGAGTAGGCCTAGCCGCCTTTTCGGCCGAACGAGACAAAACGGGGCTGTGCCTGCACGGCCCCGTTTTTCACGCTCCGGGAGGCCTTCTTTCTTGCGATTCCCCCGTCCGGGCCCGTTGCTTTTGGGACCCGTCATCCTTGCGTTGTCCGCGCTCGCCGCCTGTGGCGGCGGCAGCAGCGTACCGGCATTCAACAGCGGCAGCGCCGCGCCGACCCCGCCCCCGTCCGTCCCGACCCTCGCGCCGGCGACCGCCGCGACGACGGTCCCGCTCAGCTCCGCCACCGCGCAGCCGCAGACGCTCGCGATCCCGCCGGCCGCCGGGCTCTCCGGATCGATCGTCCTCCCCGCCGCGACGCTCCCGCCCGGGACCAGCGTGACGGTCGAGACGACGACCACCACGCCGGCCGGCGTGGCGCCGCTCGCCGTCGGCCGCCGTCCGCAGGCGACGGGCTCGAGCGGGCTCGAGGTCCTCTACTACCAAGGCCTCGCGTTCACGCAGACCGTGACGTTCCCGGGCTATCCGGCCTTCACGATCACCCTCCCCGCCGGCTACGATCCCTCGCGCGGCGTCTTCGGGCTCGCGTTCTACGACGGCTTGGGCTGGACGTATCCGCTCGGGAACCCCGGTACGGCGAGCGGCCAGCAGCTGAGCTTCACCAGCGCGCCCGGCCCGGTGACGTACCAGGCGAACCACGCCTACTATTTCGCGCTGTACTACTCCCCAACGCCGCCTTCGCCGACGCCGACGCCGACGGCGAGCCCGACCGCCTCGCCCACCGCGAGCCCGACGGCATCTCCGACGGCCAGCCCGACCGTGTCGCCGACGCCGAGCCCCACGCCGACGCCGGGCCCGCTGACCGCGACGCCTTCGTCGCTGCACTTCGACGGCACGGGATCCGACCTGACGAAGACGGTCACGGTCTCGAGCACCTACTTCAGCGGAACGTTCAGCGCGTCGCAGTGCGCGAGCACGCAGAGCACGACCGTCGCAACGGTCGGCGCGGTCGACGCGAGCGGCAACTTCACCGTGACGCCGGCGGCCCCGGGCGCGTGCACGATCACCGTCACCGACTCCTCGAACCGCACCACGACCGTCTCCGTGACGGTCGCGACTTCCAGCCTGACCGTCCAAGGAAAGAAGAACCGCTAGCATGCCGCGCCATCTCACTCGCGCCTTCGCCATAACGGCGCTCGCCGCGCTCGCGGCCTGCTCGGGCGGCGGCGGCACCGTCCCGTCCGCCTCCCCGAGCTCCGCGAACGGCACGGGCTCCGCGCCCGCCGCGCTCGGGACCGCGACCCTCACCTTCAAGCGGCTCTCGTCCGCGGCCGGCACGACCGCCGAGTCGTCCTCGCAGCGCCGCACCCGCGAGCTCTCCATGGCGACGAACTCGCTCGTCGTCGACGCCACCCAGACCGGCGTCGCACCGTACCACGCCGTCTACGACATCAGCGGCGCGGTGATCGGGAACGGCGTGACCTGCAGCGCCGACGTCTCGGGGATCTACTCCATCTGCTCGATGCAGGTGCGGCTCCCGGTCGGCAACGACACGCTCACCGTCGCGACCAACACCGCGCGCGACGGCTCCGGGACGACGCTGGGCAGCGCGACGCTCCAGGTCACCATCAAGGACGCGCAGGACAACCCGATCTCGATCACGCTCGACGGCGCGGTCGCTTCGATGAAGCTCTTCGCGGCCGATCCCGCCCCGCCGACGGGGACCGCGGCGAACATCCCGCTGATCGTGCAGCTCTACGACGCGTCGGGGACCGTCCTCATCGCGCCGCAGAACTACACGCAGCCCGTGGTGCTCACCGACAACGACACCAGCGGCGGCTCTTCGCTGTACACGCAGGCGACGCAGAACTCGACCCAGCGCTACAACGGAACCTCGCCGGCGAACAGCAGCCCCTCGCCGACGGCGAAGAGCGTCTCCGTCCCCGACCGCTACACCGTGCCGTACCTCTCGTACAACGGCGCGAGCGGTGCGTCGTTCACGATCGGCGCGACGTTCGGCTCGCTGAGCGCGTCGGTCACGATCTCGCCGTCCGCGCCCGCGGCGCGCACCGCCGGCTCCGGCGCGGCGACGCACGCGCTCGCGAACACGGTGCGCAGCTACGACCCGGTCTACGACTCGACCGGACAGCTGTGGGTCACGCAGACCGGCGGCAAGATCGCGAGCATTTCGAGCGCGTACGCGGTGACGGGGACGTACTCGGTGAGCACGTCGTCGGTGACGCGCACGCTGCGCGCGCCGGTCCTCGGACCCGACGGCGCGATCTACATGATCTCGGCGACGGTCTCGAACGGCGCCTCGGTCGCGCCGTTCTACGTGACGCGCTTCGACCCGGTCGCGCACACCTTCACCGACATCCCGACCCCGAACGACGAAGTGCTCCACCTGACGGTCGCGAACGGCGGGCTCGTCGGCGCGGAGCGCAACGCCGGCAAGGTCTGGACGCTGCCGTTCAGCGCCAACACGCCCGGGACGCCGTCGGAGTTCGCGGTCTCGACGCCGCCGGTGACCGACACGTCGCCGGTCCTGCTGCCGCTGCCGACGCGCGTCTTCCCCAGCGGCGACGGCAACCTGTGGGTCGTCGAGACGTCGTACGCCTCGGTCGACGGGACGTGGCTGGCGAAGTACTCGCCGAGCGGGACGAAGATCAGCGAGACGCAGGTCGACACGCAGCACGCGGGGCGCATGCTCGACGCGCAAGCGTACGACGCCGCGAACGGCTCGATCTGGTTCGTCGATCTGGAGAACATGAACGAGTTCGTGCGCGACGACGTCGCCAGCGGAACGCTCACGCGCTACGCGGTCCCGCGCTTCTACGGCTACGACTCGTGGAACGAGTTCACGCAGTACGAGGTGCTGGACGCGAACGGCAACCTGTTCTTCGTCTCGTACTTGGACAACCGGATCGGACGGGTCGACCGCACGACGGGACGTGCCGAGATGCTGACCGCCGGCGTAGCGGGCAACAGCACCTACGGCATGGCGCTGGCGCCGAACGGCACCAGCATCGTGGTCGCCGGGTACGGTTCCGGCCCGCTCCTGCTCACGCTCAACACGTAAGCGCCACGGGTTCACCGGGACCGGACGAAAGCGGCAGGGAGGCGATCCCTGCCGCTTTCACAATCTCCATCCTCGACGCGGGCACAGGTCGGCATCCGGCCCGTGGAAAAACGGGATGCGCGCCCGGCTCGGGGAGTCCGTGGACGGAACGTCTGAACCGTCCACAGCCCGAATCGCGCGCGGACCCGTGGTACGAGCGGATCTCCGGGGTTCTCCCCGCTGTTCACCGCCTTACTGCTGGTACGACGATCTTTCTTCAAACCAAAGACCGGACGGCGGAGCCTCTCGAAACGGTGGATCAGTGAAGTTCACGTGTAGTACGAAAGACATCGCCTCCGCGGTCGGCGCGGCGAGCAAGGTCGTCAACGCGCACACCACGGTGCCGATCCTCTCGAACGTGCTGCTCAGCGCGGACGAAGGGGCGATCCGTGTCCGCGCGACCGATCTCGAGCTCACCCTGGAACAGTCGTTCCCGGCCGAGATCGCCGAGTCGGGTGCGGTCACGGTGCCGGCGCGGCTGTTCAGCGGCTATCTCGGGAACCTTCCGGCCGGACTGCTCGAGCTCACCGGCTCGCCGTCACGCGCCTCGGTCAAGGCCGAGCGGTCCAATTATGATTTCCACGCGCTGCCGGCGGACGAGTACCCGCCGCTCCCCTCCGCGCAGAAAGGGCAGTCGTTCGCGATCGCCGCGAAGCGCTTCCGCGAGGGCGTCGCCGCGACGATCTTCGCCGCCTCGAACGAAGAGGCGCGCGGCGCGGTGCTGATGGGGACGCTGGTCGAGCTCGACGGCGAGAACATCACGCTCGTCGCGACCGACGGGTACCGTCTCGCGCGCTGGACCTCGAAGCTCGAGCGCGGGATCGACGGGACCGCGAAGTACATCGTGCCGTCGCGCGCGCTCAACGAAGCGGCGCGCAATCTCGGCGCCGCGGAGCTCGTCGAAGTCACCGCGCTCGGCGCGAACGCGAACCAGCTGCAGTTCACCGCCGGGACGACGTCGATCGTCGTGCGGCTCGTCGACGGTCAGTACCCGAACTACGGGCAGGTGATACCGGCGAAGTTCGACCGCCGCGTCGTCGTCAACACGCAGGCGCTGATCGGCGGTCTGCGGCGCGCGGAGCTGGTCGCCGGCGACCGCGCCTCGATGGTGAAGCTCGAGGTCGCGAACCAGACGCTGATGATCACCGCGAAGTCCGACGTGACCGGCAACGCGTACGAAGAGCTCGAGGTCGAGCAGACCGGCGAGGATCTCGCGATCGCGTTCAACGCGCGCTATCTGGTCGAGATCCTGAACCACGTCGACTCGCCGCAGACGGTGCTCGAGTTCCTGGGCCCGCTCTCGCCGGCGGCGATTCGTCCGCTGGAGATGGGCGAAGAGTCGGGGCAGCAGCTGTACGTGTTGATGCCGCTGCGGCAATAGCGGCCGCGCCGGCGGCGTGCGGCTCGAGCGGGTTCGTCTCGCCGACTTTCGCAACTACGAAAGCCTCGACTTCACGCCGGCGAGCGGCCTGAACGTCTTCGTCGGGCCGAACGCGCAGGGGAAGTCGAATCTGCTCGAAGCGCTCGCGATGCTGGCGACGGGAAAGTCGTTCCGCGCGCACCGCGAGAGCGAGCTGATCCGCAGCGGGACGGAACGCGCGGAGATCGCCGGCGAGGCGCGCATCGTCGCGGGCGCGATTCGATTGCGCTGCACGGTCGCGCGCACGCCGGCCGGGACGCGCAAGAGCTTCGAGGTGAACGGCGGCGCCGTCGGGTTCGCGCGGTTCCTCGGGCGGGCGCGGGTGGTGACCTTCGTGCCGGCCGACTTGCAGCTGGTCGGCGGCGGGCCGGCGCTGCGGCGCTCGTTCTTGAACGGCGCGCTTGCGCAATTGTCGCCGACGTATTATCGCGATCTCGCGCTGTACCAGAAAGTCGTGCAGCAGAAGAGCGCGCTGCTGCGCGGCGCGATCGCGCCGGATCGCGATCTGCTGCTCGCGTACAACGACGAATTGGTGCGGCCGGCGAGCGCGCTGATCGCGGCGCGGCGCGCGTTCGTCGACGAGCTCGCGGCCGCGACCGCGGCGATCTACGCGCGCTGGCGCGGGACGCGCGAACGGCTCGGCGTGACGTACGCGCCGAACCCCGAGGACGACGTCCGCGAAGCGCTAGCGAGCGCGGTCGAGAGCGAGGTGCGGCGGCGCACGACGCTGGTCGGGCCGCACCGCGACGATCTCCGATTGCTGGTCGACGGCGCGCCGCTCGCGGCGTTCGGCTCGCAAGGGCAGCAGCGGACGGCGGTACTCGCGCTCAAGGTCGCCGAATACGACGTGATGCGCGCCCGTACCGGAGACGCACCGATCCTGCTGCTCGACGACGTCCTCTCCGAGCTCGACGCCGAGCGCGCCGGCGGCTTCCTCGGCGCGGTCGAAGGC
>DATAQE010000074.1:0-7232 GCA_036264835.1 Candidatus Elarobacter sp.
CTCGATGACCTTCTCCCAGGTCTTGAGGGCGCGCGCGCGGCGCTCGCTGAGGTACAGCTGGCCGTCCTGGTCGTCGATCCGGTGGATCATGACTTCCAGGGTGTCGCCGACCTTGAGCTCCTTCGGCTCGATCGCGAGCGACAGCTCGCGGAACGGCAGAATCCCTTCGGACTTGCCGCCGATGTCGACGAGCAGCTCGTCCTGATACTTCGCGACGATCACGCCGGTCAGCACCTGGCCCTCGTCGAGGACTTTCAGCGACTCTTCGTACAGCCGCTGCTCGAGCGCGAGCTGGTCTTCTTCTTCGTGAGCGGGCGCCGTGACCGGCGCCTCGATAGTGGTGGAAATGGTGAGTTGACTTCCTTACTTCTATATTTTTTTTACTTTTGACAGCCTCGGCACCACCAGGTACCGCGCTGTCCGATGACCGTGCGCACGATGGGTTTCCCGCACCGGGGACACGGTTCACCGAGGCGGCCGTAGACGGCGAGTTGGTTTTGGAACCCGCCCTTCAGCCCCTCAGCGTCGACGTAGTCGTCCACGGACGTCCCTCGGGCTTCGATCGCCCGGTGGAGCACGTTTCGGACCGCGCCGTGCAGCCGGCGTCTCGCCGGCTTGCTGATCTTGTGAGACGGTCGGCTCGGCCGGATCCCCGCTTCCCACAAGGCCTCGCACGCGTAGATGTTTCCGACCCCCGCGATCCTGGTCTGGTCCAGGAGCAACGACTTGATCGGCGTGCGACGCCCGTCCAGCATACTCACAAACGACTCGCTGGTAAACCCCTCGGAGAGCGGTTCCACCCCGCCGTCGGCGTCCCAGGGGTCGCCGGCGGCGAGCAGCCGCATGCGGCCGAACTGCCGCACGTCGGCGAAACTGAGCCGCGTCCCGTCGCCGAAGACGACGTGAACGTGCGTGTAAGGATACGGTTCGTCGTAGCCCGCCGGGTGGACGATCAGCCGGCCGGTCATCCGGAGATGGACCGCCAGCCGCCGCCCGGACGCCAGCCGGAAGACCACGTACTTCCCGCGCCGCCCGACGGCGGCGATCGTCTCGCCGGCCAGCGACCGCTCGAACGACTCGCCCTCGGGCGCGATCGCGACCTTGGGCAGGGTCACCGTGACCGCGGCGACGGTCTTGCCGGTGACGGCGTTGGCGAGACCGCGTGCGATGGTCTCGACCTCGGGAAGCTCGGGCACCTCAGGCTTCAACCCGGGCGGCGCATCGGGCGTTGCGAGCCGCTACGGGTTCGGGACCTTCCAGCGCGTGTTCGACGGCAGATCGGTTCGCGGGACGTTGACCGCGACCAGCGTGAAGGTCGGCTGCTGCGTGACCGGGTTGACGGGGACGTCGCGGAGGCCGGCGAGCACGTCGTGCAGCTCGGCGTTCGTGTGCACGAAACGGCCGGCGCCGCCGAACGCCTCGGCCATCCGCACGTAGTCCCAGATGTGTCCTTGCGGGACTTCGCACAGCGGTGCGAACGGGACCGGATCGTGCGCGGAGAACGCCTGCGCGTCGATCAGCCATTGTTCGATCGCGTAGACGCGGTTGTCCATCACGAAGACGATCGAGTCGAGCCCGAGCTGCGCGATCGTCCCGAGCGCGTTCGCGGTCTGCGCGAACGCGGCGTCGCCGACGATGCTCACGGCGCGGCGCTTCCGGCCCGTCGCCTCGTTCGCGAGCTTCACGCCGTAGTTGGCGGCGACCGTGTAGCCGATCGCGCCCCACGCGAGCTGCCCGATGAACCCGCCCTCCGCGACCTTCAGATTGTTCATCCCGTAGAACGAGAGCCCGGTGTCCGCGAGCACGACCGGCGCGTCGTCCTCGCCGAACGCCGCCAAGAACTCGTGCTGCAGCAGCGACTTGAAGCTGTCCCACGTCACTTGCGCGCCGGGCTCGTACGTCTCCGGCGCGGGAATATCCCACGGCGTCCCGGACGCGAGCCCGGGGAACGGCGCGCACGGCAGCCTCCCGCCCGGCTCCGCCTCGAGCCGCGCGGTGAGCGCCTCGACGAAAGCGCCGAGGTCGACGTCGCCCCAGTACTCCTCGTTCGCGCCGACTCGCACCGCGCCGAGCCGCACCGCGAGGTGCGTCGGTATCGGCGGCAGCGCGGCGACCACGTCCGGGACGTAGTCCGCCGCCGCAAGCCCCGAGAAGTTGAAGTCGGTGTCGCGCACGCCGAGCGTCAGCACGTGATCGGCCTCGCGCACGAGCCGCGCGACGTTGTCCTGCGAGTTGCGGCCGTTGTACGTCCCGGAGAACCGCACGTCGTCGCGGTATTCGCTCACGAGGCTCTTGCCGAGCAGGTCGCAGACGTACGGCGCCTGCAGCACCTGCGCGAGGCGGACGAATTCCGTCTGCAGCCCGTAGCGCGCGATCTCGACGCCGCCCATCAGCACGAGCCGCTCCGCCTTGCGCAGCCGCCGTAGCACGCCCTCGACGGCGTCGGCGAGCGAGCTCGCGTTCTGCACGACCGGCGCTGGCGCGAGCGGCGCGCCGGAAGGCGCCGGACACGGGAGCGCCTCGGTGAGGTTGACGATCTCGATGTAGACGGGCTTGCTGCGCGTGATGCAGGTCAGCAGCGCGGCGTCGATCAGCGCGGGCGCCGTCGCCTGATTGTCGATGCGGACCGCGGCCGCGGTGATGTTCTCGAAGACGCGCATATCGGTGTTCGAGCCGTCGAACATGTGGTGCCACAGCACGCCGAGATCGCGCTGGCTGCGGAACTGCGCCAGCGACGGCGACCCCGCGATCACCACCAGCGGCACGTCCTCGACGAACGCGCCGGCGACCGCCTGCACCGCGTTGAGGCTGCCGACGCCGTACGTGAACGCGACGCACCCGACCGTCTTGCGGCCGTCGGGGCCGTACGCGCCGGCGGAGCGGCCGTAGCCGTCGGCCGCGTACGCCGCGCACATCTCGTTGTTCGGGTGCACGCGCACGAGCCCGTGATCGATCACGCCGGCGTCGAGCGTCTCGACCCAGACCGAGATGTAGTCGCCCGGGATCGCCATCACGTGCTTCACGCCGATCTGCGCGAGCCGCTCGTTCAGATAGGCCGCGACGGTTCCGTGCCCGATCGGGGCGGCGCCCGTCTCCGGCGCACCGGAGCCTTCACGAGCCGTCCCCGCCCAGCCGCGAGCGGGGGACCGGTACGCGCGCACGTACTGCGCTTGGGTCATCTGATGGCTCGTCGGCACGCTCTCACTCCGTCGGCGCTTGGCGGCGGAGGCTCTTCGCGGCCGGCGATGCCGAGCCCGCGCCGTAGCACGGGTGCGGGCTCGGCGTTCGGCGGCGGCTAGAGGCCGCCGCCCGTGTCGGGATCGCCGATGGTGAAGCTCACGGTCGCGGTCGCCGCCGGCGTGCCGGGGAGCGTCGGGCCGAGGTCGGTCCAGGTCGCGGTCACCGACGCCTTGTTCGTCGAATCGACGGTCACGGTGTAGTCCGTCTGCCGCACGAACGGCGACCCGTACGCCGGCGTCCCGAGCGTCACGTTCACGTAGTGCGGCGTCGAGAAGTGACAGTTGGAGACGACGAGCGGCGGACCGTCGTTCGCCGCGAACGAGAGGCTCGTGACCGGAAAGTAGCCGGCCATGATCGTGAGGCCGGGGCCCGAGCACGGGCCGTACGGCGCGTAGGTGGAGAGATAGGTCAGCGAGGTCGTCCCCGGGCCGCCGGTGGTCTTCACCGTGCGGACCCCGCCGGACGGGACGGATTGTTTGCTGTTCGCCGGGACGGTGGACGCGCTGCCGGAACAACCGGCAAGCAACGCGACCAGCGCGAGCGACGACACGATACGTGTGTTCACAATGGGCTCCTTGCGGCACCCCGGCCGCAAGAAAAGTATATCATACCAAGCGCGCCCCGGCGATCTCCGCGGCGAGAGCGGCCTCCGCCGCGCGCGCGTGCGCGCGCATCCGGCCCGTGATCAGCTCGTGGAGCGCGACGTCGCGCAGCATCGCTTTCACGTGCGCGACGCGTCGTGCGAGCAGCGCTTCATCGGCGAGCTCCTCGGGCCGGATCAAGAAGTCCAGCGCGTCGTACTGCGAGTAGAACACTTCGCGCTTGTCGCGCCAGTTGAATGCGGCGCCGCTGCTCACGTCGTCGCCGCCGAGCGTGTGACCCGTGAACGCGCAGATCGCCGGAACACCGAAGTTCCAGGCGGTCACGGCGAGGTGATAGGTGTCGGTGACGACCGCCGAGGCGTGCGCGAGCGCGCCGAGCAGTCCCTGAACGGTCGTGAACCGGGTGTCGGCGATCGTCTCGGGGCGCGGCTGGAGATGCGGAAAACCGCCGGAATCGCCCCACCGCAGCCAGCACACGGGCCGGTCGAGCGCGCGCCCCATCTCGACCGCGACCGTCGTGAGCTGCTCGCGCGCGCTCGGCTCGCGACCGAAGAACGCGAGCACCGAGCCGGCGTCGTGCGGCTCGCACGGCGCTCCGGGCTCGGCGGCCTCGCGCAGCACGTCTTCGCGCGAGAGCAGCAGCGCGCAGTCGACGCCGAAGTATCCGGTGTCGTAGTCGCCGCGCAGGTGCGCGACGCGGGCCGCGGAGAGCGCGTCGCGAACCCACACGCGCTTCGCGTCGCGCAAGAACCGGCGCAACGCCGTGCCGTACGCCGCGTCGCGCTCGTCGTGCAGCGTGTTGAACAGCAAGCTCGTGCCGAACGTCACGCTCTTCGCCAGCACGTCCTCTGCGGCGCCGTCGAGCAGCAGCAGCTGCGCGAGCTGCGCTCCGGCGGCGATCCCTCGGCGCGCGAAGAGCTCCTCGAGATGGCGGACGTAGCCGGCCATGTGCAGGAAATCCGCCCAGTACAGCACGCCGTCGCTCGCGCGGATCTCGTCGAAGGCGGCGAACGCCGAATGGTACCGCAGTCCGGTGTCGGCGCCCGGAGCCGCGCGCGCGCGCTGCTCGGGCGGCAAGAGCCCCAAACGGTCGTCGAGGGTCATGATCCGATAGCACCGCGCCGCGTTCTCCCAGCCGTGCCGGCGCAGGAACGCCGCGAGCGCGAGCTCCGTGACGGCCATCCCCGGGTTGAATCCAGGCGGTGTCGCAAGCACGATCGCGAGCCGGCCTGAATCCATCCGGCGACCATTCGCGCGGAGGCGGAGGCGCCCTCGAAAGGCGAAGCCGCCGCGGTGAAGCTTCAGGGCCTCGCACGCGTCCGAAACGAGGGCGACGTGATCGAGGAGTTCGTCCGCCACAACCTTCGCTTCCTCGACGGCTTGACCGTCGTCGACCATGCTTCGGTCGACGGCACCCTTGCGGTGCTGCACGCGCTGGCCGCCGAAGGGCTGCCGCTCACGGTGGTTAGCGATCCGGCCCCGCTGAGGCTGCAATCCGAAACGATGACGTACTGGTCGCACCGCTTGCTCGCGGAGCGCGCGTGGGATTTTCTCTTCCTGCTCGACGCCGACGAGTTCTTGAAGGCCGCCAGCCGAGAAGCGCTGATCGCATCGCTCGCCGCGGTGCCGCCGGGGACGCACTGCATGCTGCCGTGGAGCTCGTACGTCCCGACGGCCGAAGACGACGCGCCGGCGCGTGACGTGCTGCGCCGCATTCGGTTCCGCCGGCTGCACGAGTTCGAGCCCGGGATCTGCAAGGCCGTCCTCGCGCGTGCCGCCGCTCGCGAGACCGAGTTCTGGGTCGCGGAGGGCAACCACAGTATCGAAGGGACCGGCGGCGCGACGCCGCACGCGATTCCGAACGGCGTGAGCCTGGCGCATTTCCCGGTGCGTTCGGTCGCACAGATTCAAGCGAAAGTGCTGGTCGGGTGGAGCAGCTATCTCGCGCTCGGGTACGACGAGAACGCGTACGGCTGGCACCAGGAGCGGCTGTTCCGCGAGCTGGAGTCGAGCGCCGCCTGGACGGAGCGCGACCTGCAGCGCATCGCGACGCTGTACTGCGATCCGGAACGCTCGCAGCCCGCCGATCTCGTCCTCGATCCGATGCCGCCGGTCGACGGCGTGCGGTACCGCGGCGCCGCGGTCGTCGGCCCGCACGAGTTCGCGGCGCGCTACGTCAGACAGCTCGCGGAGATCATCGCGAGCGGCGAACGGCACGGCGCATCATCTCTCCCCGAGAAGGCGCTGCTCGCGTGAGCGAGGCGGCCGGCGCGCTGCGCCGCCACATCGAGCGGAAGCTCGAACGTGCGGAGCTGAATCACAGCCCGTTTCCGCACATCGTCGTCCCCGATCTCTTCCCCGCCGAGCTGTACGCGGACGTGCTGCGGTTCAACCCGTTCGCGACGAACCCCGGCTCCGAATGGCTGCCGCGGGAGCAGTCCGACAACGTCTCGACGCACACGCCGTACTTCGCGCGAAAGCAGATCGACGTGGCCGCGGGCGAGCCGATCGGCGGCGCGCCCGGCGCCGCCGCGCTCTGGGCGGTGATCCGCGAGACGTTCCTCGCCGGCGACTGGTTCGCGCGGCTGGTCGCGGCGAAGTGCGACGCCTATTTCCGGCTGCGCTTCGGCGACCTGCTCGACGACGAGGACTTCTTCTCGCTGATGAGCACGCAGCTCTTCCTGCAGCGCCACGAGCCGGGCTTCGAGCTCGGCGCGCACACCGATCTGCCGACGCGGATCTTCACCTGCATCTTCTCGTTCGCGGACCGCGAAGGGTTCGAGGAGTCCGGAACGCAGCTGCTCGCGCACGAGGACCGGCTGGTGCGCTGCTGGGGCACCGACCATCACGTGCGCGACGCGTTCGTCGTGAAGAAGCTCGTCCCGTACCGCCCGAACGGCTTTCTGCTGTTCCTCAAGACGCGCCACTCGTTCCACGCGGTCGCGAAGGTCGACGAGCGCGTGCCGAACCAGCGGTACGGGATGCAGTTCCAGTTCCACGAGCCGGCCGGCGGCGTGTTCCGCGACCTCTCCGAACCGGAGCTGATGCAGTTCCCCCGCCCGCGCGCGCCGCGCTGACCGTCAGTAGGTCGGCGAGAAGTACACGAACGCGATCGTGTTGTGGTACGCCGGTTCGTCGGGCTTTCGTCCGCCGCCGTCCTGGCCGCCGACGACGTAGCCGTCGAGACCCGGAAGGTTGAACGAGTCGGTCTCGACCGCCGAGTGCACGAAGCCGCGGCCCGCGTCGTAGGCCATCGAGATCTGAATCGTCGCGTCGGGTCCAGGACCGCCGTACGGCGGCAGGTTGATCGTGCCGACGACCTGATTCGACTGGAAGCCGCGGCCGGTCCACGTCGCGCCGCCGGCCCAGCTGGGAGCGACCGTGATCTGC
>DATAQE010000084.1:0-14920 GCA_036264835.1 Candidatus Elarobacter sp.
TACCAGCGCGTTCTCCTGAAACTGTCCGGTGAGGCGTTCGCGGGGCGGGGCGGGAGCGTCGACGTCGACACGACGACGGCGATGGCGCGCGAGATCGCGCAGGTGCACGCCGACGGCGTGAGCCTCGCGGTCGTCTGCGGCGGCGGGAACATCTGGCGCGGCAAGGTCCACGAGGCCGCCGGGATGGAGCGCGCGACCGCGGACTACATGGGGATGCTCGCGACCGTGATCAACGCGCTCGCGCTCCAGGACTCGCTGGAGCGCATCGGCGTGCAGTCGCGCGTGCAGACCGCGATCGCGATGAACGCAATCGCCGAGCCGTACATCCGCCGCAAGGCGATCCGGCACTTGGAGAAAGACCGCGTCGTGATCTTCGCGGCGGGGACCGGGAACCCGTACTTCACCACCGACACGACCGCCGCGCTGCGCGCGGTCGAGATCGGCGCCGAAGCGATCCTCAAGGCGACCAAAGTGGACGGCGTCTACAGCGCCGACCCGTTCAAGGACCCCACCGCCACCCGCTTCAAGCGGCTGGACTACCTGCGCGTCCTGGAGCTGGGCCTCGAGGTCATGGACAACACCGCCCTGACGCTCTGCATGGACAACGGGCTCCCGATCGTCGTCTTCGACATGAACGTCCCCGGGAACATCCGGCGGGTCGTCATGGGCGAGGAGATCGGGACGACGGTCGGCCGGAGTGCCGCGGCGCTGCGCGGCGAAGAGGTCGGCCATGCTGGATGACGTCTACCGCGACACCGAGTCGAAGATGAAGAAGGCGCTCGAGGCGACGACGAGCGATTTCGCCTCGATCCGCACCGGCCGAGCCTCGCCCGCGCTCCTCGACCGCCTGCACGTCGAGGCCTACGGCTCGTCGGTCCCGCTCAAGCAGGTCGCGAGCGTGAACTCGCCCGACGGCCGCTCGCTGCTGGTGACCGCGTTCGACAAGAGCGTCGTGGGCGCGATCCGCAAGGCGATCGAGACCAGCGACCTCGGGCTGAACCCGAACGTCGACGGCGCGACGATCCGCCTCTCGATCCCGCCGCTCACCGAAGAGCGCCGCAAAGACCTGGTCAAGCTCGTCAAAAAGAAGTCGGAAGAGCACAAGGTCGCGGTCCGCAACATCCGCCACAAGGCGAACGACGACGTCAAGGCGCTCGCCAAGAACGGCACGATCACCGACGATCAGATCAAGCGCGGTCAGGACCAGGTGCAGAAGCTGACCGACAAGTACGTCAAGCAGATCGACGACCTCGTCCACGGCAAAGAAAAAGAAATAATGGAGGTCTGACGACCTCCGTGCACGTCGAGGATCTGGTGCTGATGCCGTGGGTGGAGGCTCGTGCGATGCTCGGTGAGCGGCCGTTGCGGTTTCGGCTGCTGCTGCCGCCGTATCCGGCGATCGGCGTCGGGACGCTGCGCGCGCTGCGCGTCAGCGCGCTGAGCGGGGAGCATGACGGCGCCTGGGAGCTGCTCGCGGGCTACGAGGGATACGAACGGCTGTGATCCCCGCGCTCGAACCGGCGGAGCTTCCGAAGCACGTCGCGATCATCATGGACGGCAACCGGCGCTGGGCGCGCGAGCGCCGCATGCCGGCGATCGAGGGCCACCGGCGCGGGATCGTCGCGCTGCGCGAGATCACCCGCGCGTGCAGCGACTGGGGGATCCCGATGCTGACCGTCTACGGGTTCTCGACGGAGAACTGGAAGCGCGACAAGACCGACATCTCGCTGCTGCTCGACCTGTGCGTCTACTTCGCGCGCAGCGAGCTCGCCGAGCTGTGCCGCAACGACGTGCGCGTCAACGTGATCGGGCGCTACGAACAGCTCCCGCGCGCCTCGAAAGAATCGCTCGACGGTCTCGTCGCGAAGACGGCCGCGAACACCGGGCTGATTCTGAACCTGGCGGTGAATTACAGCGCGCGCAGCGAGCTGCGCGACGCGGTCGGCCGCATGATGTCCGACGTGCAGCGCGGCGCGCTGGAGCCGGACGCGATCGAGGAAGACACGCTCGCGTCGTATCTCACGACGGCGGGGATGCCCGACCCCGATCTGCTGATCCGCCCCGGCGGCGAGTCGCGGCTCTCGAACTTCCTGCTCTATCAGGTCGCATACGCGGAGCTGGTGCTGCGCGACACGTACTGGCCCGACTTCGGTCGCGAGGCGTTCGCCGATGCGATCGGCGAGTACCAGCGCCGGCGGCGCCGGATCGGGACGGCATGACGACGAGCGCGGCATCGGCGGCGGCCGCCGCTGCGGCGAAGGCGCCGAAGCCGAAACCGGCCGTCGGCGTGCGGCGCATCGTCATCGGCGTCCTGCTCGCGGCGCTCGGATTCGCCGCCGTCGCGTGGCCGCCGGGGTTCACGGTCTTCGTCCTCGCGGTCGCGACTGGGTGCATCTACGAGTTCGCCGGGCTCTCGGCGAAGAAAGGGCCGGCGGTCGAGCTGCCGGTCGCGATCGCGGCGGTGTGGGCGTACGTGCTGCTCACGCACTTCGGGCTGATCCACCGTTACGAAGGAATCTTGCTCGCCGCGACGGTCGTCGTGGCGCTGGGGACCGCCACGTTCACCGCGGAAACCGGCTACTTCGCGCGCAGCGGCTACACGCTGCTCGGCGTGCTCTACATCGGCAAGCTGCTCACGTACTTCATCGCGATCCGCGCGCTGCAGAACGGCGTGGTGTGGACCGTCTGGATCATCTTCATCGTCGCGTTCACCGACATCTTCGCGATGCTGGTCGGGACCGCGTTCGGCCGGCACCAGCTCACCAAGCTCTCGCCGAAGAAGACCGTCGAAGGCGCGGTCGGCGGGTTCGTCGCCGCGCTGCTCGCCGGCGCGGCGATCGCGCTCGTCCCGTGGGTTCACGTCGCGTGGTGGCAGGGTGTGATCGTCGCGGCGATCACCTCGCTCGCCGCGCAGGCCGGTGATCTGGTCGAAAGCGCGCTCAAGCGCGACGCGCAGGTGAAGGACGCGGGCTCGCTGATCTCCGGCCACGGCGGCGTCCTCGACCGCTTCGACTCGTACATCTTCGGCGGCGTCGCGTTCTATTTCGCCCTCTACCTGATCGGCGTGATCTCCGAGTACAAGCTGGTCGGCTCGTGACGAAGAAGCGCGTCGCGATCCTCGGCAGCACCGGGAGCATCGGGCGTCAAGCGCTCGACGTGATCTCGCGGCATCCCGAGCGGTTCGACGTCGTCGCGCTCGCGGCGGGGCGGAACGTCGAGCTGCTCGCGCAGCAGGTCGCGCGGTTCAGGCCCGACGTCGTCTCGGACGCGCGCGACGGCGCGCGCGGATTGCACGCGGTCGCGTGTGAGAGCGGCGCCGACATCGTGCTCGCGGCGACGGACGGTGCGGTCGCCTTCGACGCGGTGTTCGCCGCAGTCGACCGCGGAATCGACGTCGCGGTCGCGAACAAAGAATTGATCGTCGCGGCCGGCGAGCTGCTCGTCGCGCATGCGGCGCGCAGCGGCGCGCAGCTGCTCCCGGTCGACAGCGAGCACTCCGCGATCTTTCAATGCCTGCAAGGCGCGCGGCGCGAGCGCATCGCGTCGATCATCCTGACCGCCTCGGGCGGGCCGTTCCGCGACCGCGACGCGGACGAGATCGCGAACGCGACCGTCGAGCAAGCGCTGGCGCACCCGACCTGGCAGATGGGCGTGAAGAACACCATCGACTCCGCCACGCTGATGAACAAAGGCCTCGAAGTGATCGAGGCCTCGAAGTGGTTCGGCGTCCCCGGCGAGCGCGTCCAGGTGCTGGTCCACCGGACCTCGGTCGCGCACGGGTTCGTCGTCTTCACCGACGGCAACGTGCTCTCGCAGCTGGCCGCCCCCGACATGCGCCTTCCGATCGGCTACGCGCTGGCGTACCCCGACCGGCTCGACGACCGGGCCGCCCCCGAGGACCCGATCGTCGCGCTCGGCGGCGAGCGCGGCGCCCCCTCGACCAGCCTGACGTTCGAGCGGCCCGATACCGTCAAGTTTCCGTGTCTTGGCCTCGCGTACGAGGCGCTCTCGGCGGGCGGGACGGCGCCGGCCGCGCTCTCGGCGGCGAACGAGGTAGCGGTCTCGGCGTTCGTCGCGGGGAAGATCCCGTTCGGCGAGATCGCCGTCTGCATCGAAAACGCGCTCGATCGGGTCGAACACCGAGAGGTGAGTCTCGAAACCGTGCGCGAGGCGGACCGCTCGGCCCGCGACACGGCACGGGCTTTCGTCGTTGAACGTACGGCAGCGAGACCTTAATCGGAGCTAGATGACCGCCCTACAAATCCTCGTCTACCTGCTCACGCTCTCCGTCCTCGTGGTGCTCCACGAGTACGGCCACTTCTTGGTGGCTCGGCGGAACGGCGTGCGGGTCACGGACTTCGCCCTCGGCTTCGGGCCGACGATCGCGAAGTGGACTTCGCCCCGCAGCGGGACGGTCTACCGCTGGAACGTGCTGCCGCTCGGCGGCTACTGCCAGATGAAGGGCGAGGACGGGAAGTCGACCGAGGCCGAGCAGCAGCGGGACTTCCGCGCGGCCGGCGCGGTCTACGACGCGGACAACTTCCAGGCCAAGACGCCGCTGCAGCGCCTCGCGATCGTGGTCGCCGGCCCGGCGGCCAACTTCGTCGTCGCGCTGGCGCTCTTCGTCGGCGGCGCCCTGGCGTTCGGGGTCCCGAACGACAAGCCGACGACGACGATCTTCCAGCTCGTCCCCGGCTACCCGGCGGCACGCGCCGGGCTCCAGGCCGGCGACCGCATCGTCTCGGTCGACGGCGTCGTGATGCAGGACGGCAACCAGCTCGTCGACCTGATCCACGCCTCGGCCGGCAAGCCGCTCACCCTCGTCTACGACCGCCGCGGAACCAGCCATCAGGTCGTCGTCACGCCGCGGCCCGACGTCGTGAAGGGCAAGCACGTCGGCCTCGTCGGCTTCAACCCGCTGCCGATGACGCACCGCGTCGGCCTCGCCGACGCCTGGAGGTCCGCGTGGGGACAGTTCAGCGGGATCATCACGGCGACGCTCGGCGCACTGGGCGGCCTGGTCACGCACCCGTCGTCGGTCGCGGGCCAGTTCCAGGGCCCGATCGGGATGGCGCGCGTCTCCGCGCAAGCGCAGGAGTTCGGCCCGTACATCTTCCTCTCGCTCGCCGGGATGATCTCGATCTCGCTCGGCATCATCAACCTGCTCCCGGTCCCGGCGCTCGACGGCGGCCGGGCGGTCTTCATCTTGGTCGAGATGCTGCGCGGCAAGCCCGTCGATCCCGAGAAAGAGGCGCTGGTCCACGTCGGCGGGTTCGCGGTGCTGATCGCGCTGATGGTCGCCGTCTCGTTCCACGACGTCTCGTCGGCGCTCGCCGGCGGCTCCGCCTTCTAGCCGAAACGCCCCGTCTTTCCGCCGATAACAGGGAGCAGATGATCCGCCTCCGCCGCCGCACCAAGCCCGTACTCCTCGAGAACAAGTCGAGCTGGTCGAAGGACGCCAAGAAGGTCTGGATCGGCGGCGACCACCCCATCGTGGTGCAGTCGATGACGACCACGGACACCGCGGACGCCGACAAGACGCTGGAGCAGGTCTACGGGCTCGCGATGGCCGGCTGCGAGGTCGTCCGCGTGACGTGCCAGGACGCCCGCGACGCGGCGGGTCTTCCGGCGATCGTCGCGCGCTCCCCGGTCCCGATCGTCGCCGACGTCCACTTCGACCACCGCATGGCGCTCGCCGCGATCGAGGCCGGCGTCGCGAAGCTGCGGCTGAACCCCGGGAACATCACCGACCCGGTGAAGACGCGCGAGGTCGTGAAGCTCGCGATCGAGCGCGGGACGCCGATCCGGATCGGCGTGAACATGGGCTCGCTGGCGCGTGACCTGGAGCAGACGCTCGGCCACACCCCCGAGGCGCTCGCCGCCTCGGCGCTGCGCCACGTCGAGATCCTGGAGGACCTCGGCCACACCGACATCATCATCTCGGTCAAGGCGCACGACGCCGTGACCACGATCTACTCCTACCGGCTGCTCGCGAAGCAGCTCGACGACCGCGGGACGCCGTACGCGCTCCACCTCGGCGTCACCGAGGCCGGGCTCCCGCTCGACGGGACGATCAAGTCCTCGATCGGGCTGGGGGTGCTGCTGTTCGAGGGGATCGGCGACACGCTGCGGGTCTCGCTGGCGGCCGATCCGGTCGAAGAGGTGCCGGTCGCCTGGGGGATCCTCAAGGCGCTTGGTCTGCGGGAGAAGGGGTTCGACATCACGGCCTGTCCGTCGTGCGGCCGGGCCGAGATCGAGGTGGTCAACTTGGCCCGAATGGTCGAGGCCATCGCCAAAGAGTACACGGCGCCCGTCAAAGTCGCTGTAATGGGATGTGTCGTGAACGGCCCAGGCGAGTCTAAGATGGCTGATGTAGGGATAGCAGGGGGCAAGGGCAAGGGCGCCATCTATCGCAAGGGCGAGCTGGTGGGTACCTATCCCGAAGCCGATCTGCTGGGGCAACTGCGCCTGGAGATCGAAAAGGTCATCGAGGAGCAGTACCCGGACTACTTGCACGAGATACGCCGTGAGCCGACCACCGTCTAGCGCGCTCAACGCGCTCGTCCCGAGCGGACGACTGATCGCCGCGACCGTCGCGACCTCCCTGGTCGCCTCGCTGGCGCTCGTCTTCTCGGCGGCGCCGACGATCAGCATCGACGGCCAGCGCCTCGCCTCCGACGTCCCCGCGGTCACGACGCCGGGCGGCGCCTATCTCCCGCTCCGCGCGGTCGCCGACGCGACCGGCGCGCAGACCTCGTTCGACGCGCAGACCGGCGAGATCGTCGTCCGCCGCGGCACCGACGTCCTGGTGATGCGCCCCGGTGAGAAGACCGCGAAGATGAACGGCCACCCCGTGACGCTCGATCAGGCGCCGTTCACGGTGCACGGCCGCGCGATGATCGCGGAGAAGACGGTCGCGCGCACGTTCGGCTCGTCGGTCCGCTACGACGCGAAGCGCAACCGCGTCGCGGTCCGCACGCCGGGCGTCGTCGTCGCCGGCGCCGCCGACGACGAACCGTAACGGCCAAGTTCGCACCACTAGCTAGCCTCGTCGCACGCGTGATGGACGCGTGCGATGAACTATCGGCAGATCGAGATGATCTTGCGAAACGACGGCTGGGTGTGGTTCCGTACTCGAGGCTCGCACCGGCACTTTCGCCATCCGGTGAAACCCGGGATCGTAACGGTGCCCTTTCACGGCCGCTCGGCCGAGCTCGGCGAGCCTACGGTCCGATCAATTTTCGGCCAGGCGGGATTGCGACGATGAAATATTTACTTACTTTGGATGAGTGTGGGGACGGGTCGTGGAGTGTAATCGTCCGCAATCTCCCCGGTTGCTTCAGCTGGGGTGAAACGCACGAAGACGCTGCCCGAAACGCGCGTGAGGCGATCGAAGGACACCTAGAAGTGATGCGCGACTTCGGCGATCCGCTCCCGGATGGTGCGGACGGCGTCATCGACGTCGAGATCGTTCATGTGATCGAAAGACCGACGGCTCGGAGAGCGCCCGCTAGGTGACCTTCATTCGTGTACGGGTACGCATATCGTACACGAACGAGGGCTTGGCATGGATATTCCCAGAGTGACGCGGCGGCGCTTTTTGCTGCGAGCCGCGATTCCCGCCGTTGCGGCCGGTGTCATCGCCGGTTCCCCCCGGTTATCCGCCTCGGCGCGCGGTGTCGTCGCGGTCGCGGTATTGCCGGCGAGCGGGCCGGGGCCGATTCCGGTCGTGCTCAACGTGAATGGGCAGGCGCAGGCGTTGCGGATCGAGCCGCGGGTTACGTTGCTCGATGCATTGCGTGAGCGGTTGCAGTTGACCGGGACGAAGAAGGGGTGCGATCAAGGGACGTGCGGGGCGTGCACCGTGCTCGTCGACGGGCGGCGGATCAATTCGTGTCTGACGCTCGCGGTGATGGCGCAGGGGAAGGCCGTTACGACGGTCGAGGGGCTCGCGAACGGCGAGCAGCTGCATCCGATTCAGGCGGCGTTTCTGAAGCACGACGGGTTTCAGTGCGGGTACTGTACGCCGGGGCAGATCATGTCGGCGGTTGCGCTGATCGGCGAGAAGCGGCCGACGGATGAAGCGTCGGTGCGCGAGTGGATGAGCGGGAACATCTGCCGATGCGGCGCGTATCCGAACATCGTCGCGGCCGTGCGCGACGCGGCGGGAGCGGCGTCGTGAAAGCGTTCCGGTACGCGCAGGCACATGACTTCGTCTCGGCGATGAGCGCGGTCGCGGCCGACAAGGACGCGCGCTACGTCGCGGGCGGGACGAACCTCGTCGATCTGATGAAGGAGTACGTCGAGCGGCCCTCGCTGCTGGTCGACATCACGCATCTGCCCCTGCGCGGGATCGAGCGCGGCTCGCACGGTGTGCGGCTCGGCGCGCTGGCGCTCATGAGCGACGTGGCGGATCATCCGGCGATCGCGCGCGAGTTCCCGGTGGTGTCGCAGGCGCTGCTGCTCAGCGCGTCGCCGCAGCTGCGCAACATGGCGACGATCGGCGGCAACGTCATGCAGCGCACGCGCTGTGCGTACTTCCGTGACGCCTCGCAATCGTGCAACAAGCGCGCGCCGGGGAGCGGGTGCGCAGCGATCGCCGGCGTGAACCGGCAGCACGCCGTGATCGGCGGAAGCCCGAGCTGCATCTGCACGCATCCGTCGGATCTCGCCGTCGCGCTGCTCGCGGTCGACGCCGTCGTGCACGTGCGCGGACGGTCGGGCGAGCGCGCGATCCCGTTCGAGAAGCTCCACGTGCTACCCGGCAACACGCCGCAGCGCGAGACCGTCATGGAGCACGGCGACCTCATCACCGCCGTCGAGCTGCCCGCGAGCACGCACGCGCGGAACTCCTACTATCTCAAAGTGCGCGACCGCGCGTCGTACGAGTTCGCGCTCGTCTCGGTCGCTGCGGCGCTCGACGTGGCCGGCGGGACGATCCGCACGGCGCGCGTCGCGCTCGGCGGGGTCGCGCCGAAGCCGTGGCGCTCGCACGACGCCGAAGCGGCGCTCGTCGGGCGGCCCGCGAACGCCGCGACGTTCGTTGCCGCCGCGCAGGCGGCGACGCGCGGGATGCGCGGCTACGGCCAGAACGATTTCAAGATCGCCCTGACGCAGCGCGCGGTCGCGCGAGCGCTCGCGCACGCGGGAGGTGTCGCATGAGCGCGCCGCTGGTCGGAGCGCCGGTCGACCGGGTCGACGGCCGGCTGAAGGTCACCGGCACCGCGAAGTATTCGGCGGAGATCGCGGTCCCCAACCTCGCGTACGGCGTCATCGTGACGAGCACCGTCGCGAACGGCCGTATCGCGCCGATCGACGACGCCGCGGTGCGCCGGATGCCGGGCGTCATCGCGGTGATGACGCCGGGGAACGCGCCGCGCGTGAACGCGAGCGGAAAGGACGTGGGCTACCCCGTGCTGCGCGTGCTGCAGGACGATCTCGTGTACTACGACCGCCAGCCGGTCGCCGTCGTCATCGCGGACACGTTCGAGCGCGCGACCGACGGCGCCGCCGCGCTGCGCGTCCGCTACAGCGCCGCGCCGCCCGCGACGCGCCTCGCGGACGTCTCGCCGTACAAGCCCGCGCAAGTCCACGGCAAGGACGCCGACACCCACAAGGGCGACGCGGAAGCGGCGCTCGCGAGCGCGGCGGTCAAGGTCGATAACACGTACACCACACCGGTCGAGCATCACAACCCGATGGAGCCGCACGCGACGGTCGCGCTGTGGGAAGGCGACAAGCTCACGCTCTATGACGCGACCCAGGGCGTCATCGGCGCGCGCCGCAAGCTGGCCGCCGTCTTCGGCCTGCCGGTGCAGAACGTGCGGGTGATCTCGCACTTCATCGGCGGCGGGTTCGGCTCGAAAGGCTCCGCCTGGCCCCACGTCACGCTCGCCGCGATGGCGGCGAAGATCACCGGCCGCCCGGTGAAGATCGCGCTCACACGGCCGCAGATGTTCAGCTCGGTCGGCCACCGCCCGCGGACGGTGCAGCGCGTCGCGCTCGGCGCCGGCCGCGACGGCAAGCTCACCAGCGTGATCCACGAAACGACCGCGCACACCTCGGTGTTCGATGAGTTCGTCGAACCGTCGGGCGTGATTTCGACCGTGCTCTACGGCACGCCGAACCTGCTGGTCACGCACCGCGTCGCGCGCCTCAACACGGCGACGCCGACGTACATGCGCGCACCGGGCGAGTCGAGCGGGTCGTTCGCGCTCGAGTCGGCGATCGACGAGCTCGCGTACGCGCTGAACCTCGATCCGGTCGAGCTGCGCGTGCGCAACGACACCGGCCGCGACGCGGAAGGGCTGCCGTTCTCGAGCCGTTCGCTGGTGCAGTCGCTGCGCGCCGGCGCGGAACGGATCGGCTGGAGCCGCCGCGACCCGCGGGCGCGCTCGATGCGTGACGGCAACCTGCTGGTCGGGTTCGGCGTCGCTGCGGCGACCTATCCGATGAACCGCAGCGCCGCCTCGGCGATCGTCCAGCTCAACGCAGACGGCAGCGTGCTCGCGCGGAGCGCGGGCGTCGACATCGGCACCGGTGCGTACACCGTGTTCTCGCAGGTCGTCGCCGACGTGCTCGGCGTCCCCGTCCAGCGCGTGCGCATGGAGCTCGGCGACTCGGCGTTCCCGACCGCGCCGAACGCCGGCGGTTCGGCGCTGACGGCGAGCGCGGGCTCGGCGCTCAAGCTCGCCGCTCAGGACGTCCGTGCGAAGCTCGCCGCGCTCGACGGTATGGACCCGAGCGCGCTGGCGAACGCGAACGGCGACGCGCTGATCGCGATCCTGCGCAAGCACGGCACGAGCTCGGTCGAGGGCCGGGCCGACGCGAAGCCGGGCGACGAGAAGAAGCAGTACGCGATGCACTCGTTCGGCGCGCAGTTCGCCGAGGTGCGGGTCGATCCGGAGCTCGGCACGGTGCGTCTCGCGCGGTTCGTGAACGCGTTCGGCGCTGGTCGCATCCTGAACGAGAAGACCGCGAAGAGCCAGTTCATGGGCGGCGCGATCTTCGGGGTCGGGATGGCGCTGCTCGAGCACACCCGCTTCGACGAGCGCTCCGGCCGCATCATGAACGCCAACCTGGGCGAGTACTTCGTCGCGGTGAACGCCGACGTGCCGCCGATGGACGTCGTGCTCGTCCCGGAGGACGACCCGCACGTGAACGAGATCGGCGTGAAGGGGATCGGCGAGATCGGGATCGTCGGCGCCGCCGCGGCGGTCGCGAACGCGGTCTACCACGCGACCGGCAAGCGCGTCCGCGACCTGCCGATAACCCCGGAGAAGCTGCTGGCGTAGCCGATCAGGACGGAACGAGGATACCGTCGCGCAGCGTCGGGACGACGTCGAGGACGTCCAGCTCGGCGCAGCGCGCGACGTCCTCGGCGAAGCCTTTCTCCGCGAGCGACTGCGCGTGATCTGCGCTCGCGATCGCGTCGGGAAGACGGCCGGCGACGCCGCGATAGAGCAGCGCCGCGGCGCGCGCGCCGTCGCGCAGCTCGAGAGTGTTCGTCCGTCGCAGCAGCGCATCGACGAGCGCGCCCGCGCCGATCGCGTCTTCGAGCGCGAAGCCGTTGGCGTCGCCGGCGCACACGATTGCGATGTCGCCGTCGTCGGCCGCCAATGCGGCCGCGACGGCGGCGCGGTTCACCAGCGCGGCGGTGCGGACGGAAGCGGCGTTCCCGACGGCGCGCAGCGCGCGCGTCCCGTTCGTCGTCGTGATCAGCAGCGTCTTTCCCGCGACGGCGTCCGGTGAGAACGATGCCGGTGAGTTGTCGAGGTCGAACCCCTCGATGCGGACCGCGTCGCGCTCGCCGCAGAGCAGCGCGCGGTCGCGGCCGAGGCGGTTGGCGAGCGCGATCGCGTCGCCCGGCTCGGCGACCGGGATCGCGCCCGCCGCGCCGTTCGCGAGCGCGACCGCGATGGTCGTCGTCGCGCGAAGGACGTCGACGACGGCGACATGCGTGCCGCGCACCGCGTCGGCGGGCCACGGCGGCCCGAGCAGAACGTCGACGCGCCTCATGACCGCGACGTTACTCTGCGCGGGCCGTCCCCGCCTTGGAGGACCTCAGCCGGTGAAGTCGACCAAGAGTGCGTACTCGCCGCCGACCCGCTCGCAATCGCGCAGCTCCGGCGTGAACCGCGAGAGGCGCGCGGTGCTGACCGCGGCGCGGTCGAGCCAGGGATTGCCGCTCGAAGCGAGCACGGACGCACCGGTCAGCGCGCCGTGCGGGTCGAGCGTGACGCGCAGCGCCGTGACGCCGGTGGCGTGCTGCGCTGCGGCGATCGGCGGGATCACGGCCGGCGCGGCGACCACCGACGCCGCGGCGGAGCAGGTGTTCAGCGTCGCGGAGATCGTCTCGGCGCCGAGCGGTACGAGGCGGATCGTCGCGGCTCCGGCCACAGCGGAGAGTGCGAGCGTGAGTGTGCCGGCGATTCCGGCGATGCGAAGCGCGTTCATGGTGTCCTCGGCGTGTTGGGGAGTTACGCCTGCAACACGACGGCGACGGTTTCGTTGCATCAGCCCGATCGGGATTCGACCGGGACGACGGACTCGAGCGGGCGGCCCGCGAGGAAGTGCGCGAGATTCCGTTCGACCAGCGCGAGGATCCGGCGCGGCGCGACGTCGCCGCCGTAACCCGCGACGTGCGGCGTGATCAGCACGTTCGGCATCGTCCAGAGCGGATCGTCCGCCGGGAGCGGCTCGGGATCGGTGACGTCGAGGCCCGCGCCCCCGATGCGGCCCGCGGCGAGCGCCTCGCGCAGCGCGTCGTGGTCGATCACGCCGCCGCGCGCGATGTTGATCACCAGCGCGTGCGGCTGCATCGCGCCGAGAGCACGGGCATCGAGCAGATGGCGCGTCCGCGCGTTCAGCGGCACGGCGAGGACGACGGCGTCGCTCCGCGCGAGCACCTCGTGCAGCGCGTCCGCCGGCGCCGTCTCGTCTGCCAGCGGATCGGGACGCCCGCTCCGCGTCACGGCGACGACGCGCGCGCCGAATCCACGCAGCCGCTCGGCGACGGCACGGCCGATGTTGCCGAAGCCGATCACGGCGACGGTCGCGCCGTTCAGCGTCGCGATGCGGATCGCGTTCGTCTGATCCCACGTCCCGGTCGCGGAGTTCCGCACGGCTTCGGGGATGCGACGCACGAGCGCGAGCAGCATCGCGACCGCGTGCTCGGAGACGGTCGGTGCGTACGCGTCGCCGGCGGAGGTCACCGTGACGCCGGGCGGGACGCCGTGGAGCTCGACCGGATCGTAGCCCATCGTCGGGAGCTGGACCCAGCGCAGCCGCGGCGCGTGGCGTTCGAGCAGCGTGACGAGCTCCGCGTCGTAGAACGCCGGCCACGTCCAGAACGCGTCCGCGTCGGCGAGCTCGCGCCGCATCGCGTCGGCGTCCTCGACGATGGCGCTCGCGGCGCCGTGCTTCGCGGCGAGCGCCTCGAACTGGGGCGCCAACACGTGGGTTCGGATCACGACGCGCATCGGCGGCAGGTTCGCCGCCGTGCGCGCCGCGCATCCTCAGCTGATCGCGCCGTCCGCGATCGTGCCCAGCGCCGCCATTCCGGGCAGGAAGACGTACGCGCTCGCGCGTGTGCGGACGAAGTTCGTGAACCCCGGAACCGGCACGCTGAGCTTGAAGACTTCCCTTTCCATCGGCGGCGGCCCGGGCGGTTTGACCGTGGTGAACGTCCAGTCGCCCTGGGTGAGGTTGTGGCCGATGACGGGATCCGCCGGATCCGCACTGGCCGGATACGGAAGCCCGCTCTGGGAGCCGCCGTTGACCCACGTCTCCATCAAGAACTCGAACGAGTCGAGCAGGCTCGCGCCGATGAAGAACCCCATCAGGCCCCGTTCCCCGGTGTTGCGATCCTTCGGGTCGTACGGGATCTGGTACGGCATCGCTCGCCGCATGATGCGGTGCCGCGACGGCAGGTCTTCGACCGGCGTATTTCGGGGGTTGTTGCGGCGAATGTGCGAGCTGAACGGACAGTCGGAGCCGCCCTTGTCACGATCGTTGCCGGCCTTGTCTTTCCCGTCGTAGAGAAAGTCGTTGATGTGGTCGCTGTCGAGCGCGGGCGGCACCTCCTGCGCGCCGGTCACCGGGGAAAGCGCGAGCGGCGTCCCGTTCGAAGGCCAGCGGCCGACCATCAGCGCCTTCATCGCGTCGTGCGCAACGGCTTCCGAGGTCTTGTAGATCGAGACGATCCGCGCGCGCTGCGCTTCGACGAACGCTTCGAACTCCTCGACCCGCTGTTGCAGCATGCGAAACGCCGCGAAGCTGCCGTGCAGACCGATGCCCGGCGGGGTCGCGCCGCCGGGAAGGTTCACGTTCTGGAAATAGGTCGTCGTCGCGGTGCCGAGCACGAACGCGCCGTCGTCGACCGGCTGCTGCCCGCCGTCGGGACGCTTGTAGTACGGATCGATGGAGAGCCTCGGCTGCGCGATCCCGTCGCGGTAGCCGAAGTACACCGTGTCGTCCGGCAGATCTTGCGACGTCAGCTCCTCCCGAATCGCGAAGCCCGCGCCGAGCTGCTTCCGAATGCGGGCGCTCGACGTTTCGAGCGTCGCAGGGTCACGGGCCCAGAGCGCCAGCATCACGTCGAAGTCGCGGTCGCCGATGATCCACGTCTTCGGATCGCTGTCGGCGACGTCGCCGACCGTCTGGGCGCTCGCGGCCGATCCGTTCATGAACGGCGTGTGCGAACGCGATCCGAACCACGAGGGCGATTTGAGGGTCGCCTCCGGGATCCCGAAGCTCGCGAGGCCTCGAAACGTGAAGCCGATGTTCAGGCAGATCGCCGGTTTTTCGGTCCAGTCGCTCGCGGACTGGATGTGGAAATCCGGATTCGAGCCGTCGATGAGGCCGCGAACGAACAGCCCCGCGGCCGCTCGGTCGCGAACGATGAGTGCGAAATACCGCG
>DATAQE010000085.1:0-39016 GCA_036264835.1 Candidatus Elarobacter sp.
TGCTTGATGCGACGCCGTACGGGGTCCCTCAAACACGTCGGCGTTTCTTTTTTATCGGCCGCCCCAAGGGAAGTCCCGAGGTCGGTGTTCCTACGCCTACGCATTGTCCCGACCACACGGCTATGCGGCCTCCGACTCCGACAGTTATAGAGGTTCTAAGAGCACTGCCTCGCCGTCATCACGGCTCAAGGAATGACGTGCACGTACGTGCGGACGGCACCGTCGTTCGCAATTTGGCGACGATGTTGCATTCTCGGCGAGTCATACGGAAAATCAAACGTCTTGGCCCGGGTGAAGGACCATTCTCGTACCGCCGCCTTCGGAAGCGCTTTGCGCGAACGATTGTTGCAGGTCATCGTGCTCTTCCAGTCCATCCAACGAGAAATCGGACGGTGTCGGTGCGGGAAGCAGCCTCGTTGCAGGGATTTCCAGAAGCATACGCGTTCCTTGGGCCACGCGCGAATCAGCCGCTCCAAGTCGCAAACGCTGTGCCGCCTCCGCTTGCAAAGGCCATAGCGCGTCGTATTAAGTCTAGGTTGAAACATCGTGCCAAACACAACTGAGGCGCGGCCGGCCCCTCCGAAAGTAGACAACGAAGCCACCTTTCGAAAGGCTCTTACCGGCACCGGTTCGGCCACAACCGAGGTCTCAACTGACCCACGGGTCTTTGAGCGGATAACACTTGGGCTTTATCGTGAACCGTCTGCGGCGATTCGTGAGTTAATCAGCAACGCGTATGATGCTGATGCAACCGAAGTAAAGATTCGAATGAACCCGCCGGTTTTCAACGAGGTCGTTGTTGAGGACAACGGGATTGGGATGTCGCCCGCGGCTATCGATCAAATAGTTCACCACGTGGGGGGCAGCCTCAAGCGCTCTACTCAGGGCCGCGATGCAGGCGTTACCGCAAGCGCGGGGACAAGCCCTAAGGGCCGTAAGCTCATTGGCCAGATGGGAATCGGGCTGTACTCAGTTGCACGCCTTACTCGCCGGTTTTCCGTCGAGACCAAACAAGCAGACTCACCGTACCGGATCTTGCTCGACATCGATCTCACGGGTCTCGATCCGGCGAACCTTCCAGAGGAAGGCGCAGAACGCTATGTGGCCGGCTACGCAAAGGTCTCTCGCGAGCGAGCACACCCGGCCGAGTCCAAGAAGAGCTACACTCGCATCACGCTGCACGATATTTTGCCGGAAGCTCGGCGAATACTGCAGTCGGTTGACCGGTGGGACAACTTTTATGCGAAGGCGGTTCACCGAAACAAAGGTGAACTGAAATACCATATTGGCCGCTTGGCTCCGAAAATGGAGCCAAATCTACCATGGGGTAAATCACAGAAACCGAGCGAGAAGTTCCTGTCGTTCGTGAACTCTCTCAGTACGCCTGACGAATCAGCGGCGTCGTCTGCGTCTCTCGACCAAACCCTTGACTACTATCTGGCGATGTTGTGGCGTATTTCGCTGAGCGCACCGCTGCGCTACGTCGAAGACCATCCGTTTTCGTTGACCTCCGAAGCTGATGTTGACTTCTATAGTTTGAAGTCTGATGGCACACCTGAGCGAATTGATCTTAAGCCAGGTGAAACAATCGGCCAACGTGTCGGCATCTCCGAACAAGGCTCCTCTCCCACACCGTTCAAAGTTCTTGTTGACGACATCGAGCTTCGGCGGCCTATTATTTTTCGCGGGTTCACTCCTGACGCCCGTAAGCTGCTGCACCGGCCAAAGATGTTTGTCGGCGCGTTCGAAAGCGAAGCGGATGGAGCGAAGCTAAGAGGTACGGGCTATTTCTTTTGGTCATATGACATTGCGCCGAAAGAAAACAACGGAATTCTCGTTCGGATCGCCGGCGCCAGCGGCACGCTGTTCGACCGCGGCTTTCTCGACTTTCGAACATCGGAGAATCTTCGGTTAAGGCAAGTCTCGAGCGAAGCGTTTGTCGAGCGCGGGCTTGAAAACGCGCTCAACGTAGACCGCGAATCATTTGTTGATTCAGACCCGAACTACCGTGCGCTCCAGCGCTGGGCTCACCGTTCGATGACGCGGCTGTTTACCCGGCTCAAAATGGACCAGAAGCAGCTCGGCGCCGACCGTAAAGCTTTTGAAGAGACAGAGAGAGCCCGTAAGGCAGAAGATACCGCAAAGAAAATTTGGGCTACTCGTCGCGGGACGCCCAGAAGTAAGCCTCCCGGCGTGCTTGTCACCTCGAAGAGCGAAGCGCCGAGGGACACTCGGTCAGATACGATCTTCATTGGCGGAATCTCTAGCGAAAAGCGTGGAGGTGTCGAGAAGGAAGAAGTTTTCAGTGCTCGGCTGCGCTCAGTCGTTCTTGTGCTCGACGCGTGGGGTCTTTTGGACGAGCTTACCGACGGTGACCGTTCCGCTCTTGTCGCTGATTTAGCACGGGTCCTCGACCGTCGTTAGCCTTCCGTGCCTGGTTCGAATGAGTGCAGCAGGTATGTGAAGTCGTCATTCTCCACTCCGTTATCTTCAGAGTAGAATCGTCCGCCAGCGAGCCGCAGTTCGGATCTGCGCCCGTTGCGCTCAGGGAGATAAATACGCTGACCGGCGCGTAGCGCTGCACGTATTTCGGACGGCTTTATGGCGGCCGTCATGCCATCCGGCCCGGTGATGGTCATGGCGGCAATTCCGCCGTCGTGGCGGTACATAACTCGTGTAACGGTCGCGTCGGCTGGGACGGCTTCAGGCGCAGTTTGACCTGCAAAGGTGACGCCATCCTTCGTCACTTGATATGACGGGTTGCGGCGAAACATTCGTCTGATGCGAAACGGCGTGCTGTACACCGTTGAACCTTCATCGAGTTCGCGCCGGATGTGATCTGGCAGCGCCCTATAGATGTCTTCAACCGGTACCGGCGCACGGCTCGCAGTGATGAGCGCATTGGCGAGCGGGATTACAATCTTTCCGAACCGCTCGACCGAGATGCGGGGGACGTCTTCGGCCGCGGGCTGTTCAGTGTTAGGCCGCCTGCCGCCGTCGGGCTGATCGTCTGCGACGTCGCCGAGCCGCGACTCGTAGTACGCGATTAGGCCCCGCATCCGGTCGGCGGTTTGTTGCCAGGTCACAGCCTCGCGTTCGAGCACCTCCCGGTCGGTCTGGATGGTAGCTAGGCGTGCTTCAGCGTCCTCGAGCGTCCGCCGAGCAGCGCGGAGGGCTGCAAGGGAAGAGAGGCCCGGCGTACCGCCGGACCCCTCGGGTCCCTGGTCAACTGAGTCTGACTTCTCGTCAGGCAAAGGTGGCCTTCTCCCCGTCTAGTGCGGCTGACGTTCCGTCAGGCACAGCAGGCACGGGCGCGCCCACAAGGGCGGGTTCGCGACGAGGCGGCGGTTCCGCAGGCTCATACGAGCACAGTGGGCGCAGTTCGTGCGAGGGTGGTGGACCACACGGGTCCTCGTGTTGAGGATATAGGGCATTTAGTCTTCCCGGGCCAGTGGCCCAGTTGAGGCCCGCCCGGTTGCCCCCGCCTTGACGCCGGTACCTGATCGACGATACTCTGTCGACCGAGGTCCTTTGCCTTTGGCGAGGGCCCGGGCGGGAGGGTTCGAGACTGTGGACCCCCGGCTAGCGCCGGGGAAGGATCGTCCCCTCGCCCGCAACTGTAGCACACCGGATCGTCCAGCACCATCCCTTTCGGCCACCTTTGTCCACGAGAAGCGCGCCGGGCAGGGAAGCCAAAGTTGCGCCGGCGCTGGCCGGCCGAAATCGCGCCGGCGCAAATCTCGGCCGGCCGAGAAGACGCCCGCGCCGGTGCCGCTCGCGAAGAGCGGCCCGTAGCGCCGGCAGCGGTCGCGGGATGCCGGCCTACCGGCGGCCGGGGTCTAGCCGCCGCCGGCGGTTCCGATTCCCTCGCGCGGAGCGCCCGCCGGCTGTGCCCGGTACGGCCTGAGCACGGCTGGGGCCCCGAACGGCTCCTTCGATGAGGCCGGCGCACGCTTCGAGGTCGCTGGCGATCTCGCACTCTCGAAGGCGGAGGACCCGATAGCCGTGGCCGGCGAGGATCCGGCCGGCGCGAGCTTCGCGCTCAGCGACCCGGCGGAACTTCTCGTCCCACGCGGCCTTGTTCGGGCCCCGGGTCGGCGTCCGAGGGTGCTCAGGGCAGCCATGCCAGTAGCATCCGTCTACGAAGACGGCCACCTTCGCCTTGGGGAAGTCGATGTCGAGCGTGAGCCGCTCGCCGATTCGAGTGTGCACTCGATAGCGCAGACCTCGCCGGTGAAGTGCTCGCCGTAGCGCCATCTCGGGGGCGGTATCACGCGACGCCCGACCGGAGAGCGACTTTGACGCCGGCGTCGGGACCCAGGACTCGGCTGAAAGTGTCGCCGGCGACCGGCTCGACGAGGCCCCCTGGCCCCGGTGCGCACTCATCGGCACCGCACGCGGAGCGTTCTGCCGATTTCAGGGTGGGTCCTGCCTTCGGTCGGCTCAACGGTCTATTTGCTTAACGTACTTAAATAGCGGTTGCTTGCTCTTATTGAGCGACCGAAGGCGACCACGCGTTATGCCCCGGTCGTCGCTACTCGATCCCCATCATCGCCTTGAAGGCTCCAGCTGCGACGGTCGGCCGGCCTCTTCTTGGTCCCCTGACGCCGTGAACGACGACATCGTCATCGCGGGTACCCGAGACATTCGCCATCCGGGCGTTCCGCTGCATTCCGAGACCGATGAGGCGCTCCTCGAGCGCGATGACCGCGGTCTCGTTTCTTCGCCCTCGCGCGCGGTCGAGCACCGCGAAGTATATCACGGGTGTACGCGCGCGACATCCATGAGAACTAGTGGTACTTCGTCAGCTTGTCTGCGGTGAAGCATCGTTCTCGAACGAGTTCGTCGTCCTGCCGGCGTAGTATGGTAATGTCCCCCTGCCGGTCCGGATGCCGAAGACGTAGCAGCCGGTGCGGTCCCCGCAGTCAGACTCGGCCCAGAACGCACCGAGACGAGTACGGTCCACGGAGGGTCCTCCAGCCCGACCGACCACCACCGGAATTATGACCGGTCCCACCAACGTGAACGTTGCCATGCCGGCCGATACGTTAGTTGAACCGGCTCTCCTTGTTTTGTTAATGCGTAACGCTTTTGGCAGGAGAACACCTTTCCAACACCCGGCGCATTTACAGCGTAACGTCCTCGACAGGAGAATGCCGGCCGGTTCCACGGGTGATTTGTGAGCGTTACATCCGCGGCTGCAGCATAGAAAAATGGGTTCGGGAAGACTGGGCGGCTGTTTCTTGATTTGGTATAATGTCGGACCGCGCCGATCACCGGCCGGAAAATAAAAGCACACCACCCCCGTAACCATCAAGTTGGACCCTGAGCGGTCACGGGGGCAGCGCAACGACCATCTTATCACGGCCCGCCGCCGGGGTGGGATGGTCACGCGCGGAAAGGCCATTTGAACGTCCATCCGCCTCCTACCAAGTCCGATCAGCCGCCTACGTGTGAAGTATACTCTCACACAGGTTCGCGCTGCCGACCGACTCGGTATCACCGTGAACTACATGCCGTCTTGGCGATGCGCGCCGCACATCCTGGAAATCATCGAGAGCCTTCTCGAGCCGCCGACGAAGTTCAAGCCAATTTCCATTTGGGATGCGCTCGCCGAAATGGACCCGCGAGCGTCGAGAAGTCCATGGGTCCGATAGGCGCGACCGCTAAGATGGCCTAGGTTCGCGTCGGTCTGCCGAATAAAGTGAAGATCGGATCTGATTGCTGACCGAAGAGGCGGGCAGTCGCACGCAGTCTTGTCCGCGGCAAGCTTCGGGATCCGTTAAGCGCTCTCGGTGCTGCTGGAGAAACAGCGATATTGTTTGCGCCGGCTATCGCGCGAAGCAAAAGTCGAATCTCCCGGGCAACTGGATGACTACGGTTGGTCATCAATATCGCGCGGGCCGGCCCGACTCGCGGACCCGCATCGCCACGGTATCGCTGTACCAGGCCTTGTGCTTCGAGCCTCCATATGTTGCGAAGCATCCCGGCCTTACTGAGGCCGTCATGTTCCCGCAGTTCAGGCTCCGTCGTGGGTTCGAGAGCCGCAAACTCCGTTAGATTTTAGTTGCTGCAGCCTGCCCCATGAAAAGTGGAGGAAAGCCTGGCCGAGCGCTGCGCATCCCCTCGGCTCGTCGGTGCTGCGGGACCGTTTCTTCGAGAGAGCGTTTTACGGTAACGGGCCAATGAAATCCGAGCCCCGTTTATTCACGTCGTCGCGATCCGAATTCTGGAAATTTAGATTAAACGGTGGAACCCACAGCCGGGACGTTTGCCGCGTGGGCCTCCGGCGGCGCCGGAACGCGTGTCTTCCACTCTCAATCCGACCCGTCTATTCACCGTGCTTCATCCTGCGGCCCGGCGCTCGTGGAGATTCTCCTCGCCTTGCAACGCGGAGCGAGCTATCGTCATCGTTCGACGCCGACAAAGTCGGTTCCATACCTATCTGATGTACCGCCCGAGCGGAGCGGACTCGATCTGGGTACGCTCGGCCGCCTCGACTGGGGGTAAAGCCCGTCGGCACCGCGACAAGCGACCTGCCGTAAATGGGCGAACGTCTTCAGGAACCACTGAGGAGATCATTGTGAAACGCCTTGCATTCTTGAGTGTTCTCGGGACGGCTGCGCTCGTCGCAGCGCCCGCGCTCGCAGACGACGGCATCCACGTCGAGCATGCTCCGAATCCTGGATTCGTCTATGAGCTCGCGCCCGGCTCGGGTCCCGGAACGGTCACAGTCCGTATCCGAAACGGCGCTTCGACGGCGCAGACGATCTACCGCAACTTTCCGACGGTCGAGAATCGCTTCGACGTCAGCGACGTCGATCCGGAGTCGCGGCACGTGCGCCGCCGCGCGGCACCAGCGGCGTACGGCCGCGTAACGTCGAGCGGGATTACCCTGAGCCCGGGCGAGACCGCGGAGGCGCAGGTCGACCTCAACCAGCTGTTCGTGCTGACACCCGGCCACCGTTATCGCGTCAAGGCGGCCACCGATCTGCGTTTCGGCCCGGCGGATCGTGTCGTCCTGACGTCCCTGCGGGCGAACGAGATCACGATCGGTGACTGATCGGGCCGCGCGTACCTACAGCAGTCCGGGTATCCAGCGTTTCACACGCGCACGGTAGGCAGCGTACTGTCCGCCGAACAAGCGTCCGAGACGCTCTTCATCACGCAGCACGCGCTTCTGAAACCAGACCGCACGGACGGCAAGGATGACGAGCGCGAACCAGGACCAGAACGTCGCGGCGAGCCCCAGCACGAAGATGAGATGACCGAGATACATCGGGTTGCGCGTGTAGCCATAGGGCCCACTCTCAATCAGACGATCCGGTGGCGTCGTCATGCCGGACGAACCGCCGGCGCGCGGCAGCCGAAAGTTTCCGGTAAGGCGGTATTGGAGGTAGCCCCAGAGGAGCACCAGCGCGCGCCACGGCACAACGGTCAACGTGCCTCGTAGCAATACGAGTTGGAACCCGATGACCGCGAGCGGGCACAACACAAAGGTTTGCACCGGCGTGCGCCGGGCCCACTTCCGAACCGCTTCGACCACGCGTTTAGCCGTCGGCAACGTCAGGCGGGGCTAGTCCGTGCGCGCGCTCACCGGCACCGAGCTGGTCGAGCCGAACATCCGGTCTCCGGCGTCGCCGAGGCCGGGGACGATGTAGCCGTGATCGTTCAGGCGCTCGTCGACCGCGGCGGTCACGATGCGGACGCCGGGGTGCTCGGCGGTGAGCGTCGCGATCCCTTCGGGGGCGGCGATGATGCAGACAAAGACGGGTGCGGTCGCGCCGCGCTGCGCGAGCGTCGTCAGTGCGGCCGAGCCGGAGTGACCGGTCGCGAGCATCGGGTCGAGGACGAAGACCTCGCGCGTGGCGAGATCGTCGGGCAGGTTCGCGTAGTAGGGGATCGCCGCGAGCGTCTTCGGGTCGCGGTAGAAGCCGAGGTGCGCGACGACCGCGTCGTCGACGACGGCGAGGAATCCGGGGAGCAGGCCGAGCCCCGCGCGCAAGATCGGTGCGACGACGGGGCGCGCCGCGATCCGCTGGACCTTTGCCAGCGCGACCGGCGTCTGCAGCTCGAGGTCGGTCATCGGGAGCGCGCGGGTCGCCTCGTAGGCGAGGAGCTGGCCCAGCTCCTCGACGAGCCGTCGGAAGACCGGGGTCGCCGTCGTCGCGTCGCGCAGCCGCGCGAGCCGGTCCTGGATGGCGGGGTGGTCGACGATCAGCGGCGCGGAGGGCACGCCAACATCATCGCGGCTAGGGTTCGCTCGCCCTGCCCGGCGGTTTCCAGTCCGGGTTCGTCAGCGAGGTGAGGACGTGATCGCGCCAGCTACCGCGCAGGTAGATCACATCGCGCGCGTAGCCCTCGACCACGAAGCCGAGCCGGCGCAGCAGCGCGCCGCTGCGCTCGTTCGCCGGGTGGTAGTTCGCGGTCAGGCGGTGCAGGTTCAGCGCGCCGAACGCGTGCGCGATCGTCGCAGCGACGGCTTCGCGCGCGAAGCCGCGGCCCTCGTACGCGCCCTCGACGGAGTAGCCCAGAACCGCGCTGTGCGCGGAGCCGGTGACGATCTCGTACAAGTTCACGATCGCGACCAGCGCGTCGGGCTCGGTGCGGTCGAACGCGAGCAGCGAGAGCCCGCGTCCGATCACGCTCTCGCCGCGCCGCCACTGCACCCAGCGAAGGTAGTGCGCGAGCTCGTCGGAATGTTCGGGCTCCCAGCGCGCGAAGCGCTCCGCGTTGAACTGGTGGTAGAGCAGCAGCGCCGGCGCATCATGCTCTTCGGGTTCGCGCAGGATCAGCCGCTCGGACTCGAGGCGAACGCTCACGCCGGGCGGGCGAGTGTCATCAGCACCTGCGCGCGCATGAGCTGCTCGAAACCGGGGATCGGCGCGCTCCGCGCGACCTCGGTGAACCCCAGCCGGCGCAGCAGCGCGCCGCTGCGCTCGTTCGCCGGGTCGTACGTCGCGCTGAGCGTGCGCAGCGCGAGCGCGCCGAACGCGTACGCGACGACGGCCCGGACCGCTTCGCGCGCGTAGCCCTTTCCTTCGTACGCCGCGTCGACGGAGTACGCGATCATCGCGGTGTGCTGCGGCTCATGGGCGATCGAGTCCAGCTGCACCTCGCCGGCGACCGCGTCCGGCCGTACGCGGTCGAACGCAAGCCACGAGCGCGCGCGCCCCGCCCGGCTCTCGGAGAGACGCCACGCGATCCACGAGGCGTGCTGTGCAAGCGTGGTCCCGCGCGGCGGATCCCACCGCTCGAGCCGCTCGCGGTTGCGCTCGTGATACGCCAGCAGCGCCGGCGCGTCGTCCGCCGCCGGCTCGCGCAGCACGAGCCGCTCCGTCTCGAGCTGCGTCGCCGACGTCACCTACGGGACGTCGTGGTGCGCGGTGAGCTCGGCGACGCGCGCGCGCAGTGTATTTTTCTTCGCGCCGGTCTCGATGTCGGTGAGCGCCTCGCCGATGATCTTGCCGACCTCGCGCGCGTCGTTCTCGTCGAAGCCGCGCGAGGTGATCGCCGGCGAGCCGATGCGAATGCCGCTCGTCACAGCGGGCTTCTGCGGGTCGAACGGGATCGCGTTCTTGTTCACCGTGATGCGAATCTCGTCGAGGTACTGCTCGACCGCTTTCCCGGTCAGGCTCTTCGGCGTGAGGTCGACCAGCAGCAGGTGCGTGTCGGTGCCGCCGCCGACGAGCCGTACGCCCGCGCGCTGCAGCTCTTCGCCCATCGCGCGCGCGTTGTCGATCACTTGGCGCTGATAGGTCTTGAACGAGGGTTGGAGCGCTTCACCGAAGGCGACCGCCTTCGCCGCGATGGTGTGCATGAACGGGCCTCCCTGGATCCCCGGGAAGACGCTCTTGTCGATCGCCTGCGCGTACTGCGCCGTCGTGAGGATCAATCCGCCGCGCGGGCCGCGCAGCGTCTTGTGCGTCGTCGAGGTGACGAAGTCGGCGATCCCGACCGGGCTCGGGTGCAGATCGACGGCGACCAGACCCGCGATGTGCGCCATGTCGACCAGGAATGTCGCGCCGATCTCGTCGGCGATCTCGCGGAACGGCGCGTACTCCATCGTGCGCGGGTATGCGCTCGCGCCGGCGATGATCAGCTTCGGCTTGTGCTCGCGCGCGAGCTCGCGCACTTGGTCGAAGTCGATCAGCTCGGTGTCCTTGCGGACGCCGTACGCGACCGCGTTGTACAGCTTCCCGCTGAACGAGACTTTCGTGCCGTGCGTGAGGTGGCCGCCGTGCGCGAGCGACATCCCGAGCACCGTGTCGCCCGGCTGCAGCACCGCCATCAGCACCGCCATGTTCGCCTGCGCGCCCGCGTGCGGCTGCACGTTCGCGTGCTCCGCGTCGAAGAGCTTCTTCAGCCGCTCGATCGCGAGCGTCTCCGCGACGTCGACGTACTCGCACCCGCCGTAGTAGCGCTTGCCGGGATAGCCTTCGGCGTACTTGTTGGTCATGACCGAGGCGACCGCTTCGCGGACCGCGCGGCTCGCGTAGTTCTCGGAGGCGATCAGCTCGAGGTTGTCGCGCTGGCGGCGTTCCTCGTCGGCGATCGCCGCGTAAACCTCGGGATCCGAGGTGGCGAGCGTCCGGGGTTCGAGTAGTTGCATGTGGTGTCAGCCTCGGTCGTCGGAGTCGGTGCGCTTGCGGATCATCGTCGTGGCGGAGTAGTCGGGCTTCGCCGCGCGCGGCGCGCGCGCCCCGCCGAAGCGCAGGACCTGCACCAGCACCAGCAGCCCGACCGTCGCGACGAGCGCGACCCAGAACCACGGGCTGGCGTAGCGCGGCGAGGTGTGATCGAGGAGGTACTCGGCGAGCGCGATGACGACGGCGGCCAGCGGGATGAGGTTTCCCAGCGTCTGGCGGTCCATCACCGGGTCCTGCGAGCGGCGACGATGGTCAACGAGTCCCTCCGGTGAACGAGGCGCGGTGCGCATCGCGGTTTCGAGTTCGACGTTTCGCCGACCGCTCGCGGCCGGCGAGCTCACGCAGCTCGAGTGGCTCGAGCGCTGCGCGTCGGTCCTCGGCGCGGACGGCGTCCTCGCCGCCGTCGAAGACTTTCCCCGCCGGGACGCCGAGTACGTCGCCCAGCTCCGCAAAGTCGCGGTCGACCTCGGCCTTGTCCCGTTCGGGCTCGACGCGCCCGGCCTGCTGGAACCCGGCGGCGCGGCGGAGCGCGAGCCGGTCCTCGCGCTCGCGACCGGGTTCGGCGCGCTCGTCGTCCGCACGACCCTCCCCACGCCCGGCGAGGTCCCGCCCGCCACGTTCGTCGAGACGATGTCCGCCGCGAAGGGGTTCGCGAAGCTGGCGAAGGCGGCCAACGTCACGCTGCTGGTCGGCCCCGCGCCGGGGACGATCGCCGAGGACCTGAGCGGCGTGAAGCACCTGGTCAAGGACGTCGACAGCGCCTGGCTGCGGGCGTGCCCCGCGGCCGTCAGCGCGGGTGAGGCGGCGCCGAAGGACCGCTACCCGGCGTTCACCGCGAGCGCGGCGGACGATCTGCTCGCGGTCGCTTCGCGCGCGAGCCGTGCCTGGGTGATCCTGGATGCCGCGCCGGCCGAGCGGCCGTGGGACGCCGTGCGGGACGCGCTCTGCGCGCTGCGGAGCGCCGAGGCCGAGGCGGCGCGGATCGCCGGCCGGTAGGCCGGGAGCGAGAGAGGCGACACAACCGCAACGGCCGTCCGGAACCCGGTTGAAGACCTGCCATTGGCAGGTGGGTGCGGCCCGGGCGCCCAGTGTCCGGCGTAAACGTCGGGCAACCGGTCGTATCCGGAGCTGATGCTCCCTTGGTTTCGACGTTGGTCCACCACCGTGGAACCTGCGCGAACCACCGCAGTCGTGTCGCTGCTGTATCGTATACCCTGCGTCAAGTCTTGACAGGACGGCGCGATTCGCTCTGGTGCGCCGGCGAGAGCGCCGCTCCGTACGCCGCGAGCGCGCGCTCTCGTGCGAAGGCGTGGTCGACGAGCGGTTCGGGATAGTCGCGTCCGATCACGCAGCCGAGCTCGCGCTGCAGCAGCGGCGGGGTCGTCCACGGCGCGTGGACGTATTGCGGCGGCAGCTTCGCGAGCGCGGGGATCATCGCTTTGACGAACGCGCCGTCCGGATCGAAGGTGCGGCCTTGCACGACGGGGTTGAACACGCGGAAGTACGGCGCCGCGTCGGTGCCGGTCGAGGCGGACCATTGCCAGCCGCCGTTGTTCGCCGCGAGATCCGCGTCGGCGAGATGCCGCTCGAAATAGCGCTCGCCCTCGCGGTAGTCGATGAGCAGGTGCTTCGTGAGGAACGACGCCGCGAGCATGCGGAGGCGGTTGTGCATCCAGCCCGTCCTGTTGAGCTGGATCATCGCCGCGTCGACGATCGGGTAGCCCGTGCGCCCGTCGCACCACGCGGCGTACGCGGCGTCGTCCTGCGCGTACGCGATCGCGTTCGCCGCGCCGGTGAACGGCTCGCGCGCGACGCGCGGATGATGGTAGAGGAGCTGCTGGTAGAAATCGCGCCAGACGAGCTCGCCGATCCACGCCTCCACCTCACCCGCCGCGTGCGGTTCCGCGATCCCGCGCGCCCACGCCGCCGCGTGCACGACGGTGCGGATCCCGATCGTCCCGGCGCGCAGATGCGGCGAAAGCAGCGAGGTTCCATCGAGGGCCGGGAGGTTGCGGCGCTCCGCGTAGCGCGTCACGCCGCGCGCCAGGAACGTGTCGAGCAGGCGTTTCGCCTCGTCAAGGCCGCCGCGCGGGTACGCCGCGCTCGACGCGTGCCCGTAGTCCTCGGGGCGCGGAACGTCGCGCGCAGCACCGATCGCCGCGCGCGCCATCAGCTTCCCGCGGATCGCCGGTCCCGACGCCGCCGGCCGGTGTGGCTGCTCCGCGAACCGCGCGTTCCAGCGCCGGCGGTACGGCGTGTAGGCAGCGTACGACCCGCCGTCGCCGCGCAGGACCTCGCCGGCGCCGAAGTAGACGTGGTCGGTCGAGGCGTGCACGTCGATCGCCGCACCGCGCAGCCGCCGCGCGACGTGCGCGTCGCGCGCGATCGCATCGGGCTCGTAGTCGGCGTTGTAGAACAGCGCGCTCGCGCCGATCCGGCCGGCCAGCTCCGCGAGCGTGAGCGCGGCGTCGCCTTCCAGCAGCGCGAGGTCGGACTGCCGCGCGCGCAACGCCGTGCGCAGCGCGGCGAGGCTTTCGAAGAAGAACTGCACGATCGGCGCGCCGGTGCGCGGGCCGCGCAACAGCTTGGGATCGAGGACGAACGCGCAGACGACGCGCTCGCTCGCCTCCGCCGCGCGCAGCAGCGCGACGTTATCGTCGAGCCGCAGGTCGCGGCGCAGCCAGACGATCGAGATCGGATACCGAGAGCCCATCCCCCGTTGGACGCCGCGAGCGGCTCGGTCGTCACACGGCCGCCGCGCGCGCGGCGATCAGTCGCTGAAGGCGATCTTCAGGCGCGGGTTCGGGCCTTCGGAGCTGAGGTCGAGAAGCACCGGCCAGGTCGCGTTCGGGCCCTTCACCGGCGTGAGCACGTAGTCGACGCTGCCGTTCGCGAGCACGAACGAGTGGTCGCCTTCCGGCGTGCGCCCTTTCCCGCGGCACGACGCGTACGCGGGCCGCAGCGTGGCGCGGAACACTACCCGCTGCGGGGTCGCCGAGACCAGCTCGCTCACGAACGCGACCGCGGCGGTCTGCGGGCGGATCTCGATGTTCACCCCGCCCTCGTAGCCGTGCGTCGTCAGCTGCACGGCGATGCTCTTCGGGCACGTCCCGGCGGTGCGCGCGATCGCGACCGCGACGCTGTGGCTCTCCTGCTGCCCCGCGGCGGCGCACGGCAGCGGCGCGAGCGCGCACGCGGCGAGCGCGAGGGCGAGCGATCGTGTCGTCATGCGGGGCGCTTCGCTCGCTCGGCGTATCGGCCCTAGCGCTTCGCGCGCGGGCGGAGCGCGCGCGGCACGCCGAGAAGCGCGCGGCGTGGCAGCCCTCCGGATCGCGGTCGAACCGCTCGAACTCCCGCTCAAGCACACGTTCACCATCGCGCGCTCGTCGGAGAGCGTCGCGCGCAGCCTCGTCGTGCGGCTGCTCTGGAACGGCCTCGAAGGGCTCGGCGAGAGCGCGCCGACGATGCGCTACGGCGAAGACGTCGCCAGCGTCGCCGCCGGCCTCGCCTCGCTCGATCTCGGCGACGATCCGTACGCGATGGAGCGGCTGCTCGACGGGCTGACGCCGGCGCAGCGCTGCGGGCTCGACATCGCGCTGCACGATCTCGTCGGGAAAGACCTCGACCGCCCGCTGTGGCGTCTGCTCGGGCTCGATCCCGCGCGGACGCCGCGCTCGTCGTTCACGATCGGGATCGCGCCGCTCGAGGAGACGCTCGCCAAAGTGCGTGACGTCGGCTCGCATCCAGTGATCAAGGTCAAGCTCGGGAAGGGCGCGGAGCTCGAGACGATCGAGGCGATCCGCTCGGTCTACACCGGCACGATCCGCGTCGACGCGAACGAAGGCTGGACGCCGGAGCAGAGCGTCGAGCTGCTCACCGCGATGCGCAAGCACGAGATCGAGTTCTGCGAGCAGCCGATCCCGGCCGGCTCGCCGGAGAAGCTGCGCTGGATCCGCGAGCGCTCGCCGATCCCGATCGTCACCGACGAGGACTCGAAGGACGCGAAGGATCTCCCCGCGCTGCTCGGCTGTGTCGACGGGATCAACGTGAAGCTGGTGAAGTGCGGCGGGATCCGCGGCGCGCTCGAGATGATCCACACCGCGCGCGCGATGGGGCTCAAGATCATGCTGGGCTGCATGGTCGAGTCGCAGATCCTCACCACCGCCGCCGCGCACCTGAGCCCGCTGGTCGACTGGGCCGATCTCGACGGCCCGTTCCTCACCGCGCGCGACCCATTCGCAGGGATCGTCTACGCGGACGGAAAGATCGTGCTCCCCGACGGCCCGGGGCTCGGCGTGCGGGAGACCGCGGCGAGCTTGTCCTGACGGTGGCGACCGAGATCGCGCGGCGCCGCTACGTCGTCCTCGCGCCGCACGCGTTCACCTCGCGCGCCGCGAAGATGGCGCACGGTGTGATCGCGTACTCCTCCGACACCGTCGTCGCGGTGATCGATCCCGACCACGCGGGGAAGCGCGTCGGCGACGTGCTCCCATATCTCGGCAGCGACGCGCCGATCGTCGCCTCGTTCGAGGACGGGCTGCGGTTCGCGCCGACCGCGCTGCTGGTCGGGATCGCGCCGGCCGGCGGACTGCTCCCTGACGATTTCCGCGAGGCGATCCGCCGCGCGCTGCGCGCGAAGCTCGAGGTCGTCAGCGGGCTGCACGTGATGCTGAACGAGGACGAGGAGTTCGCCGCGCTCGCGCGCGAGCACGACACGCGCATCTGGGACCTGCGGCTGCCGCCGGCGGCGCCGCTGTTCAGCGGCGCGGCGTGGGACGTGCGCGCGAAGATCGTGCTCACCGTCGGCAGCGACGCGGCCGTCGGGAAGATGACCGCCGCGCTGGAGCTGCTGCGCGCGGCGCGCGAGCGCGGCGTCGACGCGGCGTTCGTCCCGACCGGGCAGATCGGGATCGCGATCGCCGGCTGGGGGACCGCGATCGACCGCGTCGTCTGCGACTTCGCGCCCGGCGCCGCGGAGCAGCTGGTCCTCGAAGGCGAGCGCCGCGCGGGCGAGCTGCTCTTCCTCGAAGGCCAAGGCGGGATCAACAACCCGGCGTTCGCGCCGGTCACGCTCGCGCTCATGTACGGCGGCGCGCCGGATGCACTGGTGCTCGTGCACAACGTCGCGCGCGACCGCATCGAGGACTACGACGTGCCGATCCTCTCGTACCGTGCGCTGATCCGCACCTACGAATCGCTGTGCGCGACGGTGAAGCCGGCGCGCGTCGTCGGGATCGCGCTCAACACGCGCGACTGCACCGAGGACGAGGCGCGCGCGCAGATCGAGCGCGCGCGCGCCGAGACCGGGCTGCCGTGCGACGACGTCGTGCGCAACGGCCCGCACGCGCTCTACGAAGCGATCGCCCCCGCGCTGGTGAAGTCCGAGGTGCTGCATGTCTAAGTGGCTCGCGCTCGCCGCCGCGTGCGCGGTGCTGCTCGGCGGGTGCACGAAGGTCGACCAGTCGCAGAGCACCGCGCAGAACGGCGGCGGGCACGGCCCGAATCCGTGGACGCGCCACGGCCACCTGATCATCGGCGCGGCCGGCGAGGAGCCGGACACGCTCAACAAGCTGTTCGCGAACACCGACGCCGCCGACCAGCTCTCGCAGTTTCTCTTCGAGCCGCTCTTCCGCTACGGTCAGACCGGCGAGTATCTGCCGGCGGCGGCGACCGACGTTCCGACGCTGCGCAACGGCGGCATCGCGAAAGACCAGCACACCGTCACGCTGCACATCCGCAAGGGGATGAAGTGGTCGGACGGCGCGCCGTACGACGGGCGCGATCTCGTCTTCACCTGGCACGCGGTGATGAACCCGCGCAACAACACGCGGCTGACGACCGGCTGGAGCGACATCGCGTCGATGGACCTGCCGAACCCGTACACCGTCGTCGTGCACCTCAAGAAACCGTACGGCGGGATCCTGGGCATCTTCGCCAACGGCGGCGCCGGCTATCCCCCGCTCCCCGCGCACCTGCTGCAAAATCTTCCCGATCTCAACCATGCGCCGTACAACAGCAAGCCGATCTCGAGCGGGCCGTTCGTGCTCACGCAGTGGAACCACGGCAGCTCGCTGGAGATGGCGGCGAACCCGTACTACTGGCGCGGAAAGCCGGGGCTCGACCGCGTCAGCTACCGCATCATCCCGAACGCCGACACGCTCTTCAACCTGCTGCGCACGCACGACGTCGACGTCTTCGACAGCGTGAACGAGAACCAGATCGACCGGCTGAAGGAACTGACCGGCTACACCGTCTCGAAGCGTCTGATCGCGAACCTGCGCCGGCTGCAGTTCAACACCTCGAAGCCGGTGCTCTCCGATCCGCGCGTGCGGCTCGCGATCGGGAAGGCGATCGACTGGGACCGCATCAACCGGACGGTCTACCACGGCTACAACCAGCGCGCGGCGACCGACATCTTCCCCTTCTCGTGGGCCGCGCCGAGCGGGTTCGCGCCGATGACGCGCGACGTCGCGGAAGCGGCGCGGCTGCTCGACGCGGCGGGCTGGAAGCTCGGCGCCGACGGCATGCGCGCGAAGGACGGGACGCCGCTGCGCTTCTCGGTCTCGACGACGGTCTCGAAACAGGCGAACATCAACGCCGAGGTCCAGATGCAGCAAGACCTCAAGGCGGTCGGCGCGCAGCTCGATCTTCGCAACTACCAGACGAGCCTGCTGTTCGCGCAGAGCGGGCCGATCTACACCGGGAAGTTCGACTCCGAGTTCACCATCGAGACGCAAGCGCCCGACCCCGACAACGAAGGGCTCTGGAGCGGCAAAGCGATCCCGCCGCACGGCGCGAACACGTCGTGGCTGAACGACCCGGTCCTCACGCAGGTCAGCCACGACGCGAACCTGACGTTCGACCGCGCGAAGCGCAAGGCGCTCTACCAGCGCCAGGCCGAGCGGATCCACGAGCTGACGCCGGCGGTGTTCCTGTACTGGCAGAGCTCGTTCGCCGCGGTGAACAGCGATCTGAAGAACTGGAAGCCCGCCTCCTACATCTCCGACTACTGGAACTGCTGGGAGTGGACGTTGTGAGATGCTACGGCTGATCGAGCGGCCGGGACACCATGCGCAACTGCGCGTCCCGCCCGCGCCGTTCGCGGCCGTCTCGTGGAACACGTCGGCGCCGTCGGGCGGGATCGCCTTGATCGCGCACCGTTCCGACGGCTCGGTCTCGGAGCCGCTCCTCTTCGCGCGCTGGTCGCCGGCGGAGCGGCGCTCGTTCGACGGCGCCGACGGAACCTCGCGGATCGAGGTCGACGTCCTGCGCAGCGCTGTGCCGCTGCAGGGGATCGGCGTGTCGAGCACCGTCGAGCTGGACGCGGTCGCGGTCAGCGTCCCGCCGCCGCCCGACGCGCGCGCCGCGCGGCACGTGCGCACCGCCGAGCTCGACGTCCCGCGCGTCTCGCAGTATCTCACGGCGCATCCGAACGAGCGCGGCTGGTGCAGCGCGGCCTCGCTCGCGATGCTGCTGCGCTACCACGGCGTCGAGACGGACGTGCTCGACGTCGTGAGCGGCGTCTTCGACACCGCGTACGGCGGGACGGGGAACTGGGCGTTCTCGATGGCGTACGCCGGCGCGCGCGGCTTGCGCGGCGCGGTCGCGTACCTGCGCGGGATCGATCACGTCGCGGCATTCGTCGACGCCGGACTGCCGGTCGCGATCTCGATCGGCTGGGCCCACGGCGAGCTCCCCGGCGCGCCGCTCGAGCACAGCGCCGGGCATCTGCTCGTCGTGCGCGGCGTCGACCGCGCGCGCGTGCTGGTGAACGACCCCGCGCATCCGGCGGTCGTCGCGGCCTACCCGCGCGCCGCGCTCGATCTCGCGTTCCGCAACCACGGCGGCGTCGCGTACCTCGTCGCGCCGCGCGAGCGGACGCACGAGCTGGTCGCGCTCGCGAACAACGCCGATGTCGTCGCAGCCTCAGGATAGGGTCGTCCGTCCGGAAGCGGTGCGCGACGCGCCGCTGCACGTCGTCCTGGTCGAGCCGGAGATCCCGCCGAACGCGGGCAACGTCGCGCGGCTGTGCGCGGCGACCGGCTGCGCGCTGCACCTCGTCGAACCGCTCGGCTTCCGCATCGACGATCGCGAGCTGAAGCGCGCGGGCCTCGACTACTGGGACGCGCTCGGCGTCGTCGTCCACCCGTCGCTCGACGCGTTCCTCACCGCGTTCGCCGCGCGCCGCCTCTGGCTGCTCTCCACGCGCGCAACCCGCCCGTACACCGACGCGGACTTCACGCACGGCGACGCGCTGATCTTCGGCAAAGAGACGGCCGGCCTGCCACAACCGCTGCTCGACGCGCATGCCGACCGCGCACTCCGCATCCCGATGCGCCCCGGCGCGGTCCGCTCGATCAACCTCTCGACCGCCGCCGGCGTCGTCACGTACGCGGCGCTCGCGCGCCTCGGTTTCCCGGGCCTTTCCTAGCGCTCAGCGCCGCGCGCGGCGCGGCGGATCGACGGCCGGCCCGAGGTCGTTGTTCTCCTCGATGCGCAGCATGCGGATGTCGCGGACGGAGTCGGTGAACCACGGCAGCTCGCGCGCGAGGCGCTGCGCCGCGACCACGCACGTCACCGGGTTGATGCGGTCGGGATTGCCGAAGTAAACCGAGCCCTGCTGCCACTCGAAGCCGTCCTCGATGAGGATGCGCCGGATCTCCGTGTACGCGTTGCGCCATGAGTCGCCGGGATAGAGCTGCTGCAGCGTGTCCGTATCCAAGTCGAACGTGATCGCGTACATGCGCCGCTGATTCGGCGGCGGCGCCGGCAACCCGACGATCGCGCGCGGATCGCGCGTTTCTTGGCCGTTTGGTCTCATGTCCGCGTCGATCGTATCACACTCCCGTCGTCCGCGGCCGTGACGGCGAGCGGTACGGTGATGGCGCGGCGCGGTTCTTTGGGGAGCGTGAAGCCGATGAGCGTGCCGATGCCGGCGAGCGCGGCGGTGGTGAGCAGCGTCGCGTCGACGCCGCGCGCGTCGGCGATCGCGCCGAGCGCCGGCGAGAGGCTGCCGCCGAGCGAGACCGCGAGCCCGAGCGTCACGCCGGAGGCGAAGCCGACGCGGTTCGGCAGATACTCCTGGCCGAGCACGACGAACGACGCCTGCGAGGCAACCAGCACGAAGCCCGTCAGGATGAGCATCGCGACCGCGAGCCACAACGGTCCGCCGCCGCGCGTGAGCCAGACCAGCGCGCAGACCAGCACCACCGTCCCGCCGGTCGACCACATCAGGACCGGCTTGCGGCCGACGCGGTCGGCGATCGGTCCGCCCGCGATCGTCCCCAGCGCGCCCGAAAGCAGGAACGCCGTGTCGGTGAGGCCGCCCGCGGCCGGCGATCCGTGCAGCACCTCGACGACGTACAGCGGGATGAACGCGACCAGCCCGAGATACGCCATCGAGCGCACGATCACGAACGCGCTCAGCTTCCCGAACGCGCTCCAGTCGTCGGTCCCCAGCGAGCGCCGCGTCTTCCCGCGCGCGGGCGCGAAACCGGAGAGCCGCCGCAGCTCGAGCGTGACGATCGCCCCCATGACCATCACCGGGAGCGCCGCGAGCGCCGTCCCGCGCAGGCCGAACCCCGCCAGCGCCGCGGTCGCGAACGCCGGGCCGATCGCGAAGCCCAGGTTCCCGCCGACGGTGAACCAGCGCATCCCGCTGGCCTTCTTCTCGCCGGAGACGTAGTTCGCGAAGCGCGCGGCCTCCGGGTGGAACATCGCGACGCCGATCCCGCTCACCAGCGCCGCGACGAACAGCAGCGGGAACACCGAGATCACGCCGAGCGCCGCGACCCCGCCGCCCGCGAGCAGCAATCCGAGCGGGATCAGCCACGGCATCGAGCGCCGGTCGGCGAGGTGGCCGATCCCGGGCTGCACGACCGACGAGGAGATCGCCTGGCAGAGGACCAGCGTCCCGGCGGTCGCGTGCGAGATGTGCCACTGCACGATCAGGTACGGCAGGAGCGCCGGGATGAAGCTCTGGTTCAGGTCGTCGGCGACGTGGGCGGTCGCGAGCAGCGTCATGGCGCGGACGTCGAGGCGGGACACGATGCCTTATCGTGCCACGCCCGCCGCCGGATCGAACAAGACGACGGTCGGAGCGCGCAGAAACCGTGCCCGATGCCGAAGCTCGAGACGATCGAGAGGCGCGTCGTCGCCTGCCGGCGCTGTCCCGAGCTGCGCGCGTACTGCGCGGAGGTCGGGCGCGTGAAGAAGCGCGCGTTCCTCGATCACGACTACTGGGCGCGCCCGGTCCCCGGCTGGGGCGACCCGAACGCGCGGGTCGTCCTCGTCGGGCTGGCCCCGGGCGCGCACGGCTCGAACCGCACGGGGCGGGTCTTCACGGGCGACGGCAGCGGCGAGTGGCTCTACCGCGCGCTGCACCGGGCCGGCTTCGCGAGCCAGCCGAACGCCTCGCACCGCGGCGACGGTCTGGAGCTGCGCGACGCGTTCATCACCGCCGCCGTCCGCTGCGCGCCGCCCGCGAACAAGCCGACTCCGGAGCAGCGTGCCCGCTGCTTCCCGTACCTCGCGGACGAGTTCGCGGCGCTGCGGAACGTCCGGGTCGTCGTGACGCTCGGGAAGATCGCCGACGACACGGTGCACGCGCTGGTCAAGGAGACCGGCGCGTACCGCGGGCCGCGCGCGCCGTTCGCGCACGGCGCCGAGACGCTCGCCACGCTCCCGGGACGGCGCGATGTGACCGTGCTCGCTTCTTATCACCCGAGCCGGCAGAACACGAATACGGGCGTTTTGACCGAGGAAATGCTCGACGCCATCTTCGCTCGCGCGCGCACATTGGGAATTGAGTCCTAACGAGTCCTAGGGTTCAATAACCCTAAACTCGGGTATCGAACGTGCGACGTGGCCTACGTGCGTGTGAGGCACGTCAACCAATCGAGCGCGTAATCGGCATCACGCAAGCAGTCGCCGCCGGTTTCGTGCGCGCAAGCATGAATAGCAGTGTGTGCGACGGGTATATTTGCGCGCACCATGAACTTCCGCATCGACGACCGCGACCTCAGCGCCTTCCTCGTGTACGCGGCCCGCGAGCGGAGTCTCGATGCCTCATTGCGAGCAGCGAACAAGTACGGCCGCTCCGACGAGCACAAGAAGTCGATCGACGCGCTGCGCGAGCTCAACAAGAAGATGCTCTTCCGCGAGACCCGCCGCGACGTCCACCCGTTCTAGCGACAGCCGGTCACCGGCGTAACTCGGGCCGGCCACGGCGGTATGCAGCCCCGTGGCTTTTTCGTCCCCTGTGACCTGACGGGCGGAGATGTTCCCGCTACCGCCGACCAGGCACATCAGCCAGCGCGAGATCGAGGAGAACGACGCCCGCTTTCGCCGCTCGAACCGCGGCGGCGACGATCTCGCGACGAAGATCGTGTTCGCCGTCGTCGTGCTCGCGATCGCCGGCTGGGTCACGCTGGTGTGGTTCCACCGCGAGCACACCGCGGTGAAGCCGCCGCCGCACCTACAGAGCCGCTAGCTACGGCGTGGGCGGCTGGACGATGCGCAGGCCGAGATCCTTGAGCGCCTGATCCGGGACGGTCGAGGGCGCGTCCATCATGACGTCGCGCGCCATCTGGTTCTTCGGGAACGCGATCACGTCGCGGATGCTGTTCTCGCCGCAGGCGATCATCACGATGCGGTCGACGCCGAGCGCCATCCCGCCGTGCGGCGGGGCGCCGTACTTCAGCGCTTCCATGAAGAAGCCGAAGCGGTCGTCGATCTGCTCCTGCGTCAGGCCTAGGCGCTTGAAGACGCGCTCCTGGAACTCCGCTTTGTGGTTGCGGATCGAGCCGCTTCCGAGCTCGTAGCCGTTCAGCACGAGGTCGTAGTGCTGCGCGGTGATCGCGAGCGGATCGGTGTCGAAGAGCTCCTCTTGTCCCGGCAGCGGCGCGGTGAACGGATGGTGCGAGAAGGTGATCTCGCCGGTCTCCTCGTCGCGCTCGAAGAGCGGAAAGCCGAGCACCCAGCAGAACGCGAACTCGTCGGGCTTGCGCAGGCCGAGCCGGTCGCCGATCTCCAGCCGCAGCTTCCCGGCGACGTCCGATGCGCTGCGTGACGCGTCGCCCACGAACAGGATCGCGTCGCCGTCATGCGCGCCGGTGCGCTCGCGCAAGCGCGCGGCGAGCGCGTCGTCGAAAAAGCGCGCGATCGAGCCCTTCACGCCGTCCGGCGCGAACGAGACGTACGCGAGCCCCTTCCCGCCGAACGTCTTCGCGAGCTCGGTCAGCGCGTCGAAGTCACGCCGCGAGAGCGCCGCGCCGCCGGGCCAGCGCAGCGCGATCACGCGGTTCGCGTCGCTCTCCGCGAGCCCCGCGAACAAGCCGAACGGACCGCCCGCGAAGAGCTCCGCGACGTCGGTCAGCTCGAGCTCGAAGCGCAAGTCCGGTTTGTCGGAGCCGAAGCGGCGCATCGCCTCCGCGTATGTGAGGCGCGGCAGAGGGTCGGGAAGGATCGTCTCGCCCAGCGCGGTCTGCCAGACGAAGCGCATCGCGCCTTCCATCGTCTCGATGACGTCGTCTTGACCCACGAACGTCATCTCGACGTCGACCTGCGTGAACTCCGGTTGGCGATCGGCGCGCGGGTCCTCATCGCGGAAGCAGCGCGCGATCTGCATGTAGCGTCCGAGTCCGCCGATCATCAAGATCTGCTTGAGGATCTGCGGCGACTGCGGGAGCGCGTAGAACGTCCCGCGGTGCACGCGAGAGGGCACGAGATAATCGCGCGCGCCCTCGGGCGTCGACTTGATCAAGTTCGGCGTCTCGATTTCGAGGAAGCCGTTCGCGTCGAAGTAGTCGCGGATCGCCTTCACGATCTTGTGCCGCACGACGAGGTTCCGCTGCATCCGCGGTCGCCGCAGATCGAGGTAGCGGTAGCGCAGGCGAACCTCTTCGGCCGGCTCTTCATCCGACGCGACGACGAACGGCGGCGTCTCCGAGCGGTTCAGGATCTCCAGCGACTCCGCCGGCACCTCGATCTCGCCGGTCGCGAGCTTCGGGTTCTCCGTCCCGGCCGGGCGAAGACGCACGGTGCCGCGCACGCGTACGACGTCCTCGCTGCGCAGCGTCTCCGCGAGCGCGAACACCTCGGCGCGCGAGGGATCGAAGGTGACCTGCGTGATCCCCCAGCGGTCGCGCACGTCGATGAAGATCAGCCCGCCGTGATCGCGGCGGCGATGGACCCAGCCGTCGAGCTCGATGGTCTTGCCTGCGTCGAGTGCGGAGAGCGCGCCGCAGGTGACGCGCGGGACGAGCGGACTATCCACGGAGAGCGGCCTTGACCCCGGTGAGGTAGTGATATTGGTACGAGAGCGTGCGCGGGAGCCCGGGCCGGTTCGCGCCGCTCTCGATCCACGTCTTCAGCGGCGCGACGCGGTCGATCAGATCGTGCAGCGCGAGCGAGACCGGCGTCATCCCGAGCCGCAGCTGCACGTCGAACGCCGGGTGCTTGCGGTAGAAGCGCACCGTCGACCGTCCGGCGAGCTCGTATTTGCGCTGCTGCTCGTCCCACGGCACGGGATGCCAGTGGTAGTTCACCGCGCGCGGCTCGTAGACGATCGGGACGCCGCCGTGCTGCAGCCGGTAGCCGAGCTCGAGATCCTCGTGGCCGTAGCCGGTGAAGTCCTCGTCGAAGCGCCCGACGCGGTCCAATTCCGCGCGCGGCGCCGAGGCGTTCCCGGTCAGGAAATACAGCCAGGAGAGGCGCTTGGGCTTCTCGCCGTGCAGCGGGTCGCGCTTCGTGCGGTCGGCGCGCTTCTCGAGATAGTCCTCGTACGAGCCGACCTGCACTTCCATCCCGACCACGGCGCGCGCGCCGGGCTGCTCGTGGTGCGCGAGATGGAGCGAGAGCAGGTCGGGCGACGCGATGATGTCGGCGTCGGTGAAGAGCACGATGCGCCCGAGCGCCGCGGCGATCCCCGCGTTGCGCGCGGACGCGCGGCCGGTGTACGGGCCCGGGAGATGGCGCACGAGCGGGTTCTCGCGCGCGACCTCGGCGAGATACTCGGCGGTGCCGTCGGTCGAGTTCGAGTCGGCGACGACGACCTCGAACGCGCCGCGGCGCAGATCTTGCGCGAGCAGCGAGGGGATCACGTGGCGGAGCGTGTCGAGACGGTTGTACGTCGGGACGACGACGGAGATCGTTGGCGGTGTCATAGCAGGGAGGCGACCGCGGCGACGATCTCGGCGCGCGAGGCGCGCAACGAGCTCTCGGACTCGTCCGGCGGCTTGCGGAGGATCGCGTTCGGCACGCGGTACGGCGACCATTCCTGCGAGGCCAGCCGGAACCACTTGTGCTCGAACAGCACGACCGCGGGCGCGCGCACGGCGCTTGCGACATGTGTCGCACCCGTGTCGATCGTCACGACGCAGGCTGCCCGCTCGAAAACCGCCGACCACACGTGGAACGGCAGCCGTCCCAGCACGGCGTCGGCGACGCCCGCGCGCTCGACCTCCGCGCCGAGCGCGGCCCCGTCGTCGCCGTACGTCGCGAGCAGCGGGCGGCCGAGCGCTCGCAGATCCGTGAAGAGCCGCAGGCAGCTCGCGGTGGTCGAGCCGTGCTCGGTCCAGCGCTGGCCGAGCTGGACGACGATCGGACGGGCGGGCAGATGGGCGACGGCGGCACGGTCCTCGCCGGTGACCGGCAGGACCAGCTCGCGCGAGAGCGTGCGCGCGCCGGCGGCTTCGACGACCGCCAGCACTTGATCGACCTCGTGCGCGATCGGGCGCTCGGGGCGGCGCTCGGCGGTCGCCGGGTCGGCTTGGCTCAGCACGACGTCGGTGAGCATCGTGCGCAGCACCAGCCGCGCGAGGTAGCGCGTCTCGTAGGTGTAGCCGACGCGCTTCGGCGCGCGCGACGCGGCGACGATGCGGTGGTCGCGGTCGCGCGGCGCGAGCGCGATCGCGAGGTCGACGCCGCGGAAGCGCGCGCCGAAGACGCTCGGCCGCACGCCCTCCGGGATCGTCGCGAGCTCGTCGACGTCGGGCGAGCGGTCGACGACGACCGCGTTGTAGCGGCTGCACGCGAGCGTGACGTGCGCATCGGGGAACGAGCGGCGGACCGACGCGATCGCCGGCGTCGAGAGGATCAGATCGCCGACGCGGTCGGTGCGCGAGAGCAGGATGCGCACGCGCTAGCCGCGCTTCGCGCGCTCGAGCTCGTCGTAGTACGCGGCGCTCGCGAGGAGCTGCGCGGCGGCGCGCTTCGGCGCGGAGAGCGACTCGTCGCCGCCGGCCGTGCCGACGATCTTCTCGAGGCGCGGGACGAGACCGCTCTTGCGGAGCGCGTCGCCGAGGAAGCGCTGCGCGCGCGTGTCGCCGATCGCGAGCGCGACGCGCCAGTTCGGATGCAGCTGCTCGAGCCGCACCGCGGTGCGCGCCTGCGCGCGCACTTGGCGCAGCATCCCGTCGACGTTCGCCGCTTTGGCGCGCGGCTTGTAGTGGAACGCGAGGGCGAACCGGTTGAAGACCGCTTTCGTCCCGATCGCGCGCAGCCGCATCCCGAGCTCGATGTCCTCCCAGCCGTACTCGCTGAACGACTCGTCGAAGCGGCCGCCGACGGCGTCGAGCCGCGAGCGGCGGACCGAGACGTTCGTGGTCCAGAACCAGTTGCCGCTGTAGTTCAGCGGCGTCCACACCGGGACGGGGAGCGCGTCGAGTGACTCGGTGTTGATCGCGGCGCCGCGCACGACGACGTCGCCGTGGCGCGCGTCGGACTTCAGGTGCTCCGCCGCGAAGACCGGCGTCGGCAGCACGTCGTCGTCGATGAACGCGATCCGCTCGCCGGCGCAGAGATCGATTCCTGTATTGCGCGCCTTCGCCAGCCCGCCGTTCTCGCGCGTCACCGCGACGAACCGGCACGTCGCGATCGCGCGCGCGCGCTCGATCACCGCTTCGGTGTCGTCGCGCGAGCCGTCGTTCACCAGCACGATCTCGTAGTCGTCGGCCGCGAGCGTCTGATCGAAGCACGCCTCGAGGACGCGCTCCAGCAGATGCGCGCGGTTGTAGGTGCAGAGCTGGATGGAGAGCTTCGGCGCCATCAGTAGAGCCTGCGGCCGTTCGGCACCGGAAACGTCGGGCGTACCAGCACGACGTTGCCGTCCTCGTCGTCCATGCCGAGGACGAGCACCTCGCTCTGAAATCCGGCGATGCGCTTGGGCGGGAAGTTCACCACCGCGCAGACCTGCGTCCCGACGAGATCCCGCGCGGTATAGCGGCCGGTGATCTGGGCGGACGAGCGCCGTTCGCCGAGCTCCGCGCCGAAGTCGATGCGCAATGCGTAGGCCGGCTTGCGCGCGCCCGCGAGCGGCTCGGCGGAGAGGATCGTCCCCGCGCGCACGTCGACGCGCAGGAAATCGTCGTAGGCGATCACGCGCTCAGCGTTCGGCGGTCGTGACGAGCAGTCCGTCGAGCGCGGCGAGGACCGCGGTCTCGTCGAGCGCGCGGACGCACGCGAAGTCGGGGCACGTCTCCTTGCGGTGCGACGGCGGGCACGGATAGGTGGGCCGCACGACCGCGGTGCGCGGGCCTTTCGGCGCCCAGCGGTCCGGCTCGTCCGACTGCAGCGCGAAGACCCCGACGGTCGGCGCGCCGACCGCCGCCGCGACGTGCATCGGGCCGGAGTCCATTGCGACGACGGCGCGCGCACGTTCGGCGAGCGCGCCGAAGACGCCGATCGACGTCGCGCCGGCGACCGACGTGACGCCGGCGCCGGCTCCGTCCGCGATCGCGTGCGCGATCTCGGCGTCGTCCGGCGAGCCGGTGACGAGCAGCGGGACCCCGTCGCGCGCGACGAGGCGTTTCGCCAGCGCGACGAACCCCTCGACGGGCCACCGCGAGCGCTGCGCCGAGAGACCGCGCGTCGGGTGCAGCACGGAGAATATGTCGCGCACGTCGTGCACGCGCAAGAGCGTCTCCGCGGTCTGCCGCTCGTCGTCGCGCACGGTGAACTCCGGCGTCGCATCGGCGAGGTCGCAGCCGATCGCGCGTGCGTAGTCGAGCAGGATGTCCGTCCAGTGCGTCGTGCGGTCGCCGAGCTCGCTGCGCACGACGACGCGGTGCGTGAAGAGCGGCGAGTACAGCCGGCGCGCTTGTCCGACGCGCACGGGGATGCGCGCGCGCCACGGCAGCAGCGCGGTGCCCAGCGTCGCCCAGGTGACGACCGCGGCGCCGTACCGTTCGGTGAGCCGCGCGCCGAACGGGATCGTGCGCTCGATCGACGGCACGTGCGCGGCGAGATCCACGTGCGCGGGAAGCACGACGGCGTCGACGGCGGCGTAGCGCGTGCGCAGCGCGCGCGCGACCACGCCCGCGAGGAGCGTGTCGCCGATCCCGCCGCCGGCCGCGACCAGCAGCGCGCGCTCAGAAGCCATCGAGGACCGTTTCGATGAAGCGCCCCGTCCCACCGCCGTCGACTTCCGAGGCCCGGAACGCCCGGTACGGTGAGGCCCACGGCCGCCAGCGCCGCACCTGCGCCTCGAAGTTCGCGTCGGGAAACACGTCGATCACGGGCGTGCCGAGCATCCCGGCGACGTGCGCGGCGCCCGTATCGACCGTGACGACCGCTCGCGCGCTCGCCAGCGCATCGACCCACGGGCGCGGACCGGCGAACGTCTCCGGTTCGACGCCCGTGAGCTCGCGCACGGCCGCCGCCTCACCGGGCGCGGCGATGATCCGCGCATGCCCGGCAAGCCGCGCGAAGATCGTGCGCTGCGCTTCCGCGGAGACGCCGGACGCGAGCCATTTCGGCCCCGCTTGCACGATGATCCCGGTTTCGGCATCGACCGGCGATGCCGCGCCGCCGCCGGCCTCGGCATCGACGAGCAACGGCCGCAGCTTCACCGGATCGGACGGTGGCTGATCTTCGCGGACGAGGCCCGTGCCGAGACGGTACATTACTTGGACTTCGTGTGCGTCCTCGCCGCCGATGCGCTGCGAGCGGCTCACGGTGCGCGTCGTGCGCGCGCGGACCCACAGCGTCTTGAGCGGGCGCGCCCAGCCGGTCGTGAAGCCGACGCGCTCGCGGATCGGCGCGGCGAGCGCGAACGCCTCCGGCTCTTCGCTTGCGATCAGCGCGACGTCGTAGCGCATCGCCGCGATCTCCGCGCTCGCGCGCGCGGTGCTCTCCGGCGTCGAGCCGTGCGCGGGCCACGGAATGCGCTCCAGCACGTGCTCGGCGACGATCGCGTCGGGTGCGAACAGTCCGGCGTTGCGCGTGGTCAGCGCGACGCCGACCGCGTGTCCCGCTTCGCGCAGCGCCGCGAGCAGCGGGACGCAGACCGCGGCATCGCCGATCCCGTCGAGCCGCACGAGTAACACGCGCATTCGCTCAGCGCCGCACGCCGTTCGTGCTGCTCATCGCGGACGGCGCAGTTGCCGGTCGAGCTCTTCGGTGTAGACGCTGTCGAGCAGCGCGCCGCGCGCGAGCTGCGCGAGCAGCGGCGGAACGCGCGGCGAGCTCGCGAGCCCGGCGTAGAACGGCTGCAGGAAGCCCGGGTTCAGCACGCGCGCACGCACGAGATTCGGAGCGTACGCGCCGGTGGCGAGCTTCACGCGCGCGGTCGGCATCTTCCCGACGAAGCGCGCCGCCATCCGCGCCTTCTCGATCGCCTTGCCGAGCGCGTCCTCGAGCGACTCCGGCGTCGGCGGCTTGATGTGCCAGAGATACGCCTCCCACGCGAACGCGCGCCGCACGCCGTGCGCGCGCAGCCGCGCGCCGAGCTCCGTGTCCTCCCAGCCGTACAGGTCGAACGCTTCGTCGAACCCGCCGACCGCGCGCAGCGACGACGTGCGGACCGAGACGTTGCAGGTCACGAAGAACGCGCGCGAGACGTTCGCCGCGGTCGGTTTCGGCCGGTCCGAAGCATCCGGGACGTTGACGATCGGGCCCGAGACCGCGAGCGGGAAGATCTCCTCGTCGTGCGCCTTCGCGTGCGCGGCGAGGAAGTGCGGCGGCACGACGACGTCGTCGTCGACGAACGCGGTCACCGCGCCGCTCGCGCGCGCGATCCCCGCGTTGCGCGCCTTCCCGCGGTTCGGCTCGGCGACGAACGCGTACGCCGCGCCATGCGCGCGCGCGACCGCGGGCGTCGCGTCGGACGAGCCGTTGTCGACGACGATCAGCTCGTACTCCGGCGCGTTCTCCTGCGCGCGCAGCGAGGCCAGCGCACCATCCAGGAGCGCCGCCCGGTCCTTGGTCGCGATCACGACCGAGAGCTTCACGGGCGCGGGGCTTCGAGCAGGAAAGCGGCCATCCGTTCCGCCGCGCCGGCGTGGTGGCGGTAGAGGTTGCGCAGCTCGGCGCCGGTGCGCGCGCACCACTCGGCGTCGCGCCAGCGCTCGGCGGCGGCGTGCGCGACCTGCGAGGGGAGCAGCGCACCGGAGATCTCGACGTCGAGGTCCTTTCCGGCGTCGATGTTCGGCTGCGCGAAGTGCTCGAAGCGCTTCGCGTACGCGACGACCGCCGCGCGCTTCACCGGCGTCCCGATCAGCGGCAGCTTCCCGACGTACTGCATCGGTCCGCCGATGACGACCAGCTCCGGCGCGTTGAACGGCGTGCACACGACCGCCGGGACGCCGAGCGCCGCCAGCTCGATCACCTTCGTCCCCGGAATCGTCACCGCGAGCCGCGCCTTCGCCGCAGCGCGCATCGCCGCGCGCACGAGCGCGAACCGCTCGCCGTTCGCCACGATCTCGCCGTCCACCAGCTCCGCGGGCGCGCCGTACGAGAGCCGGTGCTCGCCGCCGCGCGCGAGCGCCTCGCGCAGCGCTTCGTCGGTGACGAACGGCGAGCCGGCGAACGCGATCGGGACGCCGGGGAGCATCCGGCGCAGGTTCAGCGCGACGCGCACGAACATCGGGAAGATGTTTGCGACCTCGTGCTTGCGCGAGCCGGGAAAGATGACGATCCCGTCGTGCGCGGCGTCGCTCGGCGGATCGCCGTACGCGCCCGACGCCTCGCCGAGCGCGCCGTCGATTGCCAGGTTCCCGACGATGCGGATGCGGTCGGGCGGCGTCTCCCACGCTTCGAGCTGCGCCTTGTTCGCCGCGTCGACCGCGAAGACGCGCGCGAAGATGCGCGCGTACTTCTTCCGCGAGAACTTGTACGAGGTCGCGACGCCGCCTAGGCGCGCGTGCGCGCGCGCGGCGTGCGAGAGATCGCCGCCGAGATACTGCACGCGGTCGAAGTCCGGCGGCAGTCCTTCGACGCCGCGTCCCAGCGCGAGCCGCAGATAGTCCGACGGCGGATACGCGTGCACGCCGGGATACAGCTCGGTGATGTAGCCGGCTTCGCGGCCGGTCGCGAAGTCGTCGGGAACCGCGATCACGTGGATCTCCACCGACGGATCGCGCGCGCGCAATGCGCCGATCAGCGGCCGCACCCAGCCCGCGAACTCGCCGGGGCCGTTCGCGGTGATCGCGATCCGCATCTCAGCGCGACCGGATCGTGGCCACGAGATCGGTCGTGCTGCGGCCGGGCTGGTGCGGCGCGAGGACGACGCGGCCGCCGTGCCGCTCGACGACGTGGCGCTCCGGCAGCTCCTCGATGCGGTACTGCGCGCTCTTCACGTGCACGTCGGGACGGACGCGGTCGAGCAGCGTCTCCGGCGTGCGCTGCCGGAACCCGGCGACCGCATCGACGCTGCGCAGCGCCGCGACGACGCGCGCGCGGTCCTCGAAGGCGACCAGCGGGCGGTCCGGGCCCTTCCCGAGCAGCCGCACCGACTCGTCCTCGTTCAGCAGCAGCAGCAGCGCGTCGCCCTGCGCGCGCGCCCACGCGAGATAGGCGACGTGCCCGGCGTGCAGCAAGTCGAAGACGCCGTTCGTCGTCACGACGACGCGCCCGGCGGCGCGCAGCTCCTCGCGCCACGCGACCGCGGCCTCGGTGTCGAACACCGGCGCGAAGAACGACTCGCCAGCGGCGCGCTCACCCGCCATGCGGCGAACCGATCTCCGGCGCGGGGCGGTGCTCCATCAGGTCGATGATCTCGCGCGGCGTGGCGGTCGCGGTGCCGAGCTTCTCGACGACGGCGCCGGCGGCGAAGTTCGCGAGCTCGGTCGCCGTGTCGGCGCCGATCCCTGCCGCGAGCGCGAGCGTGAGCACCGCGACGACGGTGTCGCCTGCGCCGCTCACGTCGTAGACCGTGCGCGCGACCGCGGGGACGTCGAAGCGCGCGCCGTCCGCGCCGAAAAGCGACATCCCCTGCTCGCCGCGCGTGATGAGCACCGAGCGGCAGCCGAGCATCCGCAACAGCTCGCGCGCCGCGCGCTCGAGCGACGCGTCGTCGGTGATCGCGATCCCGCTCGCGCGCGCCGCCTCGCCGGCGTTCGGCGCGATGCACGTCACGCCGGCGAACAGCGCGACGTTCGCGGGCTTCGGATCGGCGACGACGACCGGTGCGCCGAGCGCCGCCTCGACGATCTCGCGGTGCAGAAACCCCTTCGCATAGTCGCTGAGCACGACCGCGTCCGCGTCGCGCACCGCGACCTTCACGTGCTCGACGATCCGCGCGCGGTCCTCGTCGCGCAGCGCGGCGGTCGACTCCCAGTCGGCGCGCACGACCTGCTGGTTGTGCGCGACGACGCGTGTCTTGCGGGTCGTCGGGCGGTCGCGCAGCGTAACGAGCCCGTGCGCATCGACGCCGAGGTCGTCGAGCATCGCGCGCAGCCGCGCGGCCTCCGCGTCGTCGCCGACGCCGCCGACGAACGCGACGCGCGCGCCGAGCGCGCGCAGGTTGTTCGCGACGTTCCCCGCGCCGCCGAGCGTGAAGGTGTGCTCGCGCACCGCGACGACCGGGACCGGCGCCTCCGGCGAGATCCGCGAGACGTCGCCCCAGATCCACTCGTCGATCATCACGTCGCCGATGACGACGACGCGCCGCCCCGTCATCCGTGCGAGCAGCTCCGCCGCGCGCGGCGCGGCGATCATGCGAAGATGAGCTCCTGCTCGACGAGATCGCAGATGATGTGGCCCATCGTGATGTGCACTTCTTGCACGATCGCGCTGTAGCCGTCGGGGCCGATCAGCGAGAGGTCGGCAACCTCCGCGACGGTCCCGCCGCCGTTCCCGGTGAACGCGACGGCCGTCGCGCCAGCGCGCTTCGCCGCTTCGAGTCCGTTCACGACGTTCTTCGAGGTGCCGCTGGTCGTGATCCCGACGACGACGTCGCCCGGTTTCGCCAATGCCTCGACCATTCGCGCGAACAGGTGCTCGTAGCCGAAGTCGTTCGCGATCGCGGTGACCGCCGAGGTGTTCACCGTCAGCGCCTCCGACGGCAAGCCGCGGCGCTCGCGCAGAAAACGCCCGCTGAACTCCGCGGCGAGGTGCTGCGCGTCGGCGGCGCTCCCGCCGTTGCCGAACCACAGCACCTTGTTGCCGGCGCGGAACGCGCGCACGATCGCATCGACGATCGCCTGCACCTGCTCGGCGTAGTGCGGTCGCTCGAGCTGGCCCTTGCGGTCGTTCAGCAGCTCCGCGAACGAACGGCGGCCTTCGATCACGGCTCGATCCAAAACAGCTCCTGACCGAGCGAGACGAGCTCGCCGTTCTCCACCAAGATGTTGCTCACGACGCCGGCGTACTCGCTGTTGATCTCGTTCATCAGCTTCATCGCCTCGAGGATGCACAGCGGGTCGCCCGCCTGCACGCGGCTCCCGACCTCGACGAACGGGTCCACGCCCGGCGCGGGCGCGCGGTAGAACACCCCGACCACGGGCGCGGTGACCCGGCGGACGTTCGGGCCTGGACCGCGCGAGGCGCCGGGGATCTCGCCGCCGCCCGCCGGGGCCGCCGCGCCGCCGGGCGGGACGGCCGGCGGGACGCCGGGCGGAGCGGCGTAGACCGCCGGCCCCGGCGCGTGGACGGCCGGATCGCGCCGGACGATCTCGATCTCGGTGTCGCCGGTCCGGACGCGGATCGCGTCCAGATCGAACTCGGCGGCGATCTCGCCGAGCGCGCGCACGCGGGCGGCTTCGTCCTGCTCCATCAGCCCGTGGCTTCGACGAGGACGCGCGCGACCTCCGCCGCGTCGGGGACGGTGGGGAGCCGGCGGTCGGTCCGGGCCAGCAGATCCCGCAGGACGATCTCGTCCTTCGCCAACTCCGCGTCGCCGAGGATCACTGCCCAGCGGGCGTTGTTCCGGTCCGCGGTCTTGAAGTGCGCGGTGAGCTTGCGGTCCTGCCAGTCCGCGAAGGCCGGCTCGGCGCTGATCTCCCGCAGCGCGCCGACGATCGCGACCAGCCGCTCGCGCGCCGGCTCGCCGAGCGCGATCGCCTGGAACCCGCGCCGCGGCGCCGCGTGGTCGCCGGCGACCTTTTCGACCATCATCAGGAACCGCTCGAGCCCGAGCCCGAACCCGACGCCGGGCGTCGGCGGCCCGCCGAGCTCCGCGACGAGCCCGTCGTAGCGGCCGCCGCCGCAGACCGTGCTCTGCGCGCCGAGCGCCGAGGAGACGAACTCGAAGACCGTGCGCGTGTAGTAGTCGAGCCCGCGCACGATCCGCGGGTTGATCTCATACGCGATCCCCAGCGCGTCGAGATACCGGCGCAGCGCGGCGAAATGCGCGCGGCACTCGTCGCACAGATGGTCGAGCATCGACGGCGCGCTCGCGACGTACGGCGCGTCCTTCTCGTCCTTCGAGTCGAGGATGCGCAGCGGGTTCCGTTCCAGCCGCCGCTGCGAGTCCGCGCTCAGCTCGTCCGCATGCGGGCGGAAGTGCGCGAGCAGCGCCTCGCGGTAGACCGGCCGGCACTTCGCGTCGCCGACGCTGTTGACGAACAGCGCCGCTTCGAGCGCGTAGCGGCGCAGCAGCATCGCGGCGATCTGGATCACCTCGGCATCGGCCTCGGCGCCCGCGACGCCGAAGCACTCGACGCCGAACTGGTGCGCCTGCCGGTAGCGCCCCGCCTGCGGGCGCTCGTAGCGGAAGAACGGGCCGATGTAGTAGAGCCGCTGCGGCCCTTGCGCGATCAGCTTGTGCTCGAGCAGCGCGCGCACCACGCCCGCCGTCAGCTCGGGCCGCAGCGTCATGCTGCGCCCGGCCTTGTCGGGGAACGTGTACATCTCTTTCTCGACGATGTCGGTCGTCTCGCCGACGCCGCGCTGAAACAGCTCCGTCGCCTCGAAGATCGGCGTGCGGATCTCGCCGTAGCCGAAGCGCTGCGCGACGTCGCGCGCGTTCGCTTCGAGCGCGATCCAGCGCGCGGACTCGGGCGGCACGACGTCGCGCGTCCCGCGCGGAGCGGTGATCGGCTGCACGCGCTTAGGTGACCGGTCCCTCGCGCGGTTCGAGCAGCTCGACCGGGATGCCGTTCGGGTCCTCGACGAACGCGATCGCGCGCGTCCCGCCCGGCGACTTCTTCGGCTCCTTGACGATCTTCACGCCCTGCGCGCGCAGCTTCTCGATCACGCCCGGCAGATCGCCGTCGACCTCGAGCGCGAGGTGCTCGTAACGATTGCCGAGCTCGTACGGCGGGTGCTCCTCGAGATCGTAGACCAGCTCGACGTACGCGTCCCAGCTCGCGCCGACGAACGCCATGTCGGCGTTGCCCGGATAGTGGTGCGGCCCGCCGAGGAGCTTCAGCCCGAGCTTGTTCGTGTAGAAGTCGATCGACTGGTCCATGTCGTTCACGAAGATCGACGTGTGCAGGTAGCGCGGCATGACCGTCCTCGCTACGCGACCGGAGAGCGCGCTTCCCGCGCCGCGAGCCACGGGACGGGGACGAACGTCGCGGCGAGCGCGCAGCACAGGACCAGCCCGCCCACGACCGTCAGCGGCGTCCAGGCCTCGTGCATCGCGAGCGACATCGCGACCCCGACGGCGAGCGCGGTGTACTCCGCGCCGATCGTCGCGACGCTCACGCCGAGCCGGCGGACGGCCGCGGCGTACGTCGTCTGGGCGATGACCGTCGAGCCGAGCACGACCTCGCCGAAGAACCACCACGCGACCGGCGGCGAGTCCGCCGCGTGCGCGATCGCCGTTCCGTAGCCGAGCGCCGCTCCGGGGAGCAACAGAAACGCCATCGACATCGTCCCGACCAGCGCCATCGTCATCACGCCGTTCATGCGCGTCCCGACGACGCGCAGCAGACACGCGTAGGCGGCGAACGCCGCGAGCCACACCACCATCAGCACGTCGCCGAGGAACGCCGACTTGTCGCTGCTGTGCGTCGAGGCGAGGATCGCGACGCCGATCACGCCGAGGATCAGCGCGGTCCACTGCCGCCGGTCGAGCGCGGTGCGGAAGACCACCGCGGCGACGGCGGTGTTCGTCACCGGCGAGACGCCGACCAAGAACGAGATGTGCGCGACCGACGTGTACTGCGCCGCGACCGTGAACACGACCGAGATGAGGAGCCCGAACACCAGCGCCGCCGCGACGACGGCGGCCCAGCGCTTGCCGTCGAGCCGCGGCGGGCTGATCCGCCACGCCGGCGCCAGCGCGAAGAGGAAGATCGGCAGCGCCCACGCCGCCCGCGCGACCGAGACCGTGACGCCGTTCCACACACCGGGCTGCGCGGCGTACAGCGCCTTGCTGGCGGGCCCGAGGAGCCCCCACCCCAGCCCGGTGAGGAGGACGAAGACGACGTTCTGGACGCTGCGGGGCACGGAGTGCAGACCCGTGCGGGCCTCGGGCGGATGCGCTCAGACGCCCGCGACGCGCACGCAGACGAACGGCGCCGTGAGGGCCGCGCCGGTCAGAAAAAAGCCGCAGAACACCGCGACGGCCTGCAGGCGCCCGAAGCCGAGCAGCGCGAGGACGACCGGCGCGATCAGCAGCGCGGCGATCGTGACGTCGTGGAAATGCTGCAGGCGGCGGACGCCGTCGAGCCCGTAGCCGGTCCAGAGCGACTGCATCACCCGAGACGTCACGCCGAGGAGCAGCGCGTACCCGACCAGCCGGAGCACGAAGGCGACGAACATGCGGCGGCGCGGCTTCGCGGGCGCGCTTCGGACTCCATCCCGCCGGTCCGCCGGCGTACGGCGGGTTTCACGGCCGAAGGCCGAAACGTGTGCGCCCCGGAGACTGGGAGCACGCACCGTGAACGAGACCAATCCGCTCCAAGCGTGGACAAATTTCTACGTCATCGTCGGATCGTCGGCCGCGGCGCTGACGGGCCTGATGTTCGTCGTCATCACGCTGGTAGCGGGCCTTCGCGCGCGGACCTCGCGCGACGGGATCGCGGCGTTCAGCACGCCGACCGTGGTGCATTTCTGCGCCGCGCTGCTGATCGGCGCGGCGGTCGCGGCGCCGTGGCCGAGGCTCGCCTGCGTCAGCGGGTTGCTCGCAGCCGCCGCGCTCGTCGCGCTCGCGTACTCGATTCGGATCATCACGCGCGCGGGCGCGGTCGAGGACTACGAACCCGACCTCGAAGACCGGCTCAGCTACATGATCCTCCCCGTCGTCGCGTACGCCGCCATGCTGGTCGCCGCGCTCGCGCTCCCGTTCCGGCCGTCGACCGCGCTGTTCGGGCTGGCGGGGACGTCGCTGCTTCTCATCTTCCTCGGCATCCACAACGCCTGGGACGTCGTAACGTACGTCGGCATCCAGCGCCTCGCGGCCGAGCAGGCGGAGGAGGACGCGGCGCCGCGCGCACCGCGCTAGTGCAGGAAGTACCGGTACGTCGAGAAGACGAGCGCGACGCCGCGCTCGTCGGCGGCGGCGATCACCTCGGCGTCGCGGATCGAGCCCTGCGGTGCGATCACCGCGGTGCAGCCCGCCTCGGCCGCCGCGATCAGACCGTCGGCGAACGGGAAGAAGCCGTCGCTCGCGCACGCCGCGCCGCGCACGAACTCGTGCGCGCGGTGCGCGGCGATCTGCACCGCGCTCACGCGGTTCGTCTGCCCCGCGCAGATCCCGCGCGAGATACCGTCGCGCGCGATCACCACGCCGTTCGACTTCACGTGGCGCACGACGTCCCAGGCGAAGATCAGATCGCGCCACTCGTCCGCCGAGGGCTGCCGCCGCGAGACGACGCTCCAGCGCTCGGGCGGCGCCTGCGGGTCGTCGTCCTCCGCGAGGATCCCGCCGAGCGCGCTGCGCACGCGCAGCTCAGCGGCGATCCGCTCCGGCAGGCCGCGCTTGAAGCGCATGATGCGCAGGTTCTTCTTGCGCCGTAACCGCGCGAGCGCGTCCTCGTCGAACGCCGGCGCGGCGACGATCTCGAGGAAGAACGCGCCGAGCTCGTCGGCGGCCGCGGCGTCGACCGTGCCGTCGACCGCGATGATCCCGCCGTATGCGGAGACCGGATCGGCCGAGAGCGCTTCGCGCACCGCCTCGGCGACGGTGGCGCGCTCCGCGACGCCGCACGGCACCGTGTGCTTCACGATGCCGGCGCGCGCGACGCTCGCGGGCGGCACGTACGGCGCGTCGTGCGCCGCGGCGAATCCGAGCGGTGCGCGGACGAGGAGCCGAAGCGTCGCATCGAGGTCGAGCAGGTTATTGTACGAGAGCGCCTTGCCGCCGAGCTGCTCGGGGAGCTGCGCCTCGCGCGCGAGGTAGAACGCCGCGCGGTCCTGCGGGTTCTCGCCGTAGCGCAGCGGCTGCTCGATCGGGATCGTGAGCGCCAGCGAGCCGGGCAGCTCGTTGGTGAGCATTCCGGACTCGAGATAGCGCGCGATCGCGCTGTCGTACTCGGAGGTGCGCTCGAAGGCGCGCGTCGCGCAGCTGCGGCGCGTGGAGCGGTCGAGCCCGCCGTTCGGCAGCGCGACGACGAAGGCGTCGTACTGCGACGGATCGCTCAGCACGGTGACGTGCTCGAAATTCTTCGCTGCGGCGCGCAGCAGCGAGACGCCGCCGATGTCGATCTGCTCGACCGCCTCCTGCAGCGTCGCGCTCTCCTGCGCGACGGTGTCCTCGAACGGATAGAGGTTCACCACGACCGTCGAGATCGTCGGGATGTCGAATTGCTGCGCCTCGGCGCGGTGCTGCTCGCTGTCGCGATCCTTGAGGATGCCGCCGAAGACGTTCGGGTGCAGCGTCTTCACGCGGCCGTCGAAGAGCGACGGATAGCCCGTGAGCTCGCCGACGTTGTGCGCCTCGATGCCGTGCTCGCGCAGGTGCGCACGCGTCCCGCCGGTCGCGTAGATCGGGACGCCGTGCTCGGCGAGCGCGCGCGCGAGCGCGACGATCCCGGTGCGGTCGTAGACCGAGATCAGCGCCGCATCGCGGCTAGACGGCGGCGGGTTCGGGCTCGGACTCACGCTGCGGTTCGAGCGGCGGCGGCGCGATCGGGCGGTCGTCGAGCGTCGCGCTGATGATCGAGCTGACGCCGGGCTCCTGCATCGTCACGCCGTACATGCGCTGCGCGAGCTCCATCGTCTTCTTGTTGTGCGTGACGATCAGCATCTGCGCGGTCGAG
>DATAQE010000031.1:0-18489 GCA_036264835.1 Candidatus Elarobacter sp.
CGCCGCGTTCATCGACGTCGAGCACGCGCTCGACCCGACCTATGCCCAAGGGCTCGGGATCGATCTCGACAACCTCCTCGTCTCTCAGCCGGACGCCGGTGAGCAGGCGCTCGACATCGCCGAGATGCTCGTGCGCTCGAACGCGGTCGACGTGATCGTCGTCGACTCGGTCGCGGCGCTCGTCACGAAGGCCGAGCTCGAAGGCGACATGGGCGACACGCATGTCGGCCTGCAGGCGCGGCTGATGTCGCAGGCGCTGCGCAAGCTGACCTCCGCGATCTCGCGCTCGAAGTGCGTGATGATCTTCATCAACCAGCTGCGCGAGAAGGTCGGCGTGATGTTCGGGAGCCCCGAGACGACCTCGGGCGGCCGCGCGCTGAAGTTCTACGCCTCGGTCCGGCTCGACGTGCGCAAGCTCGAGCAGATCAAGGTGGGCCAGGACGTCGTCGGGACGCGCACCCGCGTCAAGGTGGTGAAGAACAAGGTCGCGCCGCCGTTCCGGCAGGCCGAGTTCGACATCACCTACGGGAAGGGGATCTCGAAGATGGGCTCGATCATCGACGTCGCGCTCGAGCGGAACATCATCGGGAAGTCCGGCTCGTGGTACACCTACGGCGAGCAGCGGATCGGCCAAGGCCGCGAGAACGCGAAGGCGTTCCTCGAGGAGCACTCCGACGTCGCCGACGAGATCGCGACCAAGATCCGCGAGGCGCTCAAAGCGACCGTCTCGCCGAACGGCATCGCGAAGCCCGTCGGCGCGTCCGCCTCCACCGACGACTAGCGTCGTGCCTTCGGCGCGGGTGACGGCGTTGCGCATGCTGGCGCAGCGCCGTCTCACCGAGGCGCAGCTGTACGCGAAACTCGAGCGGAAGGGGTTCGAGGCGGATGCGATCGCGGCGGCGGTCACGTCGTGCAAGCGCGACCGGCTGCTCGACGATACGCTCTTCGCGACGCTCTACGTCGAGACGAAGCGCGCCGCGGTCGGCGACGCACGCCTGGTCGCGGAGCTGGTGAAGCGCGGGATCGACCGCGACGCCGCGCGCGAGCGCATCGCCGCGGTCGGGGCGCCGGAGCCCGAGCGCGTCGCCGCGGCGTACGAGAAGATGCGCCGCGCCAAGCCGGAGCTCTCCTATCAGTCGGCGGCGCGGAAGCTCGAGCGGCTGGGGTTTCCCGCCTCGCTGATCTACCGGATCCTGCGGGAACGGGCCGGCGCCGATCTGGAGGCTTCACTCGGCGACCTCGGATGACGATCTTCCTTCTAGGAAAGGCGGACTGCTGCATGGTAATGGCGCGGTGACGATGCGAAACCCGATTCGCGCGGTGCTATGCACGCTCGCGGCTCTCGCGTTGCTCGCGCCGCGCCCCGCCGCGGCAGTCGAGCTCGAAGCCGTCTCCAAAGCCGCCGCCGGGTACACCGTCGGCGATCCGAAGCTCCAGGAGCTCTACCGCTCCGCCCTGCTGAACACGAACAAGCAGATCACGGTCGCCTCCGACGGGACGACGTACGTGAAGACCGGCGACATCCCGGCGGAGTGGCTGCGCGACGCCAGCGTCCAGGTCCGCCCGTACCTGTTCTTCGCCAAGGACGACCCGAAGGTCGACGGCCTCCTGCGCGGCGCGATCGCGCGGATGGGCAAGTACCTGCACGCCGATCCGTACGCGAACGCCTTCACGCTCGATTACCGGGTGTGGGAGCGGAAGTTCGAGCTGGACTCGCTCGCGTACCCGATCTCGCTCGCGTGGACCTATTGGAAGGTCACCGGCGACTCGACGATCTTCACCGGCGATCTCTCGCTCGGGTTCGACAGCGCGCTCGACACGATGGAGCGCGAGCAAGACCACCCGCGCAACTCGAAGTACACGTTCTCCAAGCCGGAGATGCCGAACGGCGGGAAGGGGAATCCGGTCCACTACACCGGGATGATCTGGACGGCGTTCCGGCCCTCGGACGACGCCTGCACGTACAACTTCCTGATCCCCTCGGAGATGATGGCCGTCGTGGCGCTCGGCCAGCTCGAAGAGATCGAGCGCAACGTCTACCACAACGTCCTCAAGGCCGAGCGCGCGAAAGCGCTGCGCCAAGAGGTGCAGAACGGGATCCAGACCTGGGGCGTCATCTTCCGGCCGGACTACGGCTACATCTACGCGTACGAGGTCGACGGCTACGGGAACGCGATCGTCACCGACGACGCCAACGTCCCCTCGCTGCTCTCCGCGCCGTACATCGGATACGGGTCGTCGAACTCGTTCGTCTACCGCAACACGCGCAAGTTTCTGCTCTCCAAGGACAACCCGACGTACTACGTCGGGAAGTACGCGCGCGGGATCGGTTCGCAGCACACCTCGGACAACATGGTGTGGCCGATCGCGATGCTGATGCAGGGCTTCACGGCGTCGAGCGACGCCGAGCGCAAGGACGTGCTCTCGCAGCTGATCGCCTCGGATCCCGGCGATCATCTCCTGCACGAGTCGTTCAATCCGAACGATCCGACGAAGTTCACCCGGGCCGATTTCGGGTGGCCGAACGCGCTGTTCAGCGAGTACGTCATGACCTCGTTCGAAGGCGTTCCCGCGCTGCCGGTCGGGTCGACCTCGGACCTGCAGTTCTCGGGCGACTGAGGTGAGCGTCTGGGCCGTGCCGGCCGAGACCGGCCGGCCGGTCGACGTCGTCGTCGGCATTCAGTGGGGGGACGAGGGGAAAGGGCGGATCGTCGACCTCCTCGCGCGCGACTACGGCGTGATCGCGCGGTTCGGCGGCGGCGACAATGCCGGGCACTCGATCGAGGTCGGCGAGACGAAGCTGGCGCTGCACGTCGTCCCGTCGGGCGTGCTCGTCGAAGGCACGAAGCTGCTGATCGGCGCGGGTACCGTCGTCTCGCTGCGCGGGTTCGTCGACGAGATCGAGATGCTCGCGAGGCTCGGTGTCGACGTCTCTCGCGTGTCGATCTCGTCGCGCGCGCACGTCGTCTTCCCGTATCACGCCGCGCTCGACAGGCTCGGCGAGAAGCAGCGCGGCGGCGGCGCGATCGGGACGACCGGGCGCGGGATCGGGCCGACCTACGTCGACCGCGTCGGACGGATGGGGATCACCTTCGGCGATCTCGCGCGGCCGGAAGCGCTCGCGACGAAGATTCGCAACACGCTGCTCGCGCGCGCGCCGCTCTTCGCCGGCGCCGAGGACGTGCCGCGCGAGGAGGACGTCGTCGGCGAGGCGCTCGAGCTCGCCAAGCGGATCGTCCCGCACGTCGTCGACGACGTCGCGCTGCTGCACGACGCGATGCGGCGCGGCGAGCGGATCCTGGCCGAAGGCGCGCAGGGGACGATGCTCGACGTCACCTTCGGCACCTATCCGTACGTGACGAGCTCGCACACCGTCGCGGGCGGCGCGTGCATCGGGCTCGGGATCGGGCCGACCAGCGTCGGCCGCGTCCTCGGCGTCGCGAAGGCGTACTGCACGCGCGTCGGAGGCGGGCCGTTCCCCTCGGAACTGCTCGACGAGCGCGGCGAGCGGCTCCGCGCGCAGGGCCGCGAGGTCGGCGTGACGACCGGCCGGCCGCGCCGCTGCGGCTGGTACGACGCGGTCGCGGCGCGCTACGCCGCGCAGCTCAACGGGCTGACCGCGCTCGCGATCACCAAGCTCGACGTCCTCTCCGGCTTCGAGACGCTCGGGATCGTCACCGGATACCGCCGCGCCGACGGCACGCCCTGCGGCATCGAGGCGATCGGCGATCCCGAGCTCCGCGTCGACGTCGAGGAGCACCACGGTTGGAGCGAGGACCTGCGCGGCGTGCGCCGCATCGGCGATCTTCCGCCGGCCGCGCGCGCCTTTCTCGAGCGCCTCGCCGCGCTCACCGGCGTCCCGGTCGCAGCCGCTTCGGTCGGTCCCGAACGCTCAGCGCTCGCCGTGTAGGCGGCCGCTCCGTCGCATTGTGGCCGGCGTCACTCGTCTCGGCGGCCGTTTTCGCCGACCGTTCATCTGGGCGAGATGACGGACGCTTGCCTGCTGTAAAGCTGTGGATAAATAAGACGTGATGCTCGGCCGATAGTCTCCATAGCGCCGGGCATGGACGTCCGGTTCGAGATAGGCCAAGGTCGGCGTATGCACGGATCGCGATTAAGCGATCCGCGAAGGTGGATTTTGGAGCGTCTGGCCTCGTCTGTCGCGTCGTATCCGGTCCGAGTCCGGGACTGGTGGAGCGTTCAGACCGGAACGAATCGGATCGTCTACGGCGCCATCGCCGCGACGCTCGTCGTCGCGCTCCTGTTCTTCACGTTCTTCCGCATGCGCGGGCCCGACTACGCGGTGCTGTTCTCCAACTTGCAGCCCGACGAAGCGACCGCGGTGATCACGAAGCTCGACGCCGAGAAAGTCCCGCACCGGCTCGCCGACGGCGGCGCGACGATCCTCGTCCCGCACGAGAACGTCTACGAGGAACGGGTCAAGCTCGCCGGTGAGGGCGTCGTCAAGGCCGGCGGCGGGACCGGGTTCGAGCTGTTCGACCGCACGAACCTCGGCATGACCGACTTCCAAGAGAAGATCGCCAAGACGCGCGCGACCGAAGGCGAGCTCCAGCGCACGATCTCCGGCCTCACGCCGGTGCAGTCGGCGCGCGTGCACATCGCCTCGCCCGAGGCGTCGCTGTACTCCACGACGCAGCAGCCGACGACCGCGTCGGTCGCGATCCTGACGAAGCCGGGGATGCAGCTCTCGCCGCAGGAAGTCCGCGGCATCACGCAGCTCGTCGCCGGCGCGGTCGAGGGCCTGAAGCCGGAGAACGTGACGATCGTCGACCAGAACGGGACCGTGCTGCGGCCCTCGGCGGTCGACGAAGCGAACGCGGCGGGCGGCGCGAGCGCGCTGACCCTGACTCAAGAGCAGCTCGCCGCGAAAGAGAAGTACGAGTCGGATCTGCAGCAGTCGCTGCAAGGGCTGCTCGACGCGACGATCGGCGCGCACCGCTCGGCGGTCCGCGTCGGCGCGCTGATGGACTTCGACGCCGTCTCGACCGAGACGAAGTCGTACGCGCCGCAGGGGACGATCCTCTCCGAGAAGACGAAGCGCGAGACGTACAACGGGGCCGGCGGACCGCGCGGCGGCGCCGGCGGCGTCCCCGGCACGACGACCAACACGATCCCGACCTATCAGGGGACGCAGAACCAGCAGAACGGCCGCTACGGGAACACCGAGGCGCTGCGCAACTACCAGGTCGGCGAGTCGACCTCGAAGCACGTCGACGCGCCCGGCAAGGTGCAGCGGCTCTCGGTCGCGGTGCTGGTGAACGTTCCGGCGGCGGCGGCGGCCGCGCCGGCCGGCGCGAACGGCGCGAACGCCGCGCCGGCGTACGCGCTCGCCGCCGCCGACGTGCGCAAGATCCGCAACGCGATCTCGGCGGCGGCCGGGATCGATCCCGCGCGCGGCGACTAGATCTCCGTCGAGGCGATCCCGTTCGCGCCCGACGCGATCGCTGCCGGCGGCGGTGCGGGGCGCTTCGCTCCGGCCTCGCCGACGACGGTGTTCGGGCTCCCCGCGGCGCCGTTCATCGCGCTGCTCGTGATCGCGGGCCTCGTCGGCGCCGGGTTCGTGCTGCGCGCGCTGCGCCGGCGGACGTTCCGCCCGACCGCGGAGCTGCCGACCTTCGACTCGACGCTCGCCGAAGAGCTGCCCTCGTTCGAGGAGCACCCGATGCTCGACGGGACGCCGGCGATCGCCGCGCCGATCCGCTCGGCGGCGGACCTCACCCGCGAGCAGATGATCGAGTACGTCACCACCGTCGCTCAAGAGAGTCCCGACAACATCGCGAAGCTCGTCAAGCTCTGGCTGGCCGAATAAAGCATGATTCACGACAAGCCTATCCTGACGCTGGACGACGACATGATGATGGCGTCGTCGTATGCTGCCGAGTCGTACGCGCCGCCGCCGGCGCTCCCGGACATGGCGGGGCCGGAGAAGGCCGCGATCCTGATGATCACGATCGGGCTCGAGCTCTCCGCCTCGATCTTCAAGTTCTTGCGGCAGGACGAGGTCGAGCGGATCGTCCTCGAGATCGCGAAGATCTCGACCGTCCCGATCGACAAGCGCGACGCCGTCATCCAAGAAGCGTACCAGCGCGCGATCGCCCTCAAGTACATCAACGAGGGCGGGATCGAGTACGCCAAGGAGATCCTCGAGCGCTCGTTCGGCTCCGGCCAAGCCGACGACATGACGAACCGGCTCTTCGCGGCGCTCAAGCACGGCAACCCGCTCGAGCTGGTGAAGAAGACCGAGCCGGCGCAGCTGCTCGAGTTCATCAAGGAAGAGCACCCGCAGACGATCGCGCTGATCCTCGTCTACATGTCGCCCGATCAGGCCGGCGCGGTGCTCTCGCAGCTCGAGCCCGAGCTGCAGGGCGAGGTCGCGATGCGAATCGCGATCCTGCAGAAGACGGCGCCCGAGATTCTGGAACAGCTGGACGAGCTGCTCGGACGGAGATTGATGGTGAGCGGGAGCGATTTCACCAAGGGCGGCGGGGTGCAGACCCTCGCGTCGGTCATGGGCTTCGTCGATCGCGAGACCGAGAAGAACATCCTCGACGGGCTCTCCAAGCGCGATCCGGCGGTCGCCGAAGAGGTCAAGAACCTGCTGTTCGTCTTCGAGGACATCATCAGCCTCGACGACCGCGCGATCCAGCGCGTCCTCAAGGAGGTCGACGGGAAAGATCTCGCGCTCGCGCTCAAGACCGCGAACGACGAGCTCCTCAACCGGATCTTCAAGAATATGTCGACCCGCGCGGCGACGACGCTGCGCGAGGACATCGAGGTCCTCGGCCCGGTGCGCGTGCGCGAGGTCGGCAAGGCGCAGCAGAACATCGTCGACGTGATCCGGACGCTCGAGGAGAACGGGCAGATCGTGATCGCGCGCGCCGGAAAGGACGACCGGATCGTCTAGATGGGCCGCGTCGTCAAAGGCTCGCAGATCCGGATCGAGCGCTACCAGCTGCGCGTTCCGGAGGTCGCGGCGCCGCCACCGCAGACGCCCGCCGGCGCCGGCGACGCTCACGCGCCGGACGCGTTCGGTTTCGGCGGCGCGGACGGCGGCGACGGGTTTCTGCTCGACGCGCCGCTCGGCGCCGCGCCGGCGGCGGAGGCGGGAGTCGACGTCGCGGCGGTTCGCGCCGAGGCGCAGGCGATCATCGACGACGCTTCGCGCAACGCCGAGCTGCTGATCGCCGATGCGCACAGCCGCGCGCGCACGCTCGTCGAGGACGCGGCGACGCGCGCCGACACGGTCGTGCAGGACGCGCGCCGGCAGGGGCACGACGACGGGTTTCAGGCCGGGCGCGACGCCGCCGACCGCGAGATGAACGACATGCTCGTGACGATGCGCGGGCTGCTCGAGATGGCGCGGGCCGAGCGCCACAAGATGATGGAAGACGCTGAGCCCGAGCTGGTGAAGCTCGCGCTCGGGATCGCGGAGCGCGTGCTGCACCAGCAGATCGCGCTCGACCGCGGCGTCGTCGTCGAGATGGCGAAGAACGCGATCGCGCGGCTGATCGAGCGCGACAGCGTCACGGTCCGCGTCCATCCGGCGGACCTCGAGGCGATGCGCCGGCACCGCGAGGAGCTGATGGCGATGGGCGACATCCGCAACCTGCGGGTCGTCGAGGACCAGCGCGTCGACCGCGGCGGCGTCGTCGTTGACACCGACGCCGGGACGATCGACGCGCGCATCTCGACGCAGCTCGACGAGGCGCGGAAGATCCTGCACATCGAGGACGACATCGTCGTCGAGCCCGCGCCGGCCGGCGCGGAGATCGTGCCGAAAGGCGAGATCCCCTCGGCGCGCGCGTCATGACGGTGATCGGCCGGGTCCGCGCGCGCGGCTTCGACGCGACGCGCCATCTCGAGGAGCTGCACGACGCCGATCTCGTGCGCACCAACGGCAAGGTCAGTCAGGTGATCGGGACGGTGATCGAGTCGAACGGGCCGCCGATGGCGATCGGCGAGACCGCCTCGATCACGTACCGGCGCAACGCGGCGCCGGTGCTCGGCGAAGCGGTCGGGTTTCGCGATGCGAAGGTGCTCTTGATGCCGCTCGGCGAGCTGGGCGGGATCGCGGCCGGGTCGGACGTCGTCGCGCTCGGCAAGCCGTTGCAGGTCGGGCTTTCGGACGGGTTGCTCGGGCGCGTGCTCGACGGGCTGGGGCGGCCGATCGACGGGAACGGGCCGGTCACCGAGGCGCGCCGCGCCGAGGTCGGCGGGACGCCGCCGAGCGCGCTGCTGCGCCGCCGCGTCACCGAGCCGCTCGGCGTCGGCGTTCGCGCGATCGACGGGCTGCTGACGGTCGGGAAAGGGCAGCGCGTCGGGATCTTCGCGGGCTCGGGGGTCGGGAAGTCGACGGTCCTCGGGATGATCGCGCGCAACACCGCCGCCGACGTGAACGTGATCGCGCTGGTCGGCGAGCGCGGCAAAGAGGTGCGGGACTTCCTCGAGCGCGACCTCGGCGAAGCGGGGTTGAAGCGGTCGGTGGTCGTCGTCGCGACCTCGGACCAGCCGGCGCTGGTGCGGATCAAGGCGGCGTTCGTCGCGACGCGGATCGCGGAGTACTTCCGCGACAACGGGCTCGACGTGATGCTGATGATGGACAGCGTCACGCGCTTCGCAATGGCGCAGCGCGAGGTCGGGCTCGCGATCGGCGAGCCGACGACCACGCGCGGCTACACGCCGTCGGTCTTCGCACTGCTGCCGAAGCTGCTGGAGCGCACGGGGACCTCGCAGCACGGGACGATCACCGCGCTGTACACGGTGCTGGTCGACGGCGACGACATGAACGAGCCGGTCGCCGACGCGGTCCGCTCGATCCTCGACGGGCACATCGTCCTTTCGCGCAAGCTCGCCGCGGGGAACCACTATCCGGCGATCGACGTGCTCGGTTCGGTGAGCCGGGTGATGCCGGACGTCGTCCCGCCCTCGCACATGACCTCCGCGTCCTCGGTGCGTGATATCCTCGCGACGTATCGCGAGGCCGAGGATCTGATCAACATCGGCGCCTACGTCCCCGGCTCGAATCCGCGCGTCGACCACGCGCTCGCACGGATCGACCAGGTGAAGGCGTTCCAGCGCCAGGGCATCTACGAGCGCTCGACCTTCGATGACGCGCAGCGCGCGGTGATGGGGCTGGCGTGAAGTTTCGGTTTGAGTTGCAGCCGGTGTTGTCGCATCGGGAGCGGATCGAGCAGGAGCGCGCGGCCGATCACTCGCGGGCGCTCGAGGATCAGCTGCGCGCGGAGCGCGCGCGCGACGAGCTGTGCTCGAAGCGCGATCATCTGCGCGACCGGCTGGTCGGCGAGCACACCAGCTTCGACGTCGAGACGCTGCGCTCGACGTATCTCCATCTCGACTATCTCGACCGCGCGATCGTCGCGGCGCAGCAGCTGTGCGAAGCGTGCGCGGTGCAGACCGAGGGCGCGCGGCAGCGGCTCGTCGACGCCGCGAAGGACCGCAAGGTGCTCGAGACGCTCAAGGACCGGCGCCGCGAGGCGTTCGAGCTCGAGGCGTCGCTCGCGGAGCAGCGCGAGCTCGACGACCAGAACGCGCGCGCGTTCGAGCGCACGCAGCCCTACGAAGGATTCTCGCCGTGATCGTCACCCGCCGCCGCAAACAGCGCTCGCACGCCGGCCGCTACGCCGTCGCGCTGCTCGTCATCGCCGTGATCGGGTTCGTCCTCGGGTTCCCGCCCACGCAGCACGCGATCTCTCACGGGCCGCTCGCGCCCGCGTGGAACGCCGGCGCGAACGTCGCCGGCGTCGTCGGCCGGCCGCTGACGTTCGCCGGGCAGCAGGCCACGATCACCGAGCGCAACCGTCAGATCCGCGACCTCAACGCGCGGCTGGAGAAAGAGCGCCTCGCGAAGGTCGACGCGGAGTCCCGCGCGAGCCGCCTGCAGCAGCAGATGGCCGCCGCGGCAGCGCAGCCGGTCGACACGCCGGCTCCCGCGCCGCGCGCCGCGGCGACCTCGTCGTCGTCGACAGCCGCGTCCTCGACCGCGTTCGCCGCAGGCGCGAACGCGGGCGGTGCGGCGGACACGACCGCCTCCGAGAAGCGGCTCGCCGCGGCGTGGGCCGCGATGGAGCCGGAGCGGGCCGCGCTGGTCGTCCAGCGGATGCCCGACGATCAAGTGACCCGGGTCCTCGCCCAGATGGACCCCGACAGCGCCGGCGCGATTATGGACGCGCTCCCGCCCGCCGCCGCCGCGCGGATCAGCCGGGCCGTCGCTCAGGTCCGCACCCCCGCGAACCGATAGACCGATGAGGCGCCCCGCTTGGGGCGTCCGTTCAGACTTTCATGGAAGGAGGTGACACCATCAACCCAATCACGATCCCGACCATATCCTTCGGGTCGACGAGCTCCGGTGCTCCCGGCGCGGCGAAGGCGCCGCTCGCGAGCGGAGCGCGCGGCGCGTTCGCGTCCCTGTTCGCAGGGAAGCTGACCGCGGCGAGCACATCGTCGTCCGCCGGCGCGACCGTCACGGTCGACGCCGAGCTCGCGCGCTCCGTCAAGGAGCAGCTCGACGGAGGGACCTCGCTGACGGACCTCATCACGCGTCTGGCGAGCTCGCTCGCGACCTCGGTCGCGGCCCAGCTCGGCGTCACGCCGCAAGAGGCGAAGCAGCGATTGACCCAGGCGTTCACCCAGGCGCTCCGGCCGGTCGATACCGGACCACCGCCGAGCAACGCCGAGAGGGCGTCATCCCTCGTATCGAGACTGCGGCTGATCGCCGAGCTCGCGACGGGGGTGATGAAGGGAGAGACGGGGCAAACGATCCGACTGATCGCAGGACAACGCTCGGACGCCGACGAGGCGAAAGCGAAGACCGCCCCCCAACCGGACAGCATCCTCCGCGATGCGCTCAGCGCGCTCGCGGCGCCCGCATCTCCCGCACCCGGCGCGACCGATCCGTCCGCCGTTCCCGCCGCACCCGCGGCGGCGAGCGACGGCCGCACCGTCGCGCTCACCGATCCCGCGCAGGCGATCGCGACCGGCGGCGACACGCCGCTCGGCCGGATCCTCACGCGCGCGGTCGTCTTTGCCGGCCAGCCACAGATCTCGGCCTCCGAGACGGACCCGAAGGCCGGGGCCGCACCGAAGACCGGTGCGATCCTGAGCACCGCACCGACCGGGACCGGCATCGCGCCGGCCGCCGGCGGCACGAACGCCGTCGACGCGTTCATCCAGGCGTTCGCGAGCGCGCTCGCGCGCGCCGACGGGGACGCCTCGGGCGGCAACGCCCGCGATCTCGCCGCGACCGCTCCGGCGGCGCGCGAGCCCGACGACGCGCTCCCGCCGATCACCTCGAACCAAACCGCCACGACCACCCTGCCGTTCGCGATCCCGGTCGCGCACGACAACGCCGCTGCGGTCGCACCGCCCGCACCCGCGCCGACGCTGCCGCAAGCGCAGCACGTCGACCCGAACGCGGTCGTCGACCAGCTGCTGCGCGGCGTGGCGATCCGCACCAACGACGGTCAGTCGGAGGTGCGGCTGCGGCTCGTCCCCGAGAACCTCGGCGACGTCAGCGTGAAGCTGATCGTCTCCGGCGGCTCGGTCGACGCGTCGCTGACCGCGCACACCGCCGAGGCGCAGAACGCGCTCGCCGGCGGCGCCGCGCAGCTCGCGAAGACGCTCGCCGACGCCGGCCTGAAGCTGCAGAGCTTCACCGTCGGTCTCGCCGGCGGATTCGACGGCGCACGCGATCAGTCGCGCCCGAACGACTCCGGTGCTCGCTCGAACTCGCGCCGCGCAGGCGGCGTTCGCTCGATCGAGACCGACGAGCCCGACGACGCCGCGCTGCTCGCATCCCCCGGCATCGGTCCGTCGATCTACTCGCCGAACCGCGCGCCGTGGGCGCGCGAATACCTCGCGTAACCCCATCTCTCTCGAAGGAAAGAGTTCCATGTCAACCGTCTCATCGACCAGCGGCGGTCTCCCGATCGACCAGCTGATCACGAGCAACCAGAACGCGGCGCCGCAAGCGTCCTCGCTCGGGTCGCAGCTCGGGGAAGACGCCTTCCTCAAGCTCCTGACGGCGCAGCTGCAGAACCAAGATCCGCTCAACCCGATGGACGACACGCAGTCGGTCGCGCAGCTCGCGCAGTTCTCCGCGCTGCAGGCGTCCACACAGTTGAAGGACGCGTTCACCTCGTTCGAGTCGAACTTCTCCGTGATGCAGTCGGCCGGGCTTCTCGGCAAGACGGTCTCGGCGCAGTCGACCGATGCGAGCGGGAACGTCACGACCGTCTCCGGGACCGTGAAGACGATCTCGGTGATCAACGGCACTCCGGAGTTCACGCTCGCCGACGCGAACGGGAAGCTCCTGACCGACGCGAACGGCAACGCGCTGCAGCTCCCGACCTCCGCGATCCTCAGCATCGGCAACACGAGCACCGGGACGACCACCGACAGCGGTCCCCAGCTCTAAGATGGCCGATCCGAAGATCACCGGGGTGAACATCCCCCCGCAGATCACCCCCGCCGCGCGCCCGCCGGGCGTGCCGGTGCAGATCCCGCCTACGGGCGGAGGCTCGTTCCGCGACGTCTTGCGCACCGCGCAGGCGCCGGCGGTCGCGCAGCCGCTCAAGTTCTCGGCTCACGCGCAGCAGCGCCTGGAGTCGCGCAACATCCGCCTCTCCTCGGACGACGTCGCCAAGATGAACGCGATGGCGGACAAGGCGGCGGCGAAAGGCGCGAAGCAGTCGCTCTTCATGATGCGCGACACCGCGATGGTCGTGTCGATCACCAATCGCACCGTGATCACCGCCGTGGACCAGAACAGCATGAAGGAAAACGTCTTCACCAACATCGACAGCGCCGCGATCATCGACTGAAACGATGAAGCGAAGCTGCCGACACCTTAATCACCATTCGAGAGCGGACCACTTCGTGGGGCTCTCGCGCGGGGCGGAACGAACGATTCCCCGCGGTTCGATGACACGAAAGGTCACTTAATGGCTTTCGATTCGATGTTCATCGGCGTCACCGGCCTGGAAGCATACCAGAGCCAGATCGACACGATCTCGAACAACATCGCCAACGTCGGGACGACCGGCTTCAAAGGCCAGAGCGTCAACTTCCAAGACATGATCTACCAGGCCCAGAGCTTCGCGACGGCGCCGAGCCAGACGACGGGCGGCGTGAACGGCGAGGACGCGGGGCTGGGCGTGAAGATCGGCGCGATCGACACGAACTTCTCGCAGGGCGGTCTGACGACCACCGGCGTCAACACCAACCTCGCCATGAACGGCGACGGGTTCTTCATCCTGCGCAAGCCGAACGGGAACGGCTCGCCGGTCTACACGCGCGACGGCGACTTCTCGCTCAACTCGAACGGCCTGCTCTACGACGGCTCGAACGGGATGGCCGTGCAGGGCTACATGGCCGACAAGAGCGGCACGATCACACAGACCGGGACGCCCAGCGACATCACGATCCCGCTCGGGCTCAAGTCGCAGGCGGTCGGGACCGGCTTGAACTCGAAGCTGAAGTTCGGGCCGAGCGGCGATCAGGTCTTCGACGTCTCGCTCGGCGGCAACGTCGATCAGGCGCAGTGGATCAAAGAGGCGCAGGGTGCGCAGGCCGGCACGCCGGGGACCGGCGCGCCGTACACGATCTCGACGACGATCTACGACTCGCTCGGGAACGCGCACCTCGCGCAGCTCACCTACACGCCGGACGCGACCGGCGCCGCGGCGGGTCCGCCGGCGGTCAACGGTCTTCCGGGGCAGGTCGCGGACGGCAGCGGGAACCTGCACAACGCGGCCTCGCGCTGGAAGGTCTCCGTCGCGTTCACGGACGGCACGACGTTCGACGCGATCCAGACGCCGGGCTCGATCGCCGCGGGCGGCGCGGTGACGGCGGCGACCACGACGGCCGCGCCGGTCTCGTCGGGCGTCGTCGGGTTCGCGTACTTCGACCAGGACGGCCAGTACATCAACACCTCGTCGGTCGAAGGCGTCGCGAACGGTCAGAACATCGCCGGCGCGAACGTGCACCTCACCAACACGGCGGCGTCGCTCGCGAACGGCAACCAGCTCAACATCCGCGGCTGGGGGACCGGGAACGTCAACGCTTCGACCGCGCCGACCGCCGGCGGCCCCGCGCCGCAGACGGGGCCGATCGGGCTCGACTTCAGCAACGCGACCTCGCTCTCGGGGAGCAGCACCGCGAACGTGATCGCGCAGAACGGGTACGCGGCGGGGATCCTCTCGAACCTCACCATCGGCGGGGACGGGACGATCAGCGGCGCGTTCTCGAACGGGCAGACGAGCGTGCTCGGGCGCGTCGCGGTCGCGACGTTCCAGAACGAGCAGGGTCTGCAGCGCATCGGCGGCTCGGACTTCGCGGCGACCGCGAACTCCGGTCTCGCGCAGGTCGGCACCGCCGGCGTCGGGCGCTTCGGCTCGATGGTCTCGGGCTCGCTCGAGAGCTCGAACGTCTCGATCGCCGACGAGTTCACCAAGATGATCGCGGCGCAGAACGCGTATCAGGCGAACTCGAAGAGCATCACCACGGCGTCCGAAGACATGCAGACGGTGATCGGGCTCATCCGATAAACATGTCATCCTGAGCTCGTCGAAGGACGTATCGCTCCACGGAGGGCGCGAGGGACGGAAAACGGGGATCGCACGGAGGCGGTCCTCGTTTTTTTGTGCAGCCGGATACAGTAGCTTCCTCCGGGTTGCGCGTGCGGATCGTTCGGGCGTACGATGCTCTGGCGAACGCCGCGCGTTGCGGCTCGCAAAGGAGTGAGGGGTGTTCATGAAGCTCAAGGGCGCCGGCGTTCTCGCCGGGGTCGCTCTGATTCTTTCCGCGTGCTCCGGCGGCGGAGGGACGCACAACAACAACGTCGTGCCCGGCGGTTCGCCGAGCGGGAGCGGCGCGGCGCGCGCGCCGCGCACCGTCGGCGCGCAGACGTCCTACACGCCGCCGACGACGGTCGACTCGCCGAGCGCGAACCTCGGTCAGATCACCGGCGGGTACGACGGCAACCTGTACTTCGCCGAAGCGTCGGTCGCGAGCAACTGTACCGTGGGAGGGTGCTCGGGGCGGATCTCGCAGATCACGACCGGCGGTGCGATCACGTCGTACGGGCTGCCGAACTACTTCGACGCGAACAACAACGGCTATCCCGTCTATCCGTTCGCGGTCTACCCGACCAGCGACTCGAAGATCTGGTTCCTCTCCGCCGACGGGTATTTCGGTTGGATCAACACGGACGGTTCGAGTCCGACGATCTACTCGCTGCGCCAGCTCGGCAGCGACACGAGCGGGACGTTCACGAACATGACGCAGGGCGCCGACGGGAACTTCTACGTCGCGGAGACCTCGCCGGAGCGCGTCATCAAGGTCACGACGAGCGGGACCGCGTCGGTCCTCACCGCGTCGCTGAGCTCGGGCGCGAACATCGGCTCGATCCTCTACAACACGGACGGTAACTTCTGGGCGACCGAACGCGGGACCGGGAAGATGGCGAAGATCACCACGAGCGGATCGGTGACGGAGTACGACGCGGTCTCCGGCGGCGGCTACGACCCGCTCGACCTGTTCTCGGACGGCTCGAACCTCTGGTACACCGCGCAAGCGGCGTCCGGGACGGCGATGGACATCGTCGAGATGTCGACCAGCGGGACCATCTCGAAGACGATCTCCGTCACGTCGAGCCCGTCGGGCGAGGGCGCGCTCTCGACCCAAGGCGGCACGTACATGTGGACGATCAACGACAACATCAGCCGGGTCAACCGGTCGACCAGCGCCGTGAACGACTACGCGCTGACGAACAGCGATCCCAACACGGTGCTCGACGGTCTGACCGTCGGCTCGGACGGCAACCTGTGGTACACCGACCGCGCCCACAACAAGATCGTGAAGGTCGCCAAGAGCTGATCTCCTCGTCCCCGGGGTGGCGCACGGCGGAGCGGGATCCCTCGCTCCGCCGCCGCGTCTGCTAGACTAGGCGTACGATGATCTCGCTGCGCCGCCTCAACAACGAGGCCATCATGGTCAACCCGGACCTGATCGAACACCTGGAGGCGACCCCGGACACGGTCATCACCCTGACCTCCGGCAACAAGCTGCTCGTCCGCGACTCGATGGACGAGGTGCGCGAGAAGATCATCGAGTTCAAGCGGCGGATCCACGGACCCGACGGGCAAGCGGGCGCAGGCTAGCGCCTTCGGCGGCGGCTCAATTGCCGCATCCGCGGGGCCGATAGACTCCTGAGAGCACCCGCGCCCGGTCCCCGTTCGGAAAGGCCGTCCCTCTTGGATTTCGCGACGATCATCGGCCTGCTGCTGGCCCTCGCCGCCCTCACGCTGTCCGCGGTCATCGGGGGGGTCGACGCGCGCATCATCTTCGCCCGGTACGAGGCCTTCCTGCTGGTGTTCTTGGGGAGCGCCGGGGCGACGCTGGTCTCGTTCCCGCTCAAGACGTTCCTGCGCGGGTTCACGCTGGGGCTGCGGACGGCGTTCACCGAGCCGGTCTACCACGAGCGCGAGGTGATCGCGACGCTGGTCTCGTTCGCCGAGAAGGCGCGCCGCGAAGGGCTGCTCGCGCTCGAGAACGAGGCGTCGGCGCTCGAGGACGACTTCATGCGCAAGGGCATCCAGCTCGTCATCGACGGCCGCGACACCGACATCATCCGCAAGATCCTCGAGACCGAGATCCAGTTCGTCCAGGAGCGGAACACCAAGGCCGAAGCGGTCTTCATGACGATGGGCGGCTTCTCGCCGACGCTCGGGATCATCGGCACGGTGCTCGGGCTGATCGCGATGCTCAAGGCGCTCGGCTCGCTCTCGGGCTCGACGAACATCGCCGGCGAGCTCGGCGTCGCGACCGCGCAGGCGTTCGTCGCGACGTTCTTCGGGATCGCGCTGGCGAACCTCGTGTGGATCCCGCTCGCCTCGAAGATCAAGGAGCGCGCCGGCGAGCAGCTGCTGCTGCGCGAGATCATGATCGAGGGGATTCTGTCGATCCAGGCCGGCGACAACCCGCGCCTGCTCGAGGAGAAGCTGCACGCGTTCCTCGACCCGAACGAGCGCGAGACCGAGGTCGAGGCCGGCGGCGGGGTCGGCGAGGCCGGCGAGCCCGAGCCGGAGTTCGTCGGAGCGTAAGTGGCGCAGACCGGGGGCGACTTCCGCACGCGCATGCGGCGCGGCAAGGGGAGCGAAGCGCTGGAGAGCGCCGGGATGATGCGCTGGCTGCTCACCTACGCCGACATGATCACGCTGCTGCTCGCGCTCTTCATCATCCTCTTCGCGATCTCGAACATCTCCGCGGTGAAGTTCAACCGGCTCGCGAAGGCGATCTCGGGCGGTTTCAGCAGCACCAGCGCGGTGAACCAGCCGCCGAACGGCGGCGCCGTCGACCACCAGCACGGCCGCACCGACGAAGCGAACATGGCGAACGCGAAGGCGCAGCTCGACAAGTACATCGCGAAGCACGGGCTGCAGTCGAAGGTGCAGACGCGGATCGACCAGCGCGGGCTGGTGATCACGCTGCTCAGCGACAAGGCGTACTACGACTCGGGCTCGGCGCAGCTGCGGCCGGAGACGATGCGCATCCTCGACGCGGTCGCGGGGCAGCTCCGCGGCGTGCCGAACGAAGTGCGCGTCGAGGGGAGCACCGACGACGTCCCGATCGCGACCGCGGAGTACCCGACCAACTGGGAGCTCTCCGCCGCGCGCGCGACCGGCGTGACGCGCTATCTCGTCGAGCACGACAAGATCGCGCCGACGCGGATCGCGCTCGCCGGCTACGGCCAGTTCCGCCCGAAATTCGCCAACGACACGGAGGCGCACCGGCAGGAGAACCGCCGGGTCGACATCGTCATCCTCAACGGGGCACGGACGCCTGCACCGAATCCGGAGGCCCCATAACAGCATGTCGATGCTGTCCCAAGAAGAGATCGACGCCCTCGTCAACCAGCTCGCCGAACCCCAGCGACCCGTCTCGGAAGCGCGCAAGGTCAAGCCGTTCGACTTCCGCTTCAACAAGCGGCTCGACAAGTTCAGCACGAACCAGCTCCAGACGCTGCGGACGCTGCACGACAACTTCACCCGCCTGCTGAACAACTCGCTCTCGGTCTACCTGCGCACGCGCGTCGAGGCGACGATCGTCAGCATCGACCAGATCAGTTACGGAGATTTCATCGCGAGCATCGGGATCCCGTCGATCCTCTCGATCTACTCGATGGATCCGCTGCCGGGCTCGGGGATGGTGCAGGTCGATCTGAACCTGGTCTTCTCGATCATCGACCGGCTGCTCGGCGGTCCCGGCTGGTACCCGCAGAAGCTCCGCGACCTGACCGACATCGAGCGCACGCTGATGCAGCGCTTCATGGCGCGGATGCTCAACAGCTACCGCGAGTCGTGGAACTACCTGCTCACGCTCTCGCTGAAGATCGAGGCGCTCGACTCGAACCCGCAGTTCATCCCGCGGATCATCCCGCTCGACCAGATC
>DATAQE010000105.1:0-58814 GCA_036264835.1 Candidatus Elarobacter sp.
AGCTGCGCAAGACGAAGTACGCGGTCGACCAGAACGAGATCAAGCAGTACTTCCCGGTGCAGCACGTCGTCGACAGCGTGCTCGGCATCTACCAGCAACTGCTCGGCGTGAAGTTCACGCGCGCGAACGTCCTCGTCTGGCAGCCGCAGGTGCAGGCGTACGACGTCGCCGACACGGCGACGGGCAAACCGCTCGGGCGCTTCTACCTCGACCTCTTCCCGCGCCCCGGCAAGTACGACCACTTCGCGAACTTCCCGATCATCCCGCGGCGCGTGCTCCCCGACGGCGGCGTGCGCCTCGCGGAGAGCGCGATCGTCGGCAACTGGCCGCTCCCGGCGCCCGGCAAGCCGGCGCTGCTGCAGCAGGGCGACGTCGAGACGTTCTTCCACGAGTTCGGCCACTGCATGGCGGCGATCCTCGCGAACGAGCCGTACGAGACGCTGACCAGCGGTTTCCGCCAAGACTTCGTCGAGGCGCCCTCGCAGATGCTCGAGAACTGGGCCTGGGATCCCGGCATCCTCAAGCGCGTCTCCTCGAACGCGACCACGGGCCAGCCGCTCCCCGACGATCTGATCAAGAAGATGATCGCCGCGCGCTACGTGCACTACGCGCTGCAGACGACGCAGCAGATCCTCTACGCCGACGTCGACATGCGCTACCACACGATGAAGCCGCCGGTCGACACGACCTCGGTGTGGGCCTCGACCGTTGCCGCGACGACGCCGAACCAGTACGTGCCGGGGACGCATCCGCAGTCGGAGTTCGGTCATCTGATGGGCGGCTACGACGCGGGCTACTACGGCTATCTGTGGTCGAAGGTCTACGCGCAGGACATGTTCTCGCGCTTCCGAGCGCAAGGTCTGACGAATCCGGTCGCCGGTGCCGCGTACCGCAACGACATCCTCGCGCCGGCGCGTCTCGAAGAGCCCGATCAGGAAGTGCGCACGTTCCTCGGCCGCCCGATGAATCCGAACGCGTTCTACCAGGAGCTCGGCATCGCGCCGCCGGCGACGGCCTCGCAACGCTGAAACCTACGCGATCGCGCAGCATCCTCTCGCAGGATGCTGTGCGCTCGCGGCCGTAAGAGAGCCGCACTACCGGATGTAGGCGAGCCCGCTCGGCTGAGAGGCCGACGAGGATGTTCGCCAACGAAACGTTTTGGGTGGCGCGCGATGCCGCGCGCTGATCCCACGCGCTCGCCGTACTGCGCGTCGCGTCATCTGCTGCGCAATCTCGACAACGCGGCGGAGCTGCGTCGCAATCCGCTCGTGCGCGCGTGCTTTACCGCGCCGCCGGGCCGGCAGGACGTCGACACGACGCATGCGCTCGACCGCGTGCGCGGGATGGTGCACGCGAGCCTGACGCGCTGCCGCGAGCGCCCCGACAACGGCCGCGCGCACGCGGGGCTCGGCCGCATGCACGCCGCGCTGCTGCGCTGCGAGATCGACAAACAGCCGCTCGCGGTCGTCGCCGCGGAGATGGGTCTCTCCGACCGCCAGGTGCGCCGCGAGCGGCGCGCCGCGCACGACGCGTTCCTGCACGCGTTCAGCCGCGCGTCGAAGGACGCGCCGCCGGCCGCGATGGTGCGCGACCGCGCGGCGCTGCGGATCGCCGAGGCGACGGAGCTGCACGAGCTCGGCCAGAGCGCGCTCGCGATGTCGGCCTGCGAGGGCGTCGCGAGCGACGCGCCGCTCGCGGAGCGCCGCATCGAGGCGATCTGCCTCGCCGCAGAGATCGACCTCGACGCGGCGCGCTACGCCCATGCCTCGGCGCGCATCGCGGAGGCGAAGGCGATCCTCGACGCGCGCACGACCGCGCTCGACGCGGACGCGCGCGCGCTCGCGAACGAGCGCGCCGACCTCGCGGCGTGGTCGCTGCGCACGGTGACCGGCGTCTCGGCCGGCGTCGGGACGCCGCCGCCGCTCGCCGTCGCGAACGCGCTCGCGGCGGTCGCGCACGACGAGGCGCGGCGCGCGCTGCACGCGAGCGCGCTCGCGGCGTACGCGCTGCAGCGCTGGGAGGTCGGCGACGCGGCGCGCGGGAGCGAGGCGGTCTCGCGCGCGCAGGAGCTCGTCCCCGAGCTCGACCGCGCGCGCACGAAAGAACGGCTCGCGGTGATGTTCGCCGACGCGCGGATCGTCGGGCTGCGCGACGAGGAGGCCGACTACGAGCGCTTCTTCGCGATCGAGGAGATCGCCGCGCGGCGCGGCCGCGTGCGGATGCTGCTGCTCGCGCGCGCGGAGCGGATCTGCACCGAGCTGCGCGCGTTCGGCGGCGGCGAGCGCGTGCTGGACCGCATCTTGAGCCCGTTCGAGCCCGGCGTGCGCCGCACGACGCCGCTCGCGCTGGCGACCGCCGCGTGCGTCGTCGCGCAGTGCGAGCGCGACCGCGAGCGCGCGTTCGCCGCGCTCGAGCTCGCCGAACGCCTCCTCCCGCCGCGCAACGCGATGACGCTGATCGCGCGCGGGATCCGCGTGCGGCTGCTCGCGGACGCGGAACGGTTCGACGAGGCGCGCGAGCTCGCGCAGTCGCTCAAGAACGAGGCCGAGCGGATCGGCAACGAGCGCGTGCGCGGGAGCGCCGCGCGCCATCTCGCCGCGATCGCGCTCGCCGAGCACCGGCGCGCCGACGCGAAGCGCCACATCCGCGAAGCGCTCGGGATCCTCGAGCGCTTCGGCACGCCGTCCTCGCTCGCGCACGCGCGCGACCTCGCGCGCAGGCTTCGCGCCGGCTGATCCTTTCCGGCCAAGATCGCGCCGTTCACGGTGCGGCCACGAGTCGGACACGCGATCGTTCGCGTAAGGAACGATGATGGATGCATTAAGACTGCATCCCGAGGGTGCGCGACACCGCGCACCGACAGGAAGGACGCGAATGCCGAACCGATCCGCGCGTCTCGCACGACGCTTCTTCATCTCGTTCGCTCTGACGTTCGCCGGGTGTGCTTTGGCGTGCGGATGCGGAGGCGGCGGCGGAGGCCCGGCGTCGCCGGCGTTCGTCGCACCGTCGCCCACACCGACGCCGTCGCCGACGGCGCCGCCCGGCGGACCCGTCACGCTCTCGAGCACGAGCGCGAACCTCACGCTCGCCGGTCAGACGACGACCGTCACCGCGAGCGAGACCGGCTACGCCGGACAGATCTCCGCCGACGCCGGCACGTGCGCGAACGTCGCGAGCGTCTCGCCGTCCGCGGCGAGCGCGCCGGCGACGTTCACGATCACCGCACGCGGCTCGGGCAGCTGCACGGTCACGTTCGCCGACGCGTTCGGACAGCGCGCGCCGCTGAGCGTCGGCGTCACCGTGACGCAAGGGAACCTCCAATGAGCGCCCGCCATCTGCCCGCGCTCGCCGCGCTCGCGCTCGCCGTGAGCGGCTGCGCCGGCGCGGCGCACACGATCCCCGCGCACGCGAACGGCGCCGCCGCGAGCGCGCAGCGCGTCCGCGTCGGCTTCACCATGCACTGGCCCGACCGCACGGCGGCCGCGCACGGTGCGCGGCGGCCCGCGTTCGTCTCGCCCTCGACGGCGAGCGTGATCGTCGAAGTGGACGCCGACGCGCAGCCCGCCGGGCCGATCACCTTCGCGAACGCACCGGCCGGCAGCGGCACCTCGACGATCGCGATCGACGCGCCGCCCGGCAACGACGTCTTCGTGATCTCGCTCTACGACGCGCCGCAGACGGCGGGCGAGACGAGCGCGAACGGGAACGAGCTCGGCCGCGTGCGCGTCGCGCAGACGATCGTCGCGAACCAGACGAACACGCTCAACGCGACGGTGATCGGGACGGTCGCCGCCGTGCGCATCGGCCCGCTCGCGAACCAGAGCAACGTCCTGCCGGTCGCGGGCTCGAGCCCCGCCGCGTACGAGCTGCTCGGCCGCGACCCCGCAACGTTCGCGGTCGCGCCGCTCGACGCCGGCGGCAACGTCATCCTGCAGCCCGACGCGCCGCCGTCGATCTCGGTCGCGCCGAACCCGCGCGCCGTCGGGATCCTCTCCGTCACGCCGGTCGCCGGGACGACGGACCGCTTCACCGTGCAAGCCGTCGCGCCGAACGCGACGACCTATCCGACCTCGCTGGTCGCTACCGCGACCGACGCGAACGGCGGCCTCGCGACGAGCAGCACGGTCGTCGACGTCACGAGCGCGGTCTACGTCGCCTACGCGAACGGCGGCGCACCCGCGGTCGCGCGCTTCGACGCGCACGGCACGCCGCTGCCGCTCCCGTCCGGCGCCTTCCCCGGCCTCGCGAATCCCGTCGCGCTCGCGTACGACGCCGACGACCGGACGATCTTCGTCGCCGACGGGTCGCTCAACGAGGTGCTGGCGTTCGACGAGAACGGCGCACCGCGCGCGTCATACGCCGCACCCGCGGTCGCGGGCGCGAACGGCGTCGCCTACGATCCGCACAACGGCAACGTGTACGCGACCGGAAGCGCAGGCGTCACGGTGTTCGCGCCGAACGGCGGAGCGCCGCTCGGCGGCGTCCCCGCGGCGTTCGCCGCAACGAGCGCGCAGGGGATCGCGTTCGTCGCCTCCGCGCCGACGTTCGCGCTGAACGAGCTCGCCGTCGGCAACGCCTCGGCGAGCCCGCGCCTCGCCTTCTTCACCGAGAACGGTGGCAACGCGGGCGGCGCGGCGCTCTCCGCGGCGCCGATCGCGCTCGCGTACGCCGCGCCCGTCTCGGTGAACCAGTCGCCGCAGACGAAAGCGCAGATCTACGTCACGAGCGCGAGCGGCATCGTCGCGTTCGACCCGTTCGGCACGAACGTCGCGAGCGTCTCCGACGCCGGCGCGCCGTTCGGGATCGCGGTCGACCCGAACGCCGGTCCGCCGCTCGTCGCGGAGCGCTCCGCGAACGCGCTCACCGCCTATCTGCTCGATCTCGGCGCGACCGACCCGACGCGCTCGTTCGCGACACCGTCCTCGCTCGGCCTGACCCAACCGCAAGGAGTCTGCTTTGTCTTCTAAGTTCTTCGGCGCGTGCGCGCTCGCGCTCGCCCTCGGCATCGCCGCGAGCGCGGCGGACGCGCGCCCGAACCGCCGCCCCGCCTCGGTCCCGGCGATCCCCGCATCGCACCAGGTCGCGTTCATGGGCTACCTGCACGACGGCCGCACCGCGACCGTCTACACCGACGGCCGCGTGACGCTCGCCCCGCCGCGCTCCGCACCGACGCGCGCGAGCGGCCGCGACGGTCTGTTCGCCGCGCTGCGCGCGCGGGGCACGCGCGTCCCGCCGAACGGCCGCGAGATGACGCGCTGGCTCCCGACCTCGCGCTACGGCACGCTCGACGGCGAGGTCGCGCCGAGCGTGCGGCAGCGGATCCTGTTCGACCTCGAGCACCCGCCGCAGCCCTACGTACCGGGCAACGTGATCGTCGTCTTCAAGCCCGGCGTCACCGCGAACCAGGACCTGGACGCGCTCACGCCCGCCGCGACGCAGACGCTGCTCCGCTCGGTGCGAACCAAACGCGCATCGTCCCTGACGCCGCACGCCTTCACGACCGACGCGCACACGAACCGCACGCTGATGACGCTCGGCGTGGACCGCGTGCAGCGCCTGCTCTCGTCCGTTCCGCGCGCGACGCTCAGCTCGCTGCGCGGCCGGGCGGAGTCCCGCACGCGCCGCTCGCTGCTCGCCTTCGACAACGCCTTCGTCGTGCACGCCTCCGCCTCGTCGGTCGAGCGAGCGGTGCGCGCGCTCCGCGCCGAGTCGTCGGTCGCGTTCGCCGAACCGAACTACACGGTTGCGCCGATGATCGCGGAACACCGTCCGATCCCCGCGGACGCGGTCCGCGAGATCGCCGGCTACCACCGCGCGCCGCGCGCGTTCGGCCGCTCCACGCGCTCCACCGCGACCGCGCCGCAGGTGCCGACCAATGCGGCCGTCTCCTTCAACGTGCAGGCGTTCCTCGACGCGCCGGGCGTCGATGCGATCGCGGCGTTCGACGAGATCGGCCAGCGCTTCGGACAGCTTCCGGGGACCGGTGAGATCGTCACGAACGTCGGGATCGGCGACGTCGACGACGCCTCGGCCGCGACGAACCCGAACGACCCGTGTCACGACATGGTCGTCGGTCTCGGCCCGACGACGCACCTCATCGGTGGACAGCGCTATCTCGATCTCCCATCGCTCCCGCTGATCCCCGTATGGGTCGCAGACTCCTCGGGAACGCTGTCCACGAGCGCGGGCGTGTGCGCGCAGGACCCGTTCCTCGACGAGGTGGGCCTCGACTTCTCCGTGATGGCGCCCTTGCCGCACGAGATGCAGCGTCCGGGCGCGGTCGGGAGCGGCGCGAGCGACTTGCTCGGGATCGCGCCCGGCGCGTCGTACCGCTGGGTCGCGCCCGGCGCGCCGTACGGTTACGTCGCGGAGTCCGACACGCTCGCCGCGCTGATCGGCGCCGCGCGCCAGCAGCCCGCGCCGAACGTCATCACCGCGAGCATCGGATTCGGCTCCGACGCCTACGGGTTCCCCAGCCGGTATCTGGAGGAGGATCCGCTCGCGCAGAGCGTCGTCGCCTCGATCGTCGCGTCGAACATCGTCGTCTGCCTCGCCGCGAACGACGGCACGCGACTCTTCACCGGCACCGCGATCGGCCCGTCGGGCGGCAGCGCCGCGACGAACGCGGGCACCGCGAACACGACGACGATCGACGATCTCTTCTACTCCAGCGCACCGTCCGTCGTCCCCGACAGCGGCGCGATCGACGTCGGCTCGACCACGCTAGACGAAGCGCATACGTACCCCGAGACGCGCTACAACGGGATGCTCGGCTTCTCCAGCGGCTTCGGAACCCGCGTGAATCTCTCGGCTCCCGGCGACAACATCGAAGCCCTGAACCTCGTCGGCGGCGGCTACGACAAGGCGGGGACCGGGATCGCAGGCGGGACGTCCGCCTCCTCGCCGGAGGTGGCCGCCGCCGCCGCCGTCGCGATGCAGGTCGCGCGCCTCACGGGGAAACCCTTTACGAGCGCGACGCAAGTGCGCGACGCGCTGGTCGCTACGGGTACGCCGGTGACCAACCCCGCAGAATCCGACGTCACACTGAAGGTCGGCCCTCAGGTGAGCGTGCGCCGCGCCGTCGAGCAACTGCTCGCGGCATCCGGGAAGCCGATCCCGCCGGGGATCGCGCGCGTGGCCGTGCACGGCCGCCGCAGCGGCTCGTTCATCGCGACGGCAAACACCGGCTACGTCAACGACGCCGTCTTCGTGACCGCGCTCGACCCGTCGGCGATCAAGCTCGACGGACCGTTCACGATGCTCAGCCACAATCACGCCGTCTCGTTCCCGGGCACCGACACCGGCGCGGAGCTGAACTCGTACATCACGATCGCGCCCGACTGGGAAGCTATCCCCGCGAACGCGACCTACCGGCTCACCGTCGCCGGCCAGCCGTCCCACCTGATCGCGACGACTCCGTACGTGCGGATGCTGCCCGCGCAGCTCTTCGCCGCGGCCGGCGTTCCGATGACGCCCGGCACTTCCCGCACGATCTCCTTGACGTACACGGCCTCGGTCGGCCTGCACGCCGTCGCGGAGTCCACGTTCCAGCTCACCTTCGGTCCGCCGGCGGCGAGCTCGCGCCTCGTCCTTGCGCCGAAGGTGCCGCCGGTGGTGACCGGGTCGACGATCCCCGTGACCTACGACGTCCGCAACTATCCGAGCGCGCTGCTCGGAGCGCCCGTCCTCAAGGTTTCGCTACCGGGCGAGGCCAGCGCGTTCATCAGCCGGATCGGACTCTATCCGTACTACTCGACGCCCCTGACCGGCTTGCAAGGCACCGTGAACGTCCCGGTCTCCGCGCTCGCCGGCGCGGGGACGTATACGGTCTGGATCGACCTGAACCCCGGGCTGACACAGTTCAACTCGGACATCAGCGATCTCGCGTTCACCCGCGTCGATGCAGGGACGGCGCGACCGCCCGCGCCGGTGCTGAGCCTTGGGACCGGTTCTCCCGCCGCACATACGCTCGGCGTCCCGTACAAGGGGACGTTCACGGTCTCGTACGACGTGTCGAACGTGCCGAACGCGACGGGCGCGACCGTGGAGATCGCCGCTCCCGCGCCGGGGCCGTTCTTCTACGCGGGTTTCTATCCGGAAGTGCTGAACACGTTCCGCAACCCGAACGGCAGCCAGCTCGACGACGACGGTGTGATGACCGGATCGATCTACCACGTTGCGGCGGGCGGGCTCGCCGGCAAGGTCGTGATCGACCCCGAAGTGGCGAAGATCCCGGTTACCTCGAGCGTGAACGTGCGGGTCATCCCGACCGCGGGCGGCACGCCGGTCGGTGAAGCGAGTGACATCGATACGCTCACGTACGAAGGGATCGCGGGCGGCTTCGGGATTGGGCTCTCCACCAACTACATCGATTCGAACAGCACGGCGGGATATCTGGGCCAAAGCGCCGGCATCGGTACTGCGCAGATCAACACCGGGCTGTACATGATCGAACCGTTCGATCTGACGACCGGGACGGTGAGCGAGGTAGCGCTCAGCGTGACGAGCCCGAATACGGCGTTCCTTCCGATCGTCCAGAACGACGCGAACTTGGTCGCGACGACCCTCGACTTCGGGACGATTCAAACCTATCTCGCCGCGCCGATACCCGGCGGCTACTCGACTTTCACGTTCCCTCCCGGTACGATGCCCGCGACCGCGGTCGTCCTGGCGGCGGCTCCCACCTCCACGCCGACCCGGTCGGCGTACCTCGGGCTCGACTTCGGCAGCCGTACCGTCACCGTCACGCGAGGCGACGTCACCACCGGAAACGGCTTCAGTCCCGGGATCGACATCACCGCCTCGCTGAACCCGAACATCGACGGGCAAGCGTTCCCGGCGTTCAACTACGACCCGAACACGGACCGAGGGTATATGATCATGGAGGACGAGACGCTGAGCTGCACGCAGCAGTCACCGCAGCTGCTCACCGTGGACTTCTCGACCGGCACGACGTCGGTACGCACCCTCCCGATCGGTGCCGGGAATCCCGGCCTCGCCAGCGGCTATCAGTTCGCGATCGACCCGGTGACGCACGTCGCCGCGATCGCGACCTCGTGCCGCAACGACAGCGATCGCACGATTCGTAACGAGCTGACGCTGCTCGACCTTCAGAACGGCTCGACGTCTCGCGTCTTTCAGCACGTCCTCAACCTCGACACGCAGATCCATGGCGTCGTCGGAATGCCCGGGGGCGACTCGTGGACGATCGGAATCGACCCGGTCAACCACCTGGTCCTCCAGCGGTCGATGTTCTGCCCGAACCTCATCACGGACGCCGACATCAACGCACGGCCCTGCTTGAAGCTGTTCGACGAATCGGGGCAGACCGTGAAGATCATTCCGGGCCTCTTCGCCGACGGCTTCCTGGACGAGCAAAGCATCTTCAACGGGGTGAACCCGACCATACGGACCGGTGTCGCGGACGGCCAGCAAGGTTTCGGGATCGTGATTCTCAGCTATAGCGTGCAGCCGTACCGCTACTGAGGAGAAGCGCGAATGCGGCGCCCCGATCGGAGGTCGGAGCGCCGCGGTGCGCTACGGAGTGTTGACCCAGTTGAACTGGTACGGCGTCGACGGCGTGAACTGACCGTCGCTCGTACGGGCCGAGGACGTCGAAACCGAGCAAGCGGGTCCGCTTTCCGAAAGGGTCAACAAGTAGGGCAGCACGTTGGAATCGTGCTTGACCGTCATCGTGAACGTGCACTGACTGCCTCCATCCGAGGCCCGGCCGTACACGAGCGACACGCTGCTGGAGAAGTTGAGTCCGGGCAGCGTCCCGGACCAGACGGCATACCCGGTGGACGGATCGTTCCCGCCGGCGGCGATCGCCGACGCCGGCGTGATCAACCCGGTGATGCCGCTCGGCAGCGGGTCGGTGATGCGGATCATGCTCACCGACGCGTCCGCGTCGTGGATCTTGAAATCGACGTTGAAGTTATTCGCCGACGCTTGTGCGGCGGTCGCTCCGAAGGCGCCGGCGAGCACGACGGCCGCCAGTGCAAGGGTTTTCGTGAGACGATTCATGAACGTTTCTCCTAGTCTGGGCGCCGCTGAAACGGCGCCGGGGTGCCGGCTACTTCATCGTGAACGTCACGCTGAAGTCGCCTTTGGTCTTGTCGGGACCGCTCGCCGACGCGCTGCACGTGACCTGACCGGTCCAGCTCGCGCGCGCGTCCGTGGTGAGCGTGAAACGCCCACCCGCGTACGCGAGCGTGTAGCGGAACGTGCACTCGCGCGACGGCTCGCCGGCGACGCGGTAGATCAGCTCGCCGGCGAGCGCTTTCGCGCTCGTCGAAGTGACCGTGAACGCGTCGGCCGCCGAGCGCGGGATCGTCGCGAGCGGCGCGTTGTCGGACGTCACGTACCCGCCGAGCGTCGACGCGCTCGCCGCGTAGGCGAGCTCGAACGACGCCGATCCGTTCGCCACGCGAATCACCCCCACGGGATTCGCCGCGGCCGGCAGCGCGCCGATCAGCACGAACGCGATCGCGCCGAGCGAGCGCGCTGCTCGTGAACCTCGGAACATCACACCCTCGCTTCCGATCTCGCCCGGTTCCGTGTGCGGAACGTCGTCGAGCGATCTCCATCATGCCTTCTCTTAGAGCGGTTCCGCAAGATTCTACGGCCTCGAATTTGGCACACGTCTGCCAAACCGGCGCGCGATCAGTGCCCGCGCGCGCCCTCGATCATGCCCTCGACCGCACCGATGCTCGCCGCGCGCGCCGCCTCGACGCGGTCGAACCACGCCGCCGCACCGGCGACCAGCGTGGCGAGGAACGCAGCGTACTCCTCCGGCGCGCGCACACCGCCATCCGCGGCGAGCGCCGCGGCGAAGCGATCGATCTCCGCGACGTGCTCGCGCAGCGCATCGTCGCGCAGCTCGGGCGCGAACGAGGGCCGCGCGCGCAACAGCTGATCGCGCCGGAACCGCTCGCCGCGCACCCATTCCGCGATCTCGTCGACCGCGGCGAACAGCCGGCCGCGAGGCGCGGCCGTCGCGCGCAGCACGCGCTGCTCGAAGCTCGCGCGCCAGACCGTCTGCCCGCGGCGCCGGCACATCTCGACGAGCTCGCTGCTCGCCATGCCCTTGTTGTACAGGGTACGCAACGGAATACCGGTCACGTCCGATACCGTGCTGAGCGTCAGCTCCCGCGGTCCCGGCTGCACGATCTGGTCCGTCGCCGCCTCGAGGACGCGTTCTTCGTCGATCGGCTCGGCGGCGAGCAGCGCTCGCGCGCCGTCCTCGCGGACGCGCTGCCGCACGCCGACGACGAACTCGCGGCGCATCGCGGTCAAGCGCGCGATCCGCTCGTGCGCGTCCTCGCTCAGCGCGATCAGCGCGCGTACCGCGACATAATCGGCCGTACCGCGACACGCCAGCGCCGCGCCGAGGATCTCTCGCTCGTCGGCGTGCAGGCCGATCGCTTCACCCGTCATCAGGCACCGTCAGCATCCTCACCCGGAAGGAAACCTGTGCACCCCGCTCTGTCGATGCCCACAACGAATCACCGCGCGCAAGGGTTGCGCGTCATGCCGTCGCGCGCAGAGGGCACCGTGCAATGACGGCGGAACGCTCTTCCTCAGGACAGGACGGAGGTACCGGGTGAGACCTTCAGCGAGATCGCGATCCTCGAGACTCTTCGCACTCGGCGTGCTGCTCACGCTCGTCGCGAGCGCGCTGCCGCCGAGCGCGCGCGCCGCGCCCCGCGCGCCGGCTCCGACGCCGGCGCCCTCGGTGCTGCAGGTGCAGATCATCGGCGCGCAGCGCGCCGCCGAGGTGCTGCGCGGGCTCTTCCCGCGCGACCGCATCAGCGTCGACCGCGCCGCGAACGCGATCGTCGTCGTCGCCCCGCCCGACGACGTCGCCGCGATGCGCGCCGTCCTGCTAGGGATCGACGTGCGCGGCCCGCTGCACGCCGTCAGCGACGCCGTGCAGCTCCGCAGCGCCGATCCGGCCGCGGTCGCGAGCCGCATCCGAAGGCTCTACCGCGGCGCGCGCATCGAGCCGGCGCCGAACCGCACGCTGCTCATCGAGGCGACGCCGGCCGATCTCGTGCAGATCAAGGCGCTGATCGCCGCGATCGACACGCCGCCGTCGACGCCGTCGCCGGCCTCGGCACCCGTCGAGGCGGTTCGCGTCACCAAAGCCTCGCCGCGCGACGTCGCGCGCGCGGTCGCGAACCAGTTCCGCGGCGTGCGCGCGAGCGTCGCCGGGCAATCGGTCGTGCTCGGCGGCGCGCCCGACGAGGTCGCGAAAGCGAAGGCGCTCGTCGCGCTGATCGACCAGCCGCGCGCGGGCGTGCGCTACACGCAGATCTACCGGCTGCGGTACGTCGACGCGCGCTCGGTCGGCGAACTGATAGCACGATCGTTCCACGACGCGCAGGTCACGACCGACGCGGATCTCAACGCGCTCTCCGTCGTCGCGACGCAGGAGCAGCACCAGCGCATCGCCGACGCGATCGCCCAGCTCGACAGCGCCGGAACCGCGGCGTTCGCGCCCGGCGCCCCGCCGGTGCTCCAGCCGGGCGGCTCCGAGGGCGCGCTCGGCGGGGGAGCCGGCGGGATCGAGGTCGTTGCGCTGCGCGCGGCGGCGCCCGGCCTCAACGGCGCGCCGTCCTCGTCGGCGACCGACATCGCGACGACGGTGACGCAGGCGATGCAAGGCCAGGCGCCCGACCTGCGCATCACCGTCCCGCCGAACGGGACGCAGCTCGTCCTCACCGGAAGCCCGTACGCGATCCGGCTCGCGAAAGCGCTGATCGACCAGCTCGACGTCGAGCAGAAGCTCGTCGTGCTCGACACCGAGATCCTCGAAGTCGACGAGACCGCGGCGAAGAACCTCGGCCTGAGCTTCACCTCGCCGACCGTCGGCACGACGTTCAGCGAGACGACGCCCGGCTCGCCCGACGGCGGGACGCCGCCGCCGTTCGTCAACTTCCAGCCGCTCACGCGCACGCCGGTCTCGTTCGGGATCACGCTGAACCTGCTGGTGCAGAGCGGGAAAGGCCGCGTCCTCGCCGACCCGCGCATCACGACGATCTCCGGCCGCACCGCGACGATCCGCGCCGGCGACAACATCGCGATCCTGACGACGACCGGCGGCGGGACGGGGACCGTCGCGACGACGCAGCTGCAGACGTTCCAGACCGGCGTCACGCTCGACATCACGCCGGTCGTCAACGCGGGGAACTTCATCACCGTCGCGCTCCACCCGACGGTGAACAGCCTGGCCGGGATCGCGAACGGGATCCCGCAGATCGCGACGCGCGACACGCAGACGACGGTCGCGATGCGCGAGGACGAGACGCTGGTGATCGGCGGCCTGATCCAGGACACGACGACGCGCAGCGAGACGAAGATCCCGCTGCTCGGCGACATGCCGCTCCTCGGCCGCGCGTTCCGCAACGAAGAGCTGAACCACCAGCGCAACGAGCTGATCATCACCGTCACGCCGCACATCGTCACGCCGGGCTCGCGCACCGCCTGGCCGGGCCCGGCGCTCCCGCTGCTTCCGACGCCGCAGCCGCTGCCGACGCTCCCGCCCGGCACGACGATGCCGCCGCGCGCGCGCCCGACACCGACCCCGCCGCCGATCTCGCGCGCGCCGTCGACGCAATCGTCCTCGCAAACGCTGCCGTCATCCGCGGCGGCTCCACAAGCTCGGCCGACGCCCACGGCGGCGACCGCAGCGCAGGCCGGAGGACCCGGCGGAAGCGCATCGCCGGCGCCCGCGACATCGACGACGCCCGGCCCCGATACGTTCACGTTCGGACAAGCGCCGCCGAGCAACGTCGCGGGCCCGAACGATCCCGTCCGCATCTACGCGCTCACCTTCGCGCCGACGGCCGTGCGCAACGGGACGCCGGTGCGCGTCACCGCGATCACGTCGACGAACGTCACGCGGCTCGCGATCGCTTCCGCGGGCTTCGAGACGTCGATTGCGCAGATCGGACCCGGCCGCTGGGAGTCCGCCTACAACTTCACCGCCGGCACGCTGCAGCCGGGTCCCGCGCGCCTCACCGTCACCGCGGCGCGCGCCGACGGCACGTCGACCTCCGCGCAGATCCCCATCACCGTCGTACCATGACGCGACGACCGCACGCGAAAGGACCCGAGCGCTTCGCCCGGGTCCTTCGTTCACGCTATCGCGTCGTTCGCGTTCGCGCGCGCGTTACGGCGACGCGGTCCCCGGCGTCCCCGGTTCCAGCGCGTCATCCTCGTCCAGCAGGACGCCGTACTCGCTCGACGTCTCGCCGGTGTCGTGACGCGTCTGCGAGCCGGTGCCGCTCGACGACGTCTCGTGGCGCAGTCCGCCCCCTTGCACCGAGTCGCTCGGCATCCCGGCCGCCGAGGCGCCGCGACTGTCCGCACCCTGCGCCTTGCCGTCCCGGTTCTGCTCGTCGTTCTGCTGCTGACCGTGCACCGTGTCTCCCTTCGCTTCGCTCAGGACTTGCTGACCGTGCTGCTGCGCCGACTGCTGCGCGGCGCCGAGCGCCGCTTGCGCCGTCTCCTGCAGCACCGCCTTGCCGTGCTCGAGCGCATCGCTCGTCACGGTCTTCGCGCGCTCGACCAAGTCGTCGCGCAGCGGCCCGACCTTCTCGCGCTCGATGTCGGTGACCGGCGCCGCGAGACCGGCGAGGAACCCGACCGCGAGCGCGCCGAGCGCGAGCCCGAGCGGATTTTCCTGAACGATCCCCGCGCCGCGCCGCGCAACGCCGCGCACGTCGTCGGGGCTGGGGATCTTGCCGGCCACGTTGCCGACCGTGTTGCTGACCGTGTTCTGCACGTTGCTCCTCACATCGCTCGTCGTCTCTTGAACTCGTTCTGCCGTCGCGCTCAGCGTCTGCGACGCCGCGCGCCGCGCGCCGCCGAGCGCGCTCCCGACCTTCCCGGTCACCCCGGTGACCGCACCCGCCGCACCGCTCACCGCATCGGTCGCGCCGCCGACGGCGTCGCCCGCGCCGCTGACGGCACCGGTCACACCGCTCACCGCGCCGGTGACGGTCTCTTTCACGCTGTCGACGACGCTCCCGATCGTGCCCTTCACCGTCTCGACCCGGTCGTTGACGGCGTCTTTCACGCGGGACGGGACGTCCGCTTTGTATCCGAGCGCTTCGACCGTGTCACCCATGCGGGCGCGGGTCTCTTCTATCTCGCGCCGGATTTCGCTCGAGTCTTTGCCCATTCGATATCTTCCTTCACGGTCTGCGCGGTCTGCTCGGGTATGAGCGGCGCCGCTTCTTGCATCTTCTTCTTGCCGGTCATCGCGAGCACGCCCGCGACGATCCCGTAGACGACGGTCACGATCAGCGCCGCCGCCCACACCGGCGTCGCGAGCGCGATCAGCGCGATCAGGAACGCGGTCAGCGCGCCGAACGCGCCGAGCGCGAACAGCGCCGTCCCGCCGAACATCCCGACCGAGACCACCGCCGGCTTCGCTTTCTCCGCGATCTCGACTTTGGCGAGCTCGATCTCCTGACGGACGAGCGTGGCGATCTCGTCGCCCAGCTCGCGCAGGAGCACGGGGATCGGACGATCCGCCTCGCGCGGAGCGTCAGGTTGCATAGCGCCCGCCTCCGCTGCGCACGCCGGTCCGGTCGCCGTACGTCGTGTCGCCGTACGTGCTGCCGCCGTACGACGAGCCCGCACCGTAGCCGCCGTCGCTGCCGTACGACGCGCCGCCGCCGTACGACATGCCGCCGCCGTACGAGGACGTCTCGCCGCCGTACGACGACGCGTCGTCGTACCCGCGGTACCGCCGCGCGCTCGTGGTCTTCAAGAAGCGCGAGGCCGCGAAGCCGAGCACCAGCGCGCCGGCCGCGATACCCCACGGGTTCTTGCGCGCGATCTGTTCCAGATCGCCGATGAGCCGCTCGCTGTCGGCGTCTTGGAGATAGCTGCCGAGGCGCTCGACGAGCTCCGCGGCTTGGTCGACGTAGCCGGCGGCGAGCCCGGCCGGACCGTTCTGGCGCAGCTGATCGCCGACGTTGCGCAACTCTTGCGCGACCGACCCGATCTGCTGCCCGATCTGCGTGCTGCGCTCGTCGATCTGTTTGCCGAGCAGCGATTTCCCTTGGTTCACCGCGTTCTGTGCCGTCTCACGGACGTCGGTTGTCTGCATCGATCCCTCACGGACTTGTTGATTGAGAAGCGTCGGACGACGTGATACCCAGCGCCACGGAATCGCTCGCTCGCCGACGAGGGAAGCCGCCGCCGCCGGGGTAACCGGAATGAGCGAATGAGTACGATGACGCAGCGACCGCGGGCGCTGGAGACGCTCGAGTTCGACCACCTCGAGCTCTGGGTCGGGAACGCCAAGCAAGCCGCGCACTACTACTGCACGGCGTTCGGATTCGAGCCGCTCGCGTACGCCGGCCCGGAGACCGGGCTGAAAGGCCGCGCATCGTACGCCGTGCGCCAGAACGAGCTCGTCCTCGTGCTCACCTCCGCGCTGACCCCCGACGACCCGGTCGCCGAGCACGTCAAGGCGCACGGCGACGGCGTGCGCGACGTCGCGCTCCGCACCTCGGACGCGCGCGGGGCGTTCGCGGCCGCCGTCGGCGGCGGAGCGCGCCCGCTCGCCGAGCCCGCCGCCGCCCGCGACGCGGGCGGCGAGGTCGTCACCGCGCGGATCGCGACCTACGGCGAGACGGTGCACACGTTCGTGGAGCGCGGCAGCTACCGCGGCGTCTGGCTCCCCGGCTACGAGCCGTGGTCGGCGGTGATGCCCACCGCGCACCGCGTCGGGCTGGTCCGGATCGACCACTGCGTCGGCAACGTCGGCTGGGGCGAGATGGACCGCTGGTGCGACTACTATGCCAACGCCCTCGGCTTCACGCAGCTGATCGGATTCGACGACAAGGACATCTCGACCGAGTACACCGCGCTGCGCTCGAAAGTGATGCAGAGCCCGAGCGGCAAGGTGAAGATGCCGATCAACGAGCCCGCCGAGGGGCTCAAGCGCTCGCAGATCGAGGAGTACCTGGACTTCTACGGCGGCCCGGGGATCCAGCACGTGGCGATCGCGACCGGCGACATCGTCGAGACGGTCCGGGCGCTGCGGGGGAACGGGGTCGAGCTGCTGGAGACGCCCGCCTCGTACTACGACACTCTGGGGGAGCGGGTCGGGGCGATCGCCGAGGACGTCGCAATCCTCCGTGAACTGAACATTCTCGTCGATCGGGACGATAAAGGCTACATGCTGCAGATCTTCACCAAGCCGCTGCAGGATCGTCCCACGCTGTTTTTCGAGATCATCCAACGGCGCGGTTCGTTATCATTCGGCAAAGGTAACTTCAAGGCGCTGTTCGTGTCGATCGAACAAGAACAGGCGAAGCGCGGAAATCTCTAGCGACGCGGCATTCTTCCTGGGATTTTTCGTAGCGATCGGCGCGTTCAACGCGCTGCTCTATGTCGTGCTGCGCGACACCCCGTTCGGGTGGTACGCGACCTCGATGTTCGCCCTGGTCGGCCTGACCCTGGTCGAGGCCCGCGCCTCGGCGATCGGGATCCCGAACGCCGGCCGGTACGGCGAGGCCGTCACGCTGGCGATCTACTACATCGCCCTGACGGGCTTCTGCCGCTCGTTCGTGAGCCTGACCCGCTGGAAGCAGCTCCTCGACTACCTGACGATCCCGGTCCTCGCCGCCAACGTGGCGCTGATCTTCGCCGAGAAGATGACCCACTGGCGGGGCTACGGCTACGTGCTGGACGAGGCGCTCCAGGCGGCGCTGCTGGGGCTGCTCTTCGCGCGCGGGGTGATCGCGCGGCGCCAGGGCTTCGCGCCGGCACGGTTCTACCTGGTCGCGTTCGTCTTCGCCGCCGCCGGGATCCTGACCAACGACCTCAACCTCCACGGCGTCCTCTTCCCGCACCAGAACCTGACCCGGGCGTTCGACGCCGGGATCGCGCTGGAGGCGCTGCTCTTCGCGCTCGCCCTCGCCGACCGGAACCGCGCGCTCTCGGCGCTGATCTCGCTCGACGGCCTGACCGGCATCGCGAACCGCCGCTCCTTCGACGGGGCGCTCGCCCGCGCGTGGGACCGCTCCCGGCGCTCGCACTCGGCGCTGGGCGTCCTGATGATCGACGTCGACCACTTCAAGCGGTACAACGACAGCCACGGCCACCAGGCCGGCGACGAGATCCTCCGCCGGGTCGCCGGCGCGGTCTCGGCCGCCGTGCTCCGGCCCGACGACGTCGCCGCGCGCTACGGCGGCGAGGAGTTCGCGATCGTCCTGCCGCTCGCCGAGGGCGAGGCGTCGCGGGTAGTCGGCGAGCGCGTCAGGCACAACGTCCGCGCCCTGGCGATCCCCTACCCTGAAGCGCCGAGCGGGATCATCACCGTGAGCGTCGGCGTCGCGTCGACCCGGCCGGCCGAGTCGGGGGTCAACCCGGGACAGCTGCTCGCTTCCGCCGATCAGGCACTCTACCAAGCGAAGGGCCAAGGCCGCGACAAGGTCGTGCTCGCGCCGCTGGCGTCCGCCTCAACTCCCGAGCCCGCGCTCCGATAACCCCTCCAATGAGGGATCGCAGCTTCGCCGATTTCATGGTCGGCGCACTGGCTTGCATTTCCGTCCTCGGTTTCTGCGCGTTGCTCAAGGAGACCGAGTTCATGCAGGAGCAGCGCAAGCGCCAGGCCGCCGAGAAATGGAACTTGCCCCGCAAGCGGCGCCGCCGGCGCTCGCCGGAAGACGACTGCCGCCACTGCACCGGGAGCGGCAGCTGCGAGGAATGCTCGCCGGCCCCGTGCCGCGTCTGCAAGGGCAGCGGCCTCCAGCCGCACGACGCCTCACTTGCGTCCCGCCTCACCGCCCTCTGGGACGGCGCCGCCTAAGCTAGCCGATCGTCAGCGGTCGATAGCGCAGGCGGTGTGGGCGCGCGGCCTCTTCGCCTAGACGCTGGCGTTTGTTCGCCTCGTACTCCTGGTAGTTGCCCTCGAAGAAATAGACGCGCGAGTCGCCCTCGAATGCGATGATGTGCGTCGCGATGCGGTCGAGGAACCAGCGGTCGTGACTGATCACCATCACGGTGCCGGCGAACTCGCTGAGCGCGTCCTCGAGCGCGCGCAGCGTCTCGACGTCGAGATCGTTCGAGGGCTCGTCGAGCAGCAGCACGTTCCCGCCGGAGAGCAGCGTCTTCGCGAGATGCAGCCGCCCGCGCTCGCCGCCTGAGAGGTTCCCGACGACCTTCTGCTGATCGGCGCCCTTGAAGTTGAAGCGCCCGAGATACGCGCGTGAGGGCATCTCGAAGCGGCCGACCATCAGCAGATCGCGCCCGCCCGCGACGTCCTCGAAGACCGTCTTCTCGTTCTCGAGCGACTCGCGCGTCTGGTCGACGACCGCGAGCTTCACCGTCGGCCCGATGAGGATCTCACCCGCGTCCGGCTTCTCCTTGCCGGCGATCATGCGGAAGAGCGTCGACTTCCCGGCGCCGTTCGGCCCGATGATTCCGACGATCGCGCCGGCGGGGATGCGGAAGTCGACGTCCTCCATCAAGAGCCGGTCGCCGTACGCCTTGCGCACGCCCTTGAACTCGATCACTTGATCGCCGAGCCGCTCCGCGACCGGGACGAAGATCTCTTGCGTCTCGTTGCGCCGCTGGTACTCGTAGCTCGAGAGCTCCTCGAAGCGCGACATGCGACTCTTGTTCTTCGACTGCCGCGCCTTCGCGCCGGAGCGCACCCACTCGAGCTCGCGCTTGAGCGCTTTCTGCCGCGCCGACTCCGCCGCTTCTTCCGCCGCGAGCCGCTGCTGTTTCTGGTCGAGCCACGAGCTGTAGTTCCCCTTCCACGGAATTCCGCGCCCGCGGTCGAGCTCGAGGATCCACTCCGCGGCGTTGTCGAGGAAATAGCGGTCGTGCGTGACCGCGACGACGGTGCCGGGGAAGCGCTGCAGGAACTGCTCGAGCCACTCGACGCTCTCCGCGTCGAGATGGTTCGTCGGCTCGTCGAGCAACAGCATGTCGGGCTTCGAGAGCAACAGCCGGCACAATGCGACGCGGCGCTTCTCGCCGCCCGAGAGCGGCCCGATCCGCGCGTCCCACGGCGGCAGCCGCAGCGCATCGGCCGCGACTTCGAGCTGCTGCTCGACGTCGTCGCCGCCCGCGGCGAACAGCACCGCTTCGAGCTTCGCCTGCTCTTCGGCGAGCTTGTCGAAGTCCGCGTCGGGATCGCCGTACGCGGCGTAGATCTCGTCGAGCCGCGTGCGCGCCGCGGTCAATTCGCTCAGACCTTGCTCGACCGTCTCGCGCACGGTCTTGTCGGGATCGAGCTGCGGCTCTTGCGGCAGATAGCCGATGCTGATCCCCGGCATCGGCGTCGCCTCGCCTTCGATGTCGTGATCTTCGCCCGCCATGATGCGCAGCACCGTCGACTTCCCCGCGCCGTTCAAGCCGAGGATCCCGATCTTCGCGCCCGGGAGGAAGCTGAGCGAGATGTCCTTGATGATCTGCCGGTTCGGGGGCACCGTCTTGGACACCCGAAACATCGAATAGACGTACTGAGCCACGGCGCCCGGTGTTCGGAGCGCGCGCTAGAAACGCCCCCCGCGCAGCACCGTCTGCACCGCCGATCGGCTCGCGCTCGCTCGCACGCCGCGCACCGCCGGGACGCGTTGCACCGAGTGCGTCGTCGTGTCGATCGTCGCCAGCTGCACGCCCGGGCATTTCGCCGGCGTCCGCGTGTCGACGAGCGTCACGATCGCCGTCCGGTTGGGCGGCAGCGGGAGGTTCGACGAGGAGTAGATGTTGTCGTACACGGTGCCGCGCAACGCGTCCGGAAGGTTGGTCACCGGCTGGATCGTCGTCCCCGTCTCGGTCCCCGCGGGGAGCGTCTGTCCGGGCTGCGTGAAGACGATCGCGAGGGCGAGGTACGATGACGGCTCGATGCCGTCCATGAACGAGACGTACATCGTCCCCGCGTACGATGCGAGATCGGATGCGTCGAGCGGATAGAGCAACCAGACCTGAAATTCACTCGCGCATTCCGACGGCCCGGGGGCGGGCGGGTCGGTCGGAGTCGGATCGACGCACGTCGTGTCGTCCGGACTGCAGTAGGAGTCGCCGAGGCCGCCGCATCCCGTAACGCAGGCGGCGAGCCCGACGAGCAGCGAGGTGACGAGAAGCAGGCGTCGATGCAATGTCGATCCTCCGCAACGTTTCGTCCCCTCACGATACCGGCCTAAGCTGGCGAACGGCTCACACGATGTTGTGCTTTTGCTGAGCGCCGCTCGCGCGCATCAGACTTTGACCGAGCGCGCCGCCTTCTCGACGAACGCGTTGTCGAACAGCTTCGCCGGCTCGACCTTCGCCGTCGTGCCGAGGAAGTAGTTGTTCGTCTCGATCACCGCGCGCACGCCGTCGACGGTGATCTCGCCGTTCTGCGTGTAGGCAGGGCGCGAGTGGCTGTACGACGCGGCCCAGTCGTTCTGCGGCGTCCCGCCGCGGAACTCGTCGGAGAGCGCCGCCGCGATCTGCGCCGAGCTCTTCGTCGCCATGAACTTCTGCGCGCGGACCAGCGCGTTGACGATCTTTTGCGTGCGCTCCGGGCTCTTCTGGATCACCTCGCCGCGGGTGAGCGCGCCGGTGAAGCAGTACTCGCGGAACCCGAGCGCCTTGCGCGTGTCGGCCGAGGTGTAGAGCCCGGTCCACTGCACGCCGCGCCCGGTCTTCATCAGCGTCGTCGCGTACGGATCGTTCCCGTACGCCGCGTCGACCTGGTTGCCGGCGAGTGCGGCGATCATCGTGGCGCCGCCGCCGACGCCGACGATCTTCAGATCGTCCTTGCCGAGCCCGGCGCGGTGCGCCATCCAGGTCGCGAGGACGTGCGTCGCCGAGCCGATCGAGGTGACCCCGACGGTCTTCCCCTTGAAGTCGGCGAACGTCTTGTACTTCTCGCGGTCGCCCGGCCGAACCATGAGCGCGATCCCCGGCTGGTTCATGAAGTCGGAGATCATCACGAGCGACTTGCCGCGGTCGGCCGCAGCGATCGCGTGATCGATCGCGTTTCCGCTGTACTCGCACGACCCCGACGCGAGCGCGGTCGCCGCCTCGCTCCCGCCCTTGGTGTACGTGATGTCGACGTCGAGCCCTTCGGCGTCGAAGTAGCCGTTGTTCTTGGCGACGTCCCACGGCAGGTACACCAGCGCGTGCTCCGAGCCGACGACGACCGGGACTTTCTCCTTCGGGCCGGCGGCGATGACGATCGACGGCACGCCGAAGACCGTGGATGCGCCGGCGGCCGCGAGCCCGCCGAGCAGCGTGCGGCGCGAGAGGTCGGACATGAGAGCCTCCTTCAAGAATCGGCGGGCTTCCAGACGAGCAGCCGCCGCTGGAGCCACTGGAAGAACAGGTTGATGAAGAACACGAGGACCATGAGGATGAACAGGCCGCCGAAGACGCCGCTGGTGTTGAGCTGCGACTCGCTGAACTGAATGCGGTACCCGACGCCGGCCTGCGCGCCGAAATACTCGGCGACGACCGCCCCGATCAGCGCGAACCCCACCGCCGAGCGCAGCGACGAGAAGATCCACGTCAGCGCCGAGGGGATCAGCACGTGGCGCATCACCGCGGTGCGGTTCGCGCCCATCACCCGCACGTTCGCGACCAGCGTCGGGTCGACGTCCTTGATCCCGTCGTAGGTCGCGAAGAACACGACGAACAGCACGAGCACGATCGCGCTGACCATCTTCGACCACAGCGTGAACCCGAACCACAGGATGAACAGCGGGACGAGCGTCACGCGCGGCAGCGAGTTCAGCAGCACGAGGAAGGGGACGAAGATCGCCGAGAGCCAGCGGTTCGAGGCGAGGATCGCCGCGAGCGCGATCCCGATCGCGCCGCCGACGAGCAGCCCGAGAACGGTCTCCTTCATCGTGGTGACGACGTCGCCCACGATGTAGCCGTGCTGCCACCAGCTCGCGATCGTCTCCCCGATCTGGCTGGGCGCGGAGAAAAAGAACGGATCGATCAGGTGCACGCGCACGCCCAGCTCCCACACGAGCAGGAACACCGCCACGAGCGCGATCTGGATCGCCGCGACCGCGCGGCGGTCAACCGGCTGCGTTCGCTCGCGCATAGCTCTCCAGCACCTCGTCGCGCAGATCGTTCCACGTCTTCGAGTACAGCTCGGTGAAGCGCGGGTCGAACCGCGCCTGCTCGATGTCGCGCGGCCGCGGCAGCGTGACGTCGTAGCGCGCCTTGACGCTCGCCGGCCCGGCGGTCATCACGACGACCTCGTCGGCGAGCGCGATCGCCTCTTCGAGATCGTGCGTCACGAAGATGACCGTCTTCCCCGAGCCCTGCCACAGCGCGAGCAGCTCGCCTTCCATGAGATTGCGCGTCTGCACGTCGAGCGCCGAGAACGGCTCGTCCATCAGCAGGATCTCCGGGTCGTACACGAGCGTCTGCGCGAGCGCGACGCGCTTGCGCATCCCGCCGGAGAGCTGGTACGGGAACGCGCTCTCGAACCCGCGCAGCCCGACGCGCCCGATCCACTCGCCGACGCGCGAGCGCGCCTCGGCCGCCTCGACGCCGCGCAGCTGCAGCGGGAGACGGACGTTGTCGCGCACGGTCTTCCACGGCAAGAGCGCGTCGCGCTGGAACAGGAACCCGACGCCGTCTCCGATCCCGGTGACCGGTTTCCCGCGCACGGTCACCGTGCCGCTCGTCGGCCGGTCGAGCCCGGCGATCAGCGAGAGCGTCGTCGATTTTCCGCAGCCCGACGGACCGACGAGCGCGACGAACCGCTCCGCCGCGACCTCGACGTTCACGTCGCGCAGCGCGGTGTAGCCGGTCTCGAACGTCTTGGTGACGTCCCGCAGCGCGATGATCGGTGCTATCGCTCCGCTCCGATCCGCAGCTCGCCGAGCACCGCCTCGGTGTCGGCGCCGACCGCGCGCGCCGCGTGGTGCGAGACGGTCGGATGCGCGCCGAAGCGGATGACGGGCGCGGTCGTCGCGACGCGGTTCCCCGCATCGTCCGCCAGATGCCGCACCACGCCGCGCGCGCGGATCTGCTCGTCGGCGACGATGTCCGCGATCGAGTAGACCGGCCCCGCCGGCACGCCGGCGTCCGCGAGGATGCGCGCCGCTTCGGCGGCGGTCTTCGTTCGCGTCCATTCCGCGACCCAGGCGTCGATCTCGGCGCCGTGCTCGGTGCGCTCGCGGTTCCCGCGATAGCGCGGCTCGTCGGCGAGCTCGGGCCGCCCGATCGCATGCACGAAACGCCGGAAGAGCGAGTTCGCGTTCGCGCCGATCGCGATCCATTTCCCGTCGCGGGTCGGATAGATGTTCGATGGCGCGACGGCGTTGTGCGAGTTGCCGCTGCGCTCGCGCACGATCCCAAGCGCGTCGTACTCCGGCAGCATCCCTTGGGTCAGCGCGAAGCTCGACTCGAGCAGCGAGACGTCGACATAATCGCCGACGCCGTCCCGCTCCCGCGCGACGAGCGCCGCCTGAATCCCGACGACGCAGTACAACGCCGCGAGCTCGTCGGCGAGTGAGATCCCGACGCGCACCGGCGGCATCTCCGGATATCCGGTGATGTACCGCAGACCGCTCATCGACTCGGCGATGTTCCCGAACCCGGTGCGGTCGCGATACGGCCCGTCCTGCCCGAACCCGCTGATCGACGCATACACGATCCGCGGGTTCTCGGCGCGCAAGCTCTCGTACCCGAGCCCCCATTCGGCAAGCTTCCCGCGCCGGAAGTTCTCGAGCAGCACGTCGCACCGCAGCGCGACCTCCCGCACCGTCTTCCGATCGGCTTCGACATGCAGATCGAACTCGACGAACCGTTTGTTGCGGTTGTGCGACTTGAACCACCACGAGGTCCCGTCCGGCGCCGGCGGCCCCCACGTCCGCAACCCATCGCCCTCGCCGGCCTCGACCTTGATCACCTCGGCCCCGAGATCCGCCAACAACCGCCCAGCCGCCGGCCCCGCGACCGACGACCCCAGCTCCAACACACGAATGCCGTCGAGCGGCGCCCGAAACGAGGTCACGCGGCGCGACCTTCTCGAAGCCCGGGAGCCATGCCCCTTCTTCTGTCGGCGGGGTCGCCGCCGGTCGACGCTGTGATGCTCGAAGCGCGGGCGGCGGGGTTCGCCAAGCGGTCGATCAAGAACGAGGCGAAGCTCCAGGCGATCGACCTCGCGATCCGGTGCATCGATCTGACGACGCTCGAAGGGCGCGACTCGCCGGGGCGCGTGCGCTCGCTGTGCGCGAAAGCGGCGTTTCCGGCGCCGGGCGCGCCGCGGGTCGCGGCGGTGTGCGTCTATCCGAACCTCGTCGCGGTCGCGAAGGACGCGCTGCGCGGGACCGGCGTCAAGGTCGCCTCCGTCGCGACCGCGTTTCCGAGCGGGCTCTCGTCGCTCGACGTGAAGCTGCGCGACACCGAGGCGGCGCTCGAGTCGGGCGCGGACGAGATCGACATGGTCATCGACCGCGGCGCATTCCTCGCGGGCGACGAGCAGCACGTCTTCGACGAGATCGCCGCGGTGAAGCGGCTCTGCGGCCCGATCCACCTCAAGGCGATCCTCGAGACCGGCGAGCTCGGCTCGTACGACGCGACGCGGCGCGCGAGCGATCTCGCGCTCGAGGCAGGCGCCGACGTCATCAAGACGTCCACCGGGAAGATCGGCACCTCCGCGACGCTCCCCACGGCGCTCGTCATGGCCGAAGCGCTCCGCGACTTCCACCGCCGCACCGGCGAACGCCGCGGCCTCAAGGTCGCCGGCGGCGTGCGCAACACGAAGACCGCGATCGCGTACCTCGTCCTGATCGACGAGACGCTCGGCGAGCCGTGGCTCACCCCGGACCTCTTCCGCATCGGCGCCTCGGCGCTGCTCGACGACCTGCTGCTGCAGCGCGAAAAGCTCGCCACCGGCCGCTACGGCTCGCTCGACTACATCCCGAAAGACTGACCGCTACCGCTCGGTCTCATCCCACAGTAGGACAAGCAAAGCTGGCGGAGAACGCCGGCCGCAACTCGGTCGCTTTGGGAGGTGGGAATGGCGAGAGGTGCGAGCGTCGCGCTGCGAGCGACAGGAGCCGCGATCGCGTTCGCGGCCGTCGTGGCGGGCGCATCCGAGCCGCGCACGGCGACCGCTCAAACGCCGGCCCCGGTTCGGCAGTCCGTCTTGCCGCGGTCCGCCACTCCGCCGGTGCGGAAGCCCAGCCCGCCGAAGCCCAGCCCGCCGAAGCCGAAGCCGCACGCTACGCCGACGCCGTCCTTGCGGCCCAGCCCGTCGCCCTCGCCCGGTGCGGATTCCGGACAGCAGGGCTCGTCCGGCGTGCCGGCGGCCACCTGGGTCCTGATCGTCTTCCTGCTCGCGGGCGGGATCGTGCTGCTGTTGCGCTACGCGCTCCCCGGCTCGCTCTCGAGCGACGGCCGCGCCGATTTCATCATGGCGGGGCTCGCCGGCCTCTACCTGCTCGGGCTCTTCTCGACGCCGTTCGTCTCCGCGACCGACTGGATCGTCCTCGACTTCGTCGCGATCGGCGTCTCGCTCGCCGCGGGCGCGTTCGGCTTCCTCTTCGGTCTGCCGCAGCACACCGCGCGCACCGACGCGGCGAGCGCCTCGCCGGACGACGCGGGCGTTCGCCCGAGCACGAATCTCGAGACCGTCGCGGATCAGCTGACCAAGTTCATCACCGGTGCGGCGTTCGCGTCGATCGCCGTCGCGGCAGGGTACATCGACCAGTTCGGGCGCCTGGTGGCGAGCGCGTTGAGCCTGCGCCAGCCGACCGGGGTGCTGCTAGGCGACATGCTGTTCCTCATGTACGGCTCGCTCGGGTTCGTGATCGCGTACATCATCACCCGAACCGTCCTCGGGAACGTCTTCGAGGAGGCCGACGCGCGTCTGCTGCACCGCGGCGCGGAGCAGCTCGACGTCATGCTCCCCGACGTCGGCGACGACGCGACGCCGGAGCAGCGCGCACTCGCCGCCAGCATCGTTCGCGTCCCGTTCTCGACACTGACCTCCGTCGATCAGCGGCTCACCTGGGCTCGCGCGCAGACGATCCTCGGCGACTACCCCAAAGCGCGCATCGCGTATTCCAGCATCTACGCGACGGCCCCGGACAACCCCGACGTGGTCATCGAGTTCGCGACCGCGCTCTACAACGACCGGTCCTTCAAGGATTTCGAGTACGTCCTCGCGCTCGCCACCACCGCGAAAAAACTCAAAGAGGACGACGACGAGCTGCAGGCGCGCGTCGCGGCACTGATCGCGGCCGCGAACCTCTACATCCCTACCGGTTACATCACCTCGATCCAGACCACGAACGACGTCCTCGCCACGCGTTTCGCCGTCCCCGAAGTGATGCGGTTCTACCGCGCGTGCGCGTTCGGACAACTCTATCGCGCATACCGTGACGCAGGCAAGCTGCCGCGCCCCGAAGGCGGCGCCGCTCCTTCGGACGACGAGCTCGCGATCTCCGAGCGCATCACCTCCGACACCAAGATCTCGTTCGGCTTCGGCGAGAACTACCGCGACAAGTTCCGCAGCGTGGCGATGCCGCCGCCTGAGAAGTCGTCGGACAACGATCTGCAGGCGTTCGCCGCGGACCACCCGGATTTTGCCGTCGGCGTGCTCAAGCTCAAAGAGCCGCCGCCGCAGCCCGACCCGAAGGAGGAGTGGCGGCCTCAATACGTCCCGCTGCCGAACGGCCTCACCGTGGCGCAGTTCGCGCGCAACGCGCCGCCGTAACCGCACCGGCGGACCTGCGCGCCGCCCGGCCGGGGAGGTCCGGCGGCGCAGCGAAGCAGCATCCGTGGCCCTCGCGTACGCCCCCTCGTTGGAGACAACCCCGGTCCGGATCGCACCGCGCTACGATCACTTCATCGGCGGCCGCTGGGTGCGCTCGTCGAGCGGCGAGACGTTCGCGACCGTGAACCCCGCCACCGAGGACGAGCTGGCCCAGGTCGCCGTCGGCACCCCCGAGGACGTCGACCTCGCCGTCAAGGCGGCGCGCGAGGCGTACGAGCGCTACTGGCGGCCGATGCGCCCGGCCGACCGCGCGAAGTACGTCTACCGGATCGCGCGCGCGATCACCGAGCGCTCGCGCGAGCTGGCGGTGCTCGAGACGAAGGACGGCGGCAAACCGATCAAGGAGTCGCGCGACTTCGACGTCGTGCAGGCCGCGGCGCACTTCTTCTACTACGCGGGCTGGGCCGACAAGCTGCGCTACGCGCTCCACGGCGGCGGCGACCCGCAGCCCGTCGGCGTCGTCGGCTCGATCGTCCCCTGGAACTTCCCGCTGCTGATGGCGGCCTGGAAGATCGCACCCGCGATCGCGTGCGGGAACACCGTCGTCCTCAAGCCCGCCGAGACGACGCCGCTCACCGCGCTGCTCCTCGCCGAGATCTGCGAGGAGGCCGATCTCCCGCCGGGCGTCGTCAACGTCGTCACCGGCGACGGCCGCACCGGCGCCGCGCTCGTCGCGCACGCGGGCGTCGACAAGATCGCGTTCACGGGCTCGACCGAGGTCGGGAAGATCATCCGGCGATCGCTCGCGGGAACGCGCAAGCACGTCACGCTCGAGCTCGGCGGGAAAGCCGCGAACATCGTCTTCGCCGACGCGCCGCTCGACCAGGCGATCGAAGGCGTCGTCAACGGCATCTACTTCAACCAGGGCCACGTGTGCTGCGCGGGCTCGCGGCTGCTGGTGCAAGAGTCCGTGCACGACGAGGTCGTCGAGCGGCTGAAGGCGCGCATCGAGACGCTGCGGCTCGGCGACCCGCTCGACAAGAACACGGACATCGGCGCGATCAACTCCGCCGCGCAGCACGCGAAGATCGGCGAGCTCGTCGAGAGCGGGATCGCCGAAGGCGCAGTGCTGCACCAGCAGTCCTGCGCGCTCCCGGAGCGCGGCTGGTATCACCGCGCGTCCTTCTTCACCGGCGTCGCGCAGTCGCACCGGATCGCGCGCGAGGAGATCTTCGGACCGGTGCTCTCGATCATGACCTTCCGCACCGCCGACGAGGCGATCGAGAAGGCGAACAACACGCCGTACGGGCTCTCCGCCGGCGTCTGGACCGACAAAGGCGCGAAGTCGATGTACGTCGCGCAGCATCTGCAAGCGGGTGTGGTGTGGTGCTCGACGTTCAACCAATTCGATCCCAGCTCGCCGTTCGGCGGGTATCGCGAGTCGGGCTTCGGCCGCGAGGGCGGCGTCGCGGGCCTGCGGCCGTATCTGACGTAACAGGCGCTCGGCGACCTGCTCGCTCGCTCTCCCCTGAGCCGGACGGCGTTAGCACGAACTGGTATCGCAGTGGACCTCTGGCAACGCCTCGCTGACGGATTGCGGGACGCGCTCGTCGCGTTCGACCGCGATCTGCGCCTCGTCGCTGTCAACGCGCCGGCGGCGGCGATCCTCGGCGCGACGCCGGCCGAGCTGACCGGGACCCGCCTCGCCGCGCGCTCCGCATCGGCCGCCGCGGAGCTCGAGCCGTTCGTCTTCCGCGCCTTCGACGAGCACAAGGTCTTCGTCAACGATCTGCACCCGTTCGGCGACGGCGAGGCGTACACGATCTTCGCCGAGCGCGTGAACGGCGAGGAGCTCGTCACCGTCACCCTCCACCGCGAGCGCAACGGCGACTGGCCGACCGACACCGGCTGGGCGCACCGTGAGCTCGCGTTCGCGAACCGCCAGCTGCGCGCGTACACCGACAACACCTCGCTCGGCTTCGTGCGGTCGGACAGCGCGCTGCGCGTCCTCGAATGGTCGTCGCGCGCCGAGCGGATCTTCGGCTGGACGTTCGACGAGGTGCGCGGCCGCACGCTCGTCGAGCTCGGCCTCGTCTATCCCGACGACGTCGCGCGGGTCGGCGAGCTCACCGAGGCGCTGCTGCGAGGCGAGGCGACGAACGTCTCGGAGAACCGCAACGTCACCAAGGACGGGCGCGTCATCCACTGCCGCTGGTTCAACTCGGCGATCCCGATCGACGGCGGCCGGCACCAGCTCGCATCGCTCGTCGACGACGTCACCGATCTCGTGCACGCGGAGCGCCAGGTCGCCGCGCACAGCGACCGCCTGCGCGAGCTGTATCTCGTCGCGGCGTCCGCGAACGCGACGGCGGAGAACCTCATCGCCGCGACGATCGACGCCGGCTGCAGACTGCTCGGGATGACGGCGGGATCGCTGTACGACGCCGAGGCGGACCGCAGCGTCGCGACGGTCGGCGACCCGATCCCGCGCCGTCTCGCGCGGCTCTCGCTCGCCACCGACGGCGCGCTCGCACTCGAAGACCTGCGGGGCCTGCCGTATCTCACCGAGCCCGAGTTCGGCGAGGAGCCGCCGCGCGCGTACATCGGGACCGCGATCGACATCGGCGGCGCCCGCTACGGCTCGCTGTGCTTCGCCGCGAACGCGCGCCGCGACGAGGAGTTCACGCCGGGCGACCGCGACCTCGTGCAGCTGATGGGCGCGCTGGTCGGTTCCGCGATCGAGCGCGGCCGCGCCCGCGCGCGGCTGAAGCACCTGGCCTACAACGACCAGCTCACCGCGCTGCCGAACCGCGCCTGGTTCACCGAGCGCCTGCGCGACGAGCTCGCGCTCGCGAGCGAGGCGGGGACGCGCGTCGCCGTGATGTTCCTCGACCTCGACCGCTTCAAGGACATCAACGACACGCTGGGACACGCGCTCGGCGACCGGATGCTGCGCGTGATCGGCGACCGGCTCACCAGCGTCGTCGGCAGCGAGGGCCTCGTCGCGCGGATGGGCGGCGACGAGTTCATCGTGCTGGTCGGCGCCGACCCGCAGACCGCGCGAATCGAGACGCTCGCGACGCGCATCATCAATGCGATCGACGAGCCGCTCGTCTTCGACGGCTACGAGCAGTTCGTCACGACCTCGATCGGGATCGCGGTCTATCCCGACGACGGTGACGACGCCGACACGCTGATCAAGAACGCCGACGTCGCGATGTACCGCGCCAAGGAGCGCGGCCGCAACACGCACCAGTTCTTCACGCCCGCGCTCGGCGCGAGCCTGCGCACGCGGATCTCGCAAGAGAAGTCGCTGCGCAAAGCGCTCGAGCGCGAGGAGTTCGTCCTGCACTACCAGCCGCAGTACGAGCTCGGGAGCGGGCGCTTGTGCTCGTTCGAGGCGCTCGTGCGCTGGCAGCACCCGCGGCTCGGGCTGATCGGCCCAGACCAGTTCATCCCGAGCGCCGAGATGAGCGGTCTGATCGTCGGGCTCGGCGACTGGGTGCTGGAGACCGCGTCGCGCCAAGTGCGCGCGTGGCAGACGACCGTGCCCGACCTGCACCTCGCGGTGAACCTCTCGGCGCGGCAGTTCCACCAGACCGCGCTCGCGGCGAAGATCGCCGACATCCTCGCGCGCACCGGACTCTGCGCCGGGCACCTCGAGCTCGAGATCACCGAGACGATCGCGATGAGCGACGCCGCGCTCTCGCGGCAGATTCTCGACGAGCTGCGGCGCGCCGGCGTGCGGCTCGCGGTCGACGACTTCGGCACGGGGTATTCCTCGCTCGGCTACCTGCGGCGCTTCCCGATCGACACGCTGAAGATCGACAAGTCGTTCGTCCGCGAGATCATGGCCGAGCCCGACGACGCGACGATCGTCCGCACCGTGATCGGGATGGCGCACAGCCTCGGGCTGGAGGTCTGCGCCGAAGGCGTCGAGACGGCGGAGCAGGTCGCGTTCCTGACCGCCGAGCGCTGCGACCGCGTCCAGGGCTTCTTCTACGGTCGCCCGGTCGCCGTGGAGCAGGTCCCGGCGCTGCTCGCGGGGCGCGGGAATCCGGCCGCCGTCGGGTAAAGGCGCCGGGGTGGACACGCTCGCTCCCGCACTCGAGCTCGACCGGGAGGCGCTGGCGGCTCGCTATCGCGCGAACCGCCGCCGCACGGCCGATCTGTTCGCGCTGATCGCCCCCGAGGCGTACGAAGAGGCGCCGATCCCGCTGCGGCATCCGTTCGTGTTCTACGACGGACACATTCCGGGGTTCGCGTTCATCACGCTGGTGCGCGACGCGCTGCACCGCACCTCGATCGACCCCGAGCTGGAACGGCTCTTCAACCGCGGGATCGACCCGCGCGACGCGTCGGTCGCGGCGCGGCACAAACGCTCCGCCTGGCCCGAGCGCGCGGCGGTGCGCGCGTTCGGCGACGCCTGCGACGCGGCGATCCTCGACGCGTTCGCGCACGCGCGGCTCGACGATCCCGCGAACCCGAACCTCGTGCACGCCGAAGCCGCATGGAACGTCCTCGAGCACGAAGAGATGCACCACGAGACGTTCACCTACATCGTGCACCGCCTCGCGCGCGACAAGCAGCGCGGACCGCGGTTCGAGCACCGCGACGTCGCCCCGCCGCGCCGCGATCCCGTCGCGATCCCGGCGGGGCCGGCGACGCTCGGCGCGCGGCGCGGCGCGATCCCTTTCGGCTGGGACAACGAGTTCGACGAGCACGTCGTGCAGGTCGGCGCGTTCGAGCTCGACGCGCACGACGTGACCAACGGCGAGTATCTCGCGTTCGTGCGCGCCGGCGGCCCGCTGCCGCCGAACTGGTTCGAGCGCGACGGCGAGTTCATGCTGCGCGCGATGTTCGAGGATCTGCCGCTGCCGATGTCGTGGCCGGTGTGGTGTACGCAGGAGCAGGCCGCGGCGTTCGCGCGCTGGAGCGGCGGCCGGCTGATGACGGAACCGGAATACCACCGCGCCGCGTACGGCACGCCCGGCGGCGAGGAGCGCGCCCACCCGTGGGGCGACGCCGCGCCCGACCCGGAACGCCACGGCAACTTCGGCTGGCGCCGCTTCGACCCCGAGCCGGTCGGCTCGTCGCCGGCAGGCGCGAGCGCGTGGGGCGTGCACGACCTCATCGGCAACGGCTGGGAGTGGACGAGCACGCCGTTCGCGCCGTTCGCCGGCTTCCGCCCGATGGCGTCGTACCCGCTGTACTCCGCGGACTTCTTCGACGGCATGCACTACGTGATGAAAGGCGCCGCCCCGGTCACCGCGTCGACGCTGATCCGCCGCTCGCTGCGCAACTGGTTCTACTTCGACTACCCCTACATGTACGCAACCTTCCGCCGCGCGTACGACTGACAAAGGAGACGACATGGCCCTGGTGCCCGACGGCCCGACTCACACCGTGGCCGGCGTGATCGCCGTGCAGATCATGCGCGACGACGCGCAGAACGATCCCGCGCAGGCCTTCTCGGCGCAGATCGACGTGCCGAGCGTCCCGCAGCAGACGCTGCCGCTGCACAACGGCTCCTCGCTGAGCTTTCCGGTGCACACCGGAAACATCAACGGGACGGTCCGCGCGGAGGTCGACGACTTCACGCTCCAGCCGAACGGCACGAGCCCGGCCGATGCGACCGGGCTCACGTGCAAGATCGTCTTCAAGCTCCAGGAGATCTTCACGATCACGCTCGGCAGCGTGAACGTCACCGCCTCGCTGAAAGCTGCCTAGCCGCTACTTCGAGGGCGGCGGCATGTAGTGGAACTTGCGCAGCGTCGCCTGGCCTTGCGGGCCGGCGACCAGCGCGACGAAATCCTTGCCGAGCGCCGCGTTCTTCGCGTTCTTCGTGACGGTCATCGAGTAGGTGGACGTCACGTTGTACTTCGGATCGATCTGGATCGACTCGAACTTCGCCGGATTGACGTCGGAGGCGAACGTGATCCCGGCGTTCGCCTTCGGGCCGATCGCCTCGACCACGTCGCTGCCCTTCTCGCTCGCGACCGCGATGTTCTTGCGCACGTTCTCGACGAACTCGAAGCCGTAGTCGGCGGCGGCGTTCTGAATCACCTGGCCGGCGAGCTTCCCGACCGCCGAGCTCGGCGTCCCCATCGAGAGCTTCACGCCCGGGTTCGCGAGGTCTTTGAGGCTGTGCACCTTCGCGGGATTGCCTTTCGGCACGAGGATCATCTCGCGGTTCTGCAGCACCGGCGTCGGCGGCTCGACGAGCTGCAGCTCTTTGTCGAGCACGGTGCTGCCGACCAGGATCACGTCGATCGGCTCGTTGTTGTCGATCCGCTTCCCGATGTCGGAGCCGCCGAGATACTCGACCTTCACCTTGACGCCTTTGTGCTTGACCTCGAACTGGCGGATCAGCTCGGTGAACGCGCCCTTCGCGTTCGAGGCGACGAGCGCGGTGATCTCGCCGCTCTCCGCCGAGGCGGGGCGCAGCGCCGCCGGCGCCGCGAGGATCGAGAGCACGGCGGCCGCCGCGAACGCGGCGGCGCGCGATCTGGTCATCGTCATCGAGTCGTCCTTTCCTCTAGGTGGTGGCGGTCGCGGGTGCGGGCTGCGAGAGCGCCCGCCCGGAATCGTCCTGGCGCAGCGCGCGCACGCGCAGCGGGCGCAGCACCAGCGGCGCCATCAGCGCCGCGATGATGTTGAACGCGCCGGCGATCGCGAGGACCGCCGACCAGCTCCCGGTCCTCGCGCTGATCACGCTCGCGAGCGGGACCAGCAGCGAGGCCGTGCCCTTCGCGGTGTAGAGCATCCCGTAGTTCGTCGTCGCGTACTTCTGTCCGAAGTGGTCGCGCGTCGTCGCCGGGAAGATGCTGTAGATCTCGCCCCACGCGAAGAACACGAGCCCGGAGAGCAGGACGAACGGGACCGGCGACGTTCCGAACTGCATGAGCGCGAAGATCCCGATCCCCTCGAGCAGGAACGCCCAGAACATCGTCGTCTCCCGGCCGATCCGGTCCGAGACCCAGCCCAGCAGCGGCCGGGTGATCCCGTTCATGATGTTGTTCAGCGAGAGCGCGTAGGTCAGCGCCGGCGCGGTGATCGCGAAGAGCGTCACCGGGATGTTGTTGATGTAGCGGTCGTTCGCGATCGGCGCGAGCTGCGCGACGGCGGTGAGCCCGCCCGACGCGACCAAGACGAACATCACGTACATCACCCAGAACACGGGCGACATCAGTGTCTCGTGCGGTACGTAGTCGCGCTTGCCCTGAAGGACGCGCGGGTTGATCTTCGCGGCTTCCGGCGGCGCCTTCGGCGGCGTGACGAGCAGCATCGAGAACACCAGGATCACCAAGCCCTGCGCGATCCCGAAGAACAGGAACGTGTGCTGGTAGCCGCTGCTCTTGATCATCATCGTCAGCGGGATCACGGTGATCGCCGCGCCCGCGCCGAACCCGGCCGAGGTCAGCCCCGCCGCGAGCCCGCGACGTCCGGCGAACCACTTCAGCGCGTTGCCGATGCAGGTCCCGTAGACGATCCCCGCGCCGATCCCGGCGACCACGCCGCCGGCGTAGAGCACCGCGAGCGTGTGCGCGTTGGCGTCGATGACCCACGCTAGACCGGCGAGGATCCCGCCGATCGCGACCATGATCCGCGGTCCGTAGCGGTCGACCAGCGCGGCCTCGAACGGCACCAGCCAGGTCTCGACCAGCACGAAGACCGTGAACGAGACCTGGATCGCCGCCCTGCCCCAACCTTGTGCGTTGGCGATCGGGTCGACGAAGACGGTCCACCCGTACTGCAAGTTCGCGATCATCGCCATGCAAACGATGCCCGCGATCAATTGGACCACCGGCTTGCGCAGAGCTGTACCCATCAGTTCAGACCTTTCCGGCGAGGGCCGGGGCGGCAGCCCGTTCACGCTGCTCCCGCAGCGTCGTGTCGAGCAGCTTGGTGAGGATGTACACGTAGCGTGAGGCGGGGACGCCGATGTTCAGCACGCCGCCGAGCTCGACGACCGCGCCGAGCATGACGTCGAGCTCGAGCGGACGCCCGGCCTCGACGTCTTGCAGCATCGAGGTCTTGTGCTCGCCGACGCGGCGCGCGCCGTCCATGCGCTTGTCGATCGAGACCGAGAGCGTGACGCCGAGCGCGTGCGCGAGCGCCTGCGTCTCTTCCATGATCTCGCGCACCAGCGACTCCGTCGCGGGATCGCGCATCATCCCGGCGATCGTCGCGCGCGTCAGCGCGGAGATCGGGTTGAGCGCGGCGTTGCCGAGCAGCTTCAGCCAGATGTCGGACCGCAGCTCGCGCTCGACCGGCGCTTTCAGCCCGCCGGCGACGAACGCCGCCGCGATCTGGTCGAGCACCGGATCGTCGGCGCGGTCGGGCCGGCCCAGCGAGAAGCGCGTCCCTTCGACGTGCTTGATCACTCCGGGCGACTCGATCTCGGTCGAGCAGTAGATCACGCAGCCGACGACGTTGTCGGGATCGAACGCCGCGGCGAGCACGCCGCCGGGGTCGACCGTCTGCAGAACGAGCCCGTCGTGCGGGCCGCCGTGCCGCTGAAAGTACCACCACGGGATCCCGTTCTGCATCCCGACGACGCGCGTGCGCGGGCCGAGCAGCGTTCGGATCTGCGGCAGCACCGGGACGATCTGGTGCGCCTTGAGCCCGACGATCACGCAGTCGACCGGCCCGATCGTCGTCATGTCGTCGGTCGCCGGGACGCGCGCCTCGAAGTCGCCCCGCTCCGAGCGCACCTGGACGCCGTGCTCGCGGATCGCCGCGAGGTGCGGGCCCCGCGCGACCAGCGTGACGTCGGCGCCCCCGCGCGCGAGCGCCGCGCCGACGTAGGCGCCGATCGCACCCGCGCCGACGACCGCGTAGCGCGAGACGCTCGGCGCGCTCACCTAGAGCACGCCCGCGGTGCGGAGCGCGCTCGCCTCCGTGCCGTCCCACCCGATCTCGGCCAAAATTTCTTCGCTGTGCTCACCGAGCAGCGGGGAACTCGTTATCTCAACCGGCGTGTCGGACAGCACGAGCGGACAGCCGACGGTCACGAACGTCCCGCGCTGCGGGTGCTCGACCTCGGCGATCATCCCGCGCGCGCGCAGCGATTCGTCGGCGTAGAGATCCTTGGTGCTCATGATCGGCCCGCACGGGACGTCGATCGAGTTGAGCTTGTCGAGCACCTCGAACTTGCTGTACTGCTGCGTGAACGCTTCGACGACGCCGAACACCTCGTCGAGGTGCGGCAGCCGCGCCTCGGGCGTCGCGAACGCCGGGTCTTCGGCGAGCTCCGGACGGCCGATCAGCTCCGCGAGCGGTGCCCACACGTGCGGCTGGATGATGATGTAGACGTAGTCGTTCGGCCCGCCGGGCGCGCACCGCAGCGCGGCACCGGGCTGTCCGCCGCCCGACGCGTTCCCCGAGCGCGGCACGTAGTCGGCGAACTCTTTGTTCGGATACTCGCGCAGCGGGCCGTGGAAGAGCCGCTGGTGGTCGCGCATCTTCACGCGGATCAGGTTCAGCACCGCGTCCTGCATCGCGACGGTCACGCGCTGGCCGCGGCCGGTGTGCGTGCGCTGGTAGAGCGCGGCCAGGATCGCGGCGACCATGTGGATCCCGCTCCCCGAGTCGCCGATCTGCGGCCCGGTGCTGGTCGGCGGACCGTCCGGGAAGCCTGTCGTGCTCATCCCGCCGCCCATCGCTTGCGCGACGGTCTCGTACGCCTTGAAATCCTCGAACTTGCCGGCGCCGAAGCCCTTGATCGAGGCGTAGATCATGCGGGGGTTGATCTCGCGGATCTTCTCCCAGGTGAAGCCTTGGCGGTCGAGCACGCCGGGGCCGAAGTTCTCGACCAGCACGTCGCAGTGCTCGAGCAGCTTGGTGAAGATCGCCTTGCCGTCGGGGGTCTTCGTGTTCAGCGTGATGCTGCGCTTGTTGCAGTTCAGCATCGTGAAGTAGAGGCTGTCGACGTCGGGGAGGTCTCGCAACTGGCCGCGGGTGATGTCGCCGCGGCCGGGCAGCTCCACCTTGATGACGTCGGCGCCGAGCCACGCCAGAATCTGCGTGCACGACGGGCCGGCCTGAACGTGCGTCATGTCCAGGACCTTGACCCCGTCGAGCGCTTTCCGCATCACCTGGCCACCGGATTCGCCGTTGACGCTCATTCCGGACCGCCGTTTGCTCGCTCCCGGTTCGATCCCTGCGGAGCGATGCGGCCCGGCCGCGCACGAGCTTCGGGCACGCGGCGACCGGCAAGCACGACGCCGATGACCCGGAGACCTACCCGACCGGAGTGTAATGCGCACGTGGCGATTGACCGCGCAGCCCGGCGTACGCGATCAACGCGTTATGCTGATCTCCACCACGTCAGCGTGGTCGGGCTCCGAAACCGTGACGACGACATCGACGGTCCGTCCCCCACACCTTCCCATCGGACGACCGCGCGGCCGCGGCTTGCAGGGGCAGCGAGACGCAGCATTCTGCGGCGCCCCCGTAGGACACTCCGCTACGGTCCGGCGAACGCCCACGCAGTCCACGTGTACGTCGTTCGTCCGTGCGTTCGAGCTCGACCGGAAGCTCACGCTTAACGCCATATCGACTCCTCTCGCCCGTTCAACTTGGCAGTATTCCGAACCGCTCCTGCATTCTACGGCGCCGGACGAGTGCATTCTTCGCGACGCCTGTCCGGGGATCAGCGTTCTCCCGGGAACCGCGTGGGACTCGATGAGCGAGACGTTCGCCCAGCGGCTCCGGCGGCTCCGCAACGATCACGGGTACAGCGTCGCCGACCTCGCATCGACGGTCGGCGCCTCCGAAGGGACGATCCGCCAGCTCGAAAACGGGAGCGTCAAATCGCCGAGCCTGCTCCTCGGTGTCAGATTAGCGGAACGGCTGCACGTCGACGCCCGCTACCTCGCGTTAGGGGACGGCGCGACGTTTTCCGAGCGCTTCGAGCTCATCGAGAAACGCCTCGCGAAGGTGGAGCAGAAACTTGCGTCGCTCGCGGCGCCGCGCCGCTGAGGCGCGTTCTTACGGCTTCGCAGGCGCCGTGAACAACCGGCCGAAGCGCGCCGTGAAGGCGTCGGAGTCGAGGTTCGTCTGCGCGGAGAGGCGTGAGAGGCGGGGTTCGGTGAGGTCGGGCTCCTCGAGGCGGATCATGTACTTGCGCGCGACCTCGTAGGACTCGGTCGTGACGTCGACCATCCGGACGCGGATGCGGCCGGTCTCCGGATCCAGCAGCGACTCGAGCGTCACCGGGACGATGCGGCCGCCGCCGAGCGCGATCAGCGCGCCGCTGCCGCCGCCGAGCAGATAGCGCACCGCGCCGTAGCCGAGCGTGCGCGTGTACTCCGCGTCGAACGGGATCGGCTTGGCGCTGCGCAGCTCGTAGCCGATGTCCTTCGGGACGACCGTCGCGTCGATCCCGATGTCCGCGAGCCGCGTGCGGACCGCGTCGCGCAGCACGCTGCCGAGCGGGACGTCCGCGAGCCGCACGTGCCCGTACGCATCGCGCGCCGCCGTCGTGACGGCGGCCAACTCTTCGGGCGCGATGCGCTCCGCGAGCCCTTCCGCGACCACCGCGACGCCGTGGTCCTGACCCTGCGCGAGGCGTTTCACGATCGAGCCGACGATCGTGTCGACGATGTCGTCGAGCGCGATCCGCTCGCCGGGGAACTCCTCGGGGATCACAGCGAGCGTCGCGCCGGCGGCCTTGCAGATGCCGAGCGCGAGCGCGCCCGACTTGCGGCCCATCGTCACGGCGAGATACCAGCGCGACGCGGTGCGCGCGTCCTCCATGAGGTTCTCGACGATCGCCGAGCCGACGGCGCGCGCGGTCTCGAAGCCGAACGTCGGCGCATTGTCCGGGAGCGGGAGATCGTTGTCGATCGTCTTCGGCACGGTCGCGACGCCGATCCGGCCCTTCGTCTCCGCCGCGATCCGCGAGGCGCCGAAGGTCGTGTCGTCGCCGCCGATCGTGATCAGATAGCGCACGCCCAGCATCGTCAGCGCGCGCACGCAGCGGCGCAGCGACTCCGGGTCGGCGGCCGGATTCGTGCGCGAGGTGCGCAGCATCGAGCCGCCCGCGAAGTGGATCCGCGAGACGTCGTCGACGTCCAGCTCGCGCACGTGCGAGGTGTCGCCTTTGACGAGATGCCGATAGCCTTGATAGATGCCGAGGACGCGCAAGCCGTGGTTGCGCGCCTCGATCGTCGCCGAGGCGATCACGCCGTTGATCCCGGGAGCGGGCCCGCCCCCGACCAGGATCGCGAGCGTCTCGTCTTCGTTCATCGCACCGTCACACCGCGGCGGACGCGGTCACCGCTCCCATCCGGTTGCGAAGCTCCGCGTCCAACGCGTCCAGGAACTGGTTCGTCGTCAACCACGGCTGATCGGGGCCGATGAGGATCGCCAGGTCCTTGGTCATCTTCCCCGCCTCGACCGTCTCGACGCAGACCTTCTCGAGCGTCTCCGCGAACTGCGTGACCTCCGGCGTGCCGTCGATCTTGCCGCGGTGCGCGAGCCCGCGCGTCCACGCGAAGATCGAGGCGATCGGGTTGGTCGACGTCTCCCGGCCCTTCTGGTGCTCGCGGTAGTGGCGCGTCACCGTGCCGTGCGCGGCCTCGGCCTCGATCGTCTTCCCGTCGGGCGACATCAGCACCGACGTCATCAGCCCCAGCGAGCCGAACCCCTGCGCGACGGTGTCCGACTGCACGTCGCCGTCGTAGTTCTTGCACGCCCACACGAACGCGCCGTTCCACTTCAGCGCCGCGGCGACCATGTCGTCGATCAGCCGGTGTTCGTAGGTGATCCCGCGCTCGTCGAAATCGGCCTTGAACTCGCGCTCGTAGACCTCTTGGAAGATGTCCTTGAAGCGGCCGTCGTACGCCTTGAGGATCGTGTTCTTCGTCGAGAGATAGACCGGCCAGCCGCGCTGCAGCCCGTAGTTCATGCTGGCGCGCGCGAAGCCGCGGATCGACTCGTCGAGGTTGTACATCGAAAGCGCCACGCCCGAGTCCTTGAACTCGTACACCTCGCGCACGATCGGCGCGCTGCCGTCGGACGGCGTGAACGTGAGCGTCAGCTTGCCGGCGCCGGGGACCTTGAAGTCGGTCGCGCGGTACTGGTCGCCGAACGCGTGGCGCCCGATCACGATCGGCTTCGTCCAGGCGGGGACGAGCCGCGGGACGTTCTGGCAGATGATCGGCTCGCGGAAGATCGTCCCGTCGAGCTCGTTGCGGATCGTCCCGTTCGGCGAGCGGTACATCGCCTTGAGGTTGAACTCTTTGACGCGCGCCTCGTCGGGGGTGATCGTCGCGCACTTCACGCCGACGCCGTACTGCCTGATCGCGCGCGCCGCGTCGAGCGTGACCTGGTCGTCGGTCGCGTCGCGGTGCTCGATCCCGAGGTCGTAGTACTTCAGGTCGATGTCGAGATAGGGCAGGATCAGCTTGTCCTTGATGAAGTGCCAGATGATCCGCGTCATCTCGTCGCCGTCGAGCTCGACGACGGGGTTCTTGACCTTGATCTTGTTCAGGGGACTGCTCCTCGGGCGGGCGTGACCGCGGAGGGTTCCGCATCCCGGCGGATCGTCCTCGCGCGAGGCCGAAGCAGCCGTGCATGCGGATCGTGAGCCTCTTGCCGTCGGCGACGGAGATTCTGTTCGCGATCGGCGCGGGCGAGCGGGTGGTCGGCGTCACCCACGAATGCGACTTCCCCGCGGAAGCGAAGACCCGCCCGGCGCTGACCTCGTCGCTGCTGCCGCAGGACGTCGACGCCGCCGGAATCGACCGCCACGTCCGCGCGCGCGTGCACCAAGGCTCGTCGCTCTACGGCTTGGACGACGTGAAGCTCGCCGCGCTCGAGCCCGATCTCATCGTGACCCAGGAACTGTGCGCGGTCTGTGCGGTCTCGTACGAGATCGTCGACCGCGCCGCGAAACGACTGCGCGGCGACCCGCGGATCGTCTCGCTGGAGCCGTCGTCGCTCGAGGACGTCTTCTCGACGATCGCGCTCCTCGGCGAACTCGGCGATGCGCGCGACGGCGCAACGCAACTCCTCGCCGAGCTGCGCGAGCGGGTCGGCGCGCTGGAGGAACGCGTCGCAGGCCGCAACCGCGAGCGCGTGCTGGTGCTCGAATGGACCGATCCGCCGATGAGCCCGGGGCACTGGCTCCCAGGGCTCGTCGAGCTCGCCGGCGGAGAGCCGGTCCTCGGATCACCGGGCGCCAACAGCCGCATCTTGAGCTGGGACGAGATCGCCGCCGCCGATCCCGACGTCGTCATCGTCGCACCGTGCGGCTTCGATCTCGCGCGAACGCAGCGCGAGATCGAAGCGCTCCCGCCGGACGCGGCGCGCGCGTTCGCCTCGCTGCGTGCGGTTCGTGACGGCCGCGCCTACGCGATGGACGGCAACGCCTACGCGAGCCGCCCCGGCCCGCGCCTCGTCGACACCGCGGAGCTCTTCGCCGACGCGATCGCCGGCGATACGACGGCGTTCGGCGATGCTATGTCGGCTGTTCCTCGAAGCGCTGCGCCGACTCCACGATGACGCGGCGCGCCGCCGCGGCGTCGTCCCAGCCGGCGGTGCTGGTCTTCTTCCCTTCGAGCAGCTTGTACGTCTCGAAGAAGTGCTGGATCTTGCGCAGCTGGTGCTGAAAGATCTGCGTGTAGTTGTGGACGTCGGCGTAGTCCGGCTCGCCGACCGGGACCGCGAGGACCTTGTCGTCCTCTTTGTCGTCGTCGATCATCCGCAGGAGCCCGATCGGGCGCGCGACGACGAGACAGCCGCTGAACGTCGGCTCGGAGACCAGGATCAGCACGTCGAGCGGATCGTCGTCGAGCGCGAGCGTGCGCGGCGCGAAGCCGTAGTCGCCGGGATAGAAGATCGGCGAGTGCAGCGCGCGGTCGAGCCGGAAGATGTCGAGCGCCTTGTCGTACTCGTACTTGTTCCGCGAGCCGCTCGGGATCTCGACGATCACGTTGATCTCGTCGGGCGCGCGCTCGCCGAGCGGCAGGTTGAGGCGGTTCTGGCGGGTCGCGAGGGTCACGGCGCGGGGTTCCGCGCGGCAGGACCACGCGCCTGGAGATCCTCGGAAAGCCCGGCGCTCACGACACGACGTGTGCCGTCTGGTTGAGCCGCGCGAGCTTCCACACGCCGTTCGTGAGACGGAACTGCGTGATCGAGGCCGTGAGGAAACGTACGCGCAGGGCGGTGCGCTCCGCGTCACCGAGCAGCACGCGGAGCAGGGCATGCAGCGGCCCCGCATGCGTTGCGACGAGCGCCGTACCGTCCGGCGGCGTCTCCGCCGTCACGCGCTCGACCGCGCGCCCGATCCGGACGGTCAGATCGTCGAACGTCTCTCCGCCGCCCGGCGTATAGCGCTGCACGTTCGTCATATCGCCCTCCGCGAGGTGCGGGTTCGCGGCCACGATCTGCTCCCACGTCAGCCCTTCCCAATCGCCGAACCGCATCTCGCGCCAGTCCGGATCCAGCCGCAGCGGCAGCTCGCGCGCCCCGAGCACGATCCGCGCCGTCTCGACCGCGCGGCCGAGATCGCTCGAGACCGCGACGTCGATGCGGCGGTCGCGCAGCAGCCCCGCGAGCGCGGCCGCTTGCGCGCGGCCTTCGTCGTCGAGCAGGACGTCGGTGTGTCCTTGAAAGCGCTTGTCCGCGTTCCACGCGGTGCGGCCGTGCCGAACGCAGATCAGCTCCACCGCCGGGCCCTTCGGCCCCGAGGAAGCCCGGCTCCTCGGCGGAAGTTCCGGGACGATGGACTCGAACGGCCGTGTCGCGATCCGCAAGATGTACAAGCTCTACATCAACGGCGCGTTCGCGCGCAGCGAGTCGGGGCGCAGCGACCAGATCGACGGCGAGAACGTCGCACACGCCTCGCGCAAGGACGTCCGCGACGCCGTGGTCGCCGCGCGCGCCGCGCTCGCGAAGTGGTCCGCGCAGACGCCCGCGCTGCGCGGGCTGGTCCTGTACCGGCTCGCCGAGATGATGGAGGCGCGCAAGGCCGAGCTCGCCGCGCAGCTCGTCGTCGGCGGGACGGTGGATGAGGCCGAGGCGGAGCGCGAGGTCGCCGCGGCGATCGACCGCACCGTGTGGTACGCCGGCTGGTGCGACAAGTATCTCGCGCTCGCATCGACGCGCAACCCCGTCGGCGGCCCGCACTTCAACTTCTCGACGCCCGAGCCGACCGGCGTCGTCGCCGTGCTCGCGCCCGATGAACCGGCGCTGCTCGGCCTCGTCACCGCCGTGCTCCCGGTCCTGGTGAGCGGGAACGCGGCCGTCGTCGTCGCAGGCGAGCGCGATCCGCGCACCGCCGTCGTGTTCGCGGAGTGCCTCGCGACGAGCGACCTCCCCGCCGGCGCGGCGAACGTCCTGACGGGGACGCGCGCCGAGCTCGCGCCAGTCCTCGCGGGCCACATGGACGTGAACGCCCTCGCCGCGTTCGGCCTCGACGCCGCGACGGAGAAGCGCCTCGGCGAGCTCGCCGCGGAGAACGTGAAGCGCACGCATTTCGAGGACACGCCGGCGCGCGAGGGGTGGTTCGCCGAAGGCTACGACGACCTCGAGCGCGTCCTGGCGTTCACCGAGCTGAAGACGATCTGGCACCCCGCGCGGATCTGACGCGCGAGGCGTTCCGGCGCCGGGCCGTGAATTGCCCGGATCGGGCCGCGGAGAGGTGGCAGAGCGGTTGAATGCACTCGCTTGGAAAGCGAGCATACTGTAAAAGGTATCGGGAGTTCGAATCTCCCCCTCTCCGAATCGCCCGCGTCGCGTTTCGTAGCCGACACTTCGGGACGAACGTACGTCTAGCGTAGCGCGCTAGCGCTTCAGCATCGGGAGCACGCGCTCGCGCGGCAGCGCGAAGTACTTCACGCCGTTGCGGCCGCTCACGTCGTGCGCGCTGAAGAGCGCGTCGTCGATCGCCGACTCGGTCGCCTCGACCGTCGCCTGGAAGATCGCGTCGGCTCGGTCCTCGTCGCTCACGAGCGGCGGGCCGGTGATCCAGCCGGCGCGCGGGTAGACGTGCGTCGTCGAGAACGCGATGAACAGATCGCCGCTCGAGACGTGCGAGGTCGCGCCGCTGCGCGCGAGCCCCATCCCCGCCCGCTTCGCGACGTCGCGCAAGCGGTTGTGGTCGAGCGGTGCGTCGGTCGCGACCACGATGATGATGCTCCCGTCGGCGGCGCGCCCCCGTTCCGGCGGCGCGTACGCGGCCGACCTGCGCGGATAGACCGGCAGCAGCTCGTGCAGGAACGCGCGCCCGACCGGGACGCCGTCGATGCGAAGCTCGTCGCGCGAGCCGGTGTTCGCGTTCACGAGGACGCCGACGGTGTACCCGCCGAGCTGCTGCGGCAGCACGCGTGACGCCGACCCGATCCCGGCGGCGAAGCCGAACGCGCGCATCCCCGTCCCGGCGCCGACGTTCCCGCGCGGGAAGTCGCCGGGCTTCGCCGCGTCCAGCATAGCGACGACGTCTTCCGCGTGCACGTAACGGCCTTGGATGTCGTTGATCCCCTGGTCGTCGCACTCCGCGACGACCGGGAGCGGCACGTCCTCGGTGCGCCCGATCCCCGGATGCTTCGCGATCAGCCACGAGACGACGCCGTCGTCGACACGCCCGACGTTGAGCGTGTTCGTCAGCACGACCGGCACTTCGAGAAATCCCGACTGGTCGACCCAGTGCGTCCCGGTCATCTCGCCGTTCCCGTTCAGCGCATACGTCGCTGCGGCGACCCGCTGGTTCCACACGTCATCGCCCGCGACCACGGCGGTCGCCCCGGTCCGCACGTCGGTCCCTTGAACCTTGGTGACCTGCCCCACGCGCACGCCGGGCACATCCGTGATCCCGTCGACCGCACCGGGTGGAAACTTCCCGATCGCCACCGGAGTGCGCGCGGCCGCAGGGAGCACGCCGCACGCGAACGCGATGGCAAACACGATGAGTCGTCGCATCGCGTCCGCTTAGGCGACGGGTACGGCGCTACCCGCCGCGCGGCGCTGCGACTCGTACGCGGCGCGGAGTGACGCGAGGCGCTCCGGGTCGACGCGGCGGCCGGCGTTCGGGCCTTCGGCGATCGGTTCGGTGAAGAGGCGTTCGGGCAAGGTGTCGTCGGACGGTGTCCAGCCGAGGCGGGCGTTGATCGCGCGCTTGCGCTCCCAAGTGCGTTGCGCGGCGGCTCGCAATCCCGCGGCGTCGAGCGGGACGCCGCTCGTCGCGCTCCAGAGTGCCGCGGCTTCCGTCTCGAAGTCGACGAAGCAGTCGCGGACGAACTTGCACAGGACGAGGCTGTCCCACGCGACGGCGCGGTCTTCGGCTTCGATCGCGTCGCGCGCGCGGGTTTCGTCGTCGCGGTCGTCGGACGGGTCGCGCAGGTCGCGGTCGTAGGTCGCGGCGCGGTTGTGGCATGCGCCGCGCGTGCACGTCGCGAGACCGAGCGCGTACGTCGGGAGCGCACGCGGCTCGTAGCCCGGAAGCTCCAGGCCCTTGCAGTGCATCGCGAAGCGTTCGGCGCCGCCGCCGATGCGGCGCGCAGCCGCGCGCACGCCGTCGGCGAGTGCGTCGCCGAGGCCGTCGCGCCGTGCGATCGCGCCGATCGCCGGCAGCAGCACCGAAGCGTTGCCGAACCGCAGCTCGGGTCCGAAGGCGTCGCGCGGGATGAGGCCGTGCTCCGCGCACTCCATCGCGAACGCGATCGCGGAACCGGTCGAGATCGTGTCGAGGCCGAGCTCGTCGCAGCGCGCGACCGCGTCGAGCACCGCGTCGAGATCGTCGACGCCGCAGTTCGGGCCGAACGCCCAGACCGACTCGTACTCGCTCGCCGCCGCGCTGCGCCGGTCCCGCTCCTTGCGCACGTAGAGATGCTCGCATTGCACCGGGCATCCGGCGCAGCCCGCGCGCAGCTCCAGGTAGCTGCCTTTCGACTCGCGCGCGCGTTCCGGCGTGACATTCTCCGCGCCCTCGAACTGCGCGGCGGTGAAGTTTCGTGTCGGCAGCTGGCCCATCCGCTGCAGCACGCGCAGGTTCGCGCCGGTTCCGAGGATGCGGTACTTCGCGGTCTTCGGGCCGAGCGCGCGCTCGCGCAGCGTCGCTGCGATCCGCGCCGTCGCGGCGGGATCGGCGATCGCGACCTCACCGCGCCCGCGCAGCGCGACGGCTTTCAAACGCTTCGCGCCGAACACGGCGCCGGTTCCGCCGCGCCCCGCTTGGCGCCCGTCGTTCTCGACCGCCGCGAAGCGGACGCCGCGCTCGCCGGCGGGACCGATTGCGCAGACGCGCAGCGAACGGTCACCGTACGCGTCGCGCAGCGCCTTCGTCGTCTCGCGCGCGGAGAGACCGTGCAGCGCGGAAGCGTCCTCGAACCGGATCGCGTCGCCGTCGATCGCCAGCGTCGTCCACTGGTCGCACGCGCCGGTGATGACGATCGCGGCGAGCCCGCAGCGGCGCAGCACGGCGGAGAAATGGCTCGACGAGAGGCCTTCGTTCAGCAAACCGGTGAGCGGCGAGATCGTCGCGAGCGCGTGCTTGTTGGCGGCCGGAACCGGCGTCGATGCGAACGGGCCGGCCGCGAAGACGATCGGGTTCTCCGGACCGAGCGGATCGAGCGCGCCGCGCACGCGCTCGTCGATCAGCCGCACCGCGAGGCCGACGCCGCCGAGCGCGTCGGCGAAGACATCGTCCGACAGCGCGGTGCGCCGCCACGTGCGCGCGCTCAGATCGACTTCGAGCAGGTCGCGCGGTCCGGCGTACATCGTCGTCATCCGCCGCTCGCCAGAAACAGCACGCACGGACGGTCCGACGTGCGAATCGTCTCGCCCTCGCGCAACGCGCGGCGCCCGTCGAGCAGAAGCAGGTTCGGCTCGACGAGCGCGTCCCGCGAGGGCGCGATCACCTCGGGGACGAGAGCGGGCGCCGCTTCCGCCAGCGAACGCAGGAAATCGCGAAGCTCGGCCGGTTCGTCCAACGCCAAGTCGATCTCCGAGACACCGGCCAGCGCGCGCGCCATCCCGAACAGTTCGACCTTCACGAGGACGCCGCCGGCTCGGGCTCCGGCGCGACGATGCGCACCTCGCCCGCGCGTGCGCAATCGTACCCGCCGAGCGCCTCCACTTCAGCGCGGAACACGGGCTTGCGGAGGATCGCGATGATGCGCGCGATGCGCGGCTCCTCGAGCGACGACGCGGGGAGCGCGAGGTCGTACGGCTCCCACGCGACCGGAACGAAGTCGAGATCGAAGGCCTTCGCCGCGGCACGGATCGCGAGGCCGGTGTCGGCGCTGCCGTTCGCGACGAGTTGCGCCACCGCCAGATGCGAGAACTCCACGCGCTCGTAACCGTCGATCGACTCGGCTGCGATGCCGTCGCGCGCGAGCAGCGCGTCGAGCAGGATCCGCGTCCCCGCGTCAGGCTGGCGGTTGACGTACCGCGCCCGCGACCGCGCCATCGCGGCGAGCGAGTCGATCCCGCGCGGGTTGCCGCGCGCGACGAGCAGCCCTTGCTCGCGCTCCGCGAGGCGCAGCAGCGCGACGGGCTCGCGAGGTCCGTAGCGTCGCACGGCCGCTTCGTTGTACGTCCCCGTCGTCGGGTCGAGGACGTGCGTCCCGGCGAGATGCGTCGCGCGGTCGCGGAGCGCGACCAAACCGGCGATGCTCCCGACGTGCGCGGAGACGAGCTCGATCTTCTCTTCCGCGAGGCGTCCGGCGAGCAGGTCGAGCGCGACGTCGTGGCTGCCGACGGCGAGCAGCGTTCGCTCGATCTGCGCGAGCGGGCGCAGCGCGCGGGCCGTAACGCGCGTCCCCGCGCGGGCGCCTTCGCTAAAACGCGGGATCGTGATCAACACGTTCGCACGCGAGAGCGACGTGATGACGCCGGCGCCGCGGCGCAGCGGCGTCGCGACGAGCCGCCCGTCGACCCGCGCGGCGACGGCACGCACGTACTCGTCCTCACCGAGCGGCGAGTACAGCTTCCGCGTCAGCTCGACCTCGATCTCGCGCAGCTCCGGCGCATCCCGCCGTCCGAGCCGTTCGAGCAGCGGGCGCAAGAACAGATCCGCGCAGATCGCCGCGCTCACCGGATAGCCCGGAATACCGAGCAGCGGTACGCCTCCACGGTCCGCCCGCGCGGGACGCGAGACCGCGAGAACGAGCGGATGTCCCGGGCGAATCGCGACGCCGTGCACGACCACGTCACCGAACCGCGCGAAGACGCGCGCGGTGTAGTCGTCACGGCCCGCGGACGAACCGGCGTTCACCACGACGACGTCACATGCTTCGATCGCCTCGCGCACCGCGGCGGCGATCGCTTCTTCTTCATCACGCACGCGCACCGCAAACGCGACCTCGCCGCCGCAGGAGCGCACACAGGCTCGCAGCAGGACGGCGTTCGAGTCGAGGATCGCGCCGGGCCGCGGTGACCCGGTCGTCACGTCGACCAGCTCGTCGCCGGTCGTAATCACCGCGACGCGCGGCCGGCGCACCACGGTGACCTCGGCGACGCCGGCGGTCGCGCACGCGGCGAGATCGGCCGGGCTCAGCCGCCGCAACGCCGGGACGACGACTTCGCTCGCGACGACGTCCTCGCCGATCGCACGGACGTGCTGGAACGGCGCGACGGGCGCGCGAATCGCGACGCGCCCGCCATCGCGCTGCTCGACGTGCTCGATCGGGATCACGGCGTCGAAGCCGCCCGGCAGCGGATCACCCGTGTCCACGACGACGGCCTCTGCCGCCGACAGCTCGAGCGGCGCCGTCTCTCGCGCGCCCGCCGTGCGCGCAGCGACGACTGCGATCCCGTCCATCGCGCACGCGTCGTAGTGCGGCGATGAGAGCCGCGCGACGACGGGACGCGCCGTCACGCGGTCGAGCGCTTCGTCGAGCGCGATCGTCTCGACCGCGTCCTTCCGCACTCCCGCCGCACCCAGCGCCGTCTCGAAGCGCTCGCGCGCGAGATCGAGCGGGATGTCGTGCAAGAAGACGTTCCGCTCGCTCACGGCACAATCACGCGCACGCGCTCGCCCGCACCGAGCCCGCTGCGGTCGAGCGGGACGGCGATCAGCGCATCGGCGCGGATCAGCGTGAAGATCAAGTTCGACGCGCCGAACACCGGCGTCGCATGCAGCGCCCCGTCATCGCCGCGCGCGAGCGTGCACGGCACGTACTCCTCGCGCCCCGGCCGCGACGGCACCGGCACGTCCAGCACGGCGATCGTCTCATGCTCGTCGACGAGCGTCGCGGATTCGCCGCCGAGCAACCGCACCAGCGGCCGCACGATGCGCCACGCGACGACCAACGCGCTCGCGGGATTCCCCGGCAACCCGACGACCGGCGTTCCGCCGCACACTGCGAGCACCGTCGGCTTTCCCGGCTTGATCGCGATCCCGTGCACGAGCACGCCCGGCGCCCCCAGCCGCGCGACCACGCTCGCCGTCAGATCCCGCACCGACACCGACGACCCGGCCGACAACACCACCGCATCCGCATCCTGCATCGCGGCACGCAGCGCACGTTCCAACGCCGCCGCATCATCCGGCGCGATCCCGCACCGCACCGGCACGCCGCCCGCTTCCGACACCACCGCCGCGACCGTGGTCGCGTTCACGTCGCGAACCTGCGCCCCCCCCGGCACGGCGTCCGCCGGAACGACCTCGTCCCCGGTCGACAGAATCGCCACCCGCGGCCGCGCCCGAACCCGCACGCGCGTCACCCCGAGCGCCGCCAGCCCGCCCAGCTCCGCCGCGCGCAACCGCCGCCCCGCCGGCACCGCGACCGCGCCCGCGACGACGTCCTCGCCGACGGCCAGCACGTTGTCGCCCGGCGGCGACGCCGCGAGCACCTCGACCTCATCCCCGTGGAGGTTCGTGTCCTCGACCATCACCACGGCGTCCGCGCCGGGCGGGATCATCGCGCCGGTATGCGTCCGCACCGCCTCGCGCACCCCGACGGCCCGCCCCGGCACCACCCCGGTCGGGACGTCGTCCACCACCCGCAAGTACGCCGGCGACTGCTCCGAGGCGCCGTGCGTGTCGGCAGCGCGAACCGCGTACCCGTCCATCGTCGCACGCGCGAACCCCGGCAGCGTCTCCCCCGCGATCACATCCTCGGCCGCGACGCGCCCGAGCGCGGCCTCGAGCGGGACGGTTTCCGAGCGTTCAACCTTGGAACAAGCGCGAGCGAACGCCGCGAACGCTTCACCGGGGGGAAGAACGGTGAAGAGCTCGCTCATACGAGGCTCGCCCGGTTTACCGAGCGAAGTCCGAGCCCTTTCCCCCGGCCGATCCCGAGGAGCACGCCGATTCTCACGTTACCGAATCCTTCGCAGTCCTTCGACGAACATCTGTCCAGCCTCGGCTTGGGCGGCGTCGGGACGGTATACCGCAACCAGACCGCCGCTCGGCTGTACGAGCACGCGCTGGCCCGCGGCGAGGCGGTGCTCGGGGCCGACGGCCAGCTCGTGGTCGAGACCGGCAAGCACACGGGACGCTCGCCGAACGACAAGTTCTTCGTCCGCGAGCCGGGGAGCGAGACGCACATCGACTGGTCGGTGAACAAGCCGATCGACGCCGCGCGCTTCGACGCGCTGCTGAAGCGCACCGGCGAGTACCTCGCCGGCAAGGACGTCTTCTCGCTCGACTGCTACGTCGGCGCCGACCCGCGCTACCGGTTGCCGGTCCGCATCGTCACCGAGTACGCCTGGCAGAGCCTCTTCGCGCGCGATCTCTTCATCGACACCGCCGAGGGCGACGAGTCGTTCGCCCCGGAGTTCACGGTCGTCGACGCGGCGCTCTTCGACGCCGACCCGGCGCGCGACGGCACCAACTCCTCGACGTTCATCATCGTGAACTTCGCGCGCAAGATCATCCTGATCGGCGGGACGCGCTACGCCGGCGAGATCAAGAAGTCGGTCTTCACGGTGATGAATTACTTGATGCCGCTGCGCGACGTGCTCTCGATGCACTGCTCCGCGAACGTCGGACAGCAGGGCGACGTCGCGATCTTCTTCGGCCTCTCGGGGACCGGCAAGACGACGCTCTCGGCCGACGCGAACCGCCCGCTGATCGGCGACGACGAGCACGGCTGGTCGGCCGACGGCGTCTTCAACTTCGAGGGCGGGTGCTACGCGAAGGCGATCAAGCTCTCGAAAGAGGCGGAGCCCGAGATCTGGGACGCCTCGCACCGCTTCGGCACCGTGCTCGAGAACGTCGTGATCGATCCCGAGACGCGGCAGCTCGACCTCGAGTCGCAGGCGCTCACCGAGAACACGCGCGCGGCGTATCCGGTCGACTTCCTCCCGAACTTCGTGAAGAGCGGGATGGCCGGTCATCCGAAGACGATCGTCATGCTGACCGCCGACGCGTTCGGCGTGCTGCCGCCGATCGCGAAGCTCTCGCCCGAGCAGGCGATGTACCACTTCCTCTCCGGCTACACCGCGAAAGTCGCCGGCACCGAGCGCGGCGTGACCGAACCGACCGCGACGTTCTCGACCTGCTTCGGCGCGCCGTTCATGGTGCACCACCCGACGGTGTACGCGCGGCTGCTCGGCGAGCGCATCGCGAAGCACGAGGCGAGCTGCTGGCTGGTGAACACCGGCTGGACCGGCGGTCCGTACGGCGTCGGGAAGCGCATGAAGATCGGCTACACGCGCGCGATGGTGAACGCGGCGATCGAAGGCCGCCTCGCGAGCACGACGTTCGAGCCGGAGCCGTTCTTCGGGCTCCGGATCCCGACCGCCGTCCCCGACGTTCCGAGTGAGGTGCTGAACCCGCGGAACGCGTGGTCCGATCCCGCGGCATACGACGCGCAAGCGAAGAAGCTCGCCGGGCTGTTCGAGGAGAACTTCAAGCGCTTCGAGGCGCACGCATCGCCGGAGCTGCTCGCGGTCGCGATCAAGGTGCGGTAAAGACGAAAGCCCGCTAGCGGGCATAGCCGCCGTAAAAACCTATGGGATCGAAGGGGTTCTCGACGCCGTTTCGTCCCGACGACGGGAGCGGCAAAATCCTCGCATAACACCCGAGCCGACGGACGCATTCCAGCGCCCGTCATCCCATTTTGGCGTTCGCTCGCTCGTTCATGCGGTCGCTCGCTCTCGTTTGATAGGAGGGTGTCTGTGAAGACATCTTTTTCGGCACTCGGCGCGTTCGCGGTCGCCGCGGCATTCGCGCTCTCGAGCTGCTCCGGCGGCGGCTCGACCACACCCGCGACTCCCACTAATGCCGCCCAGGCGCAAACGTCGTCCGCCGGCAGCGTGCCGATCGGTTCGCTCGACCTCTTGCACGCGGCGAGCTCCGTCCCGGTGAACGTCACGAGCCGCATCCCGGCGGCGCCGACGACGGATGTTCAAGACCACTCGACGCCCACCGTAACGATGAACGGCGGCGACGCCTCTAGCCTCTCCGGGTCCGTGCAGCACGCGTTCGCGGGCACCCTGCGCGGCGCCGCGACTTCCAGCGCGAAGCGTATGACGAAGGACGTCGCCGTCAACTCTCCGTGGGACCTCTCGTACCAAGGCGGCCCGGTCCTCGGCAGCGCCGTTTCGCATAACCTGTTTCTCAATTGCGACGTGAACTGCCGCAACGCCGAGAACTTCAACCCCGGCCAGTTCCTGGCAGATCTGGGTTCGGACCCGTTCATCACGGTGCTCTACCAGTATCTGCAGACGCCCGGCGTCGCCGACACGTCGCCGCTCACCGGCAGCTATACCAAGGGCCTGGGCCTGCTGGTCAACGATACGTATCAGAGCAACCCCTATGGCGGCGCCAACCCATACTACGGCCAGCTCAAGATCGCGCTGGCGGTGCTGAACGCATCCCAGCAGCCCGGCATGGGCGGCGGCGGCCTCGGCCACATCTACCACGTCTTCCTCCCGCAGAACGTCGACACGTGCTCCGAGCCGGGTTTCGGACCGCCGAACGGCCATTGCTATTCGCCCGACCACAGCAGCACGTTCTACTTCTGCGCCTATCACGGCGCGTTCACGGCAACGGTGAACAACCAGCGGCAGACGTTCTTGTACACGACCGAGCCGTACCAGGACGTCGCCGGCTGCCGGAACAACATTCACAATCAGCCGCTGCCGAACCCCGCGGGCAACATCGACCCGGCCGACCCCGGGTACTCGACCCTCTCGCACGAGCTCTTCGAGACGATCAGCGACCCGCTCCTGAACGCGTGGTGGAACCAGCTGAACGGCGACGAGACCGGCGACCTCTGCCAGGCCTTCGACAACTTCGTGACGGTCAACGGCCACCAGTACGTGCTGCAGTCGGAGTACTCCGACCTCCATCACATCTGCATCTCCGGGAACCTCTCGAACGCGGCGCAGACGCCGCAAGTACCCACGTACTAAGCGCCCCGGCGGCATCACCGCGGGAGCCCCGCCGGAACACCCGGCGGGGCTTCTGCACGGTCGCAGGAAGGGCGAATCAGTATGGGTATTATGGACCGCATGTCGAACGCGCGCCGGCGCTGTTATATCCACATCGGTACGCATAAGACCGGTACGACGTCGATTCAGCGGCTGCTCGCGCGCAACAGCGCGGCCCTTCTCGAACGCGGATATCTCTATCCGGAGTCCGGACGCATGAACGAAGCGCATCCGGGCCACCACAACATCGCCTGGCAGATCATGCGCGACCGGCGTTTCGACGAGCGCCTCGGAACGATCGACGACTTGGCGCGTGAAGTCAGCGGGCGGGACGAACACGTCGTCATCTCGAGCGAGGACTTCGAGAGCGCCGTTGGCGACGAGCCCGGGCTCGCCGGTCTCGTCACCCGAATGCAATCACTCGGTCTGCGCGTGACGGTCGTGCTCTACGTGCGCAAGCAGTGGGAGTATCTTCCGCGCATCTATTGCACCCTGCTGCATTTCGGCTTCGACGAGCCGTTCGACCGCATCCTCGAGACCACGCTGGAACGGGGCGAGTTCGGCTGGCGCGAATGGACCTTCAGGTTCGATTATTGCGAGGTGCTGCGGCAGCTCCGCGCCATACCGGACGCCGACGTCGCCGTTCGCCCGTACGAGGCCGCGCGAACCTCGGTGTGCGCCGATTTCCTTTCGCAGCTCGGACTGACCCTCGCCGACTTGCACGTCCCCGGGGAGCTCGTCGAAAACGTATCGCAGCCGCTCGCGACCTACGTCCGGATGTTTTTGCGAAACAGGCTCGGGCGCGCCCTCGATGCGGTCGAAGCACCGTTCGCCGACGCGATCGTGCCGGCGGGCATCAAGAACAGCGCGGTATCGCCGCCCGTGCAGCGCAGGCTCGCGCGGCGATTCCTGGACGTCAACCGCAGGCTCTCACTTCTTTCCGGCGTCCCCGAGCTGGCGTTGGACGACGCCGCCCGCGCCACGGCGCTGCCGGACGTGCCGTACGTCGATCTGCTCTTTTCCGAACGCAGCGACGTGATGTCGTTCGGGGACGCGGGAGTCCCGTTGCCGTGATGGGAGAACCGGCGCCGTCATTCGAACGGAAGCCGGACCTCTCGGTGGTGGTCGTGTGCTACAACATCGCACGCGCCGCCGCTCGGACGCTGTATGCGCTTTCGGGAGCATATCAGCGTCACGTCGGCCTCGACGACTACGAGGTCATCGTCGTCGACAACGGCTCGGACGTTCCGCTCGATCCGAGCACCGTGGGCGACCTCGCGGGCAACTTTCGTTTCATCCGCATCGACCCGGCACCCGCGTCGCCGGCCCGCGCGATCAACTGCGGACTGCGCGCCGCCCGCGGCGACGTCATCGGGCTGATGATCGACGGTGCGCGGATCCCGACCCCTGGTTTGCTGCATTTCGCACGCCACGGCGCGCGGCTCTACGACAACGCCGTCGTCGCCACGCTCGGGTGGCTGCTGGGGCACGATTTCCAGAGCTTCGCGATCCAGCACGGCTACGACGAACGACACGAGGACGCGCTCCTGGACTCGATCGCGTGGCCGAGCGACGGCTATCGTCTGTTCGAGATCGGCACGCTCGACGGGTCGTCGCTCGACGGCTGGTTTCAACCCATCTCGGAGTCGAACGCCGTGTTCGCCCGGCGTGAAGCATGGGCGGCGCTGGGCGGCGTCGACGAACGGTTCGATGCTCCGGGCGGCGGCCTCGTCAACCTCGACACGTTCGACCGTCTGCTCAAAGCGCCCGAGGCCGAGCTCGTCGTGCTGCTCGGAGAGGGGACGTTCCACCAGCTGCACGGCGGAGTGCACACCAACGCGTCGCCGGACCGGCAGCGCGAGAACATCGAGCGCTGGTCGGCGCAGTACGCTGCGATTCGCGGTCGCGCGTGGGAGACGCCCGTCCCGCGCCGGCCACCCACGTACATCGGGACGCTGCCTGAGGCCGCGCTCGCGCGGATGGTGCGGGCGGCCCTCTATCCCGGCCGCCGGGATTTCGTGTCGCCGCTGGGTGCTGATTTTCGCCAGGATCTCTGGACGCGCACGATCGACGCGCAGCCGAGCGACGCGCGCATCGCGGCACTCGTCGCACTCGGAAGAGAGGAGTTTCGCGCAGGCCGTCTGGAGGCGAGCTGCGGCGTGGCGCGCTTGCTCCGGGAGCGCGCGCCCGGCGAGCCGGGACTGGAACGGATCCTGTCCCTGGTCGCGCACACGGTGCGCAGCGACGGGCCGGTGCCGGCTCACCGCGCGGAGTACCACGTCGCGCTCGGTAATGCGCACCGTATCCTCGGTGAGGAGACCGCCGCCGCGGCTCACTACCGGCTGGCGCTGACGCACGCGTGAAACCGAGTTCCACACCGGCGATGTCTGGAAGACCGTGCCATCACGACCGCCGCCGCGGCTTCGAGCGGCCTGACGTAGCGACCCGATGGGACTCGCGCTCGGCATCCTAGATCAATCGCCCGTCCTCGCGGGCGCTCTGCCGCGCGATGCGATCGCCGAGACGATCGCGCTGGCGCGCGCGGCGGAGCGGCTCGACTATCACCGCTACTGGCTCGCCGAGCATCACGCGATGCGCGGCCTGGCCGACCCCGCGCCGGAGATCCTGCTCGCGCGCATCGCCGCCGAGACGACGCGCATGCGTATCGGGACCGGGGGCGTGCTGCTGCCGCACTATGCCGCGCTGAAGGTCGCCGAGCAGTTCCGCATGCTGGAGGCGCTGGCGCCCGGGCGGATCGACCTCGGGATCGGGCGCGCGCCGGGCGGCTCACAGCGCGTCTCGCTCGCGCTCGAGTCCGCGGAGATCGACCGTTTCCCGCGACAGGTGCGCGATCTGGTCGGCTTCCTCGACGGCGCGCTCCCGGGTGACCATCCGTTCGCGAAGCTCGTCGCAATGCCGAGCGGCGAGACGTCGCCCGAAGTGTGGCTCCTCGGCTCGTCCGATTACAGCGCGGCGCTCGCCGCGGAGCTCGGGCTGCCGTTCGCGTTCGCGCACTTCATCAGCGGTGACCAGGAGCAAGTGACGCGCATGTACCGCCGGCATTTCCGGCCCTCGCCGCGCTGCCAGGAACCGCGCGTGCTGCTCGCCGTCGCCGCGCTCGCCGCGGAGACGCCGGAAGAGGCCGAAGAGCTCGCCGCCACGCTCGATCTGTGGCGGCTGCGCGTTCGTCGCGGCGTCGATCTCCCGGTGCCTTCGCGCGAGGAGGCGCGCGCGTATCCGTACACCGCGTACGACCGCGAGGAGATCGCGTACAACCGCCGCCGGCTCGCGCTCGGCGCACCGCGCGCGGTCCGCGCGCGCATCGAGGAGACCGCGAGCGCGCACCAGGCCGACGAGGTGATGATCCTTTCGATCACCCCGGACTACGCATCACGCGCGCACTCGTACGCGCTGCTCGCGAACGCGTTCGCGCTGCACGGCGCGCTCACGGAGGCCTGATCCATGGCTCAGCGCATGCCCGCCGTCTTCTTCGGCCACGGCAACCCGATGAACGCGCTCGACGACAACGCCTGGACGCGCGGCTGGTCCACCATCGCGGCGAGCACGCCGCGGCCGAAAGCGATCCTCGCGATATCGGCGCACTGGTATCTCCCCGGGACGCACGTCACCGCGATGCCGCACCCGCGCACGATCCACGACTTCGGCGGGTTTCCGCACGAGCTCTACGAGGTGCGCTACCCGGCGCCCGGCGACCGCGGGCTCGCGGAGCGCGTGCGCGACCTGCTCGTGCCGGTCGACGTGCGCTTCGACGAGCACTGGGGATTGGATCACGGCACGTGGTCGGTGCTCGTCCACGCCTATCCGGACGCCGACGTCCCGGTCGTCCAGCTCGCGCTCGACGAGACGCATCCGCCCTCGTATCACTACGAGCTGGGCCGGCGCCTGGCGCCGCTGCGCGACGAGGGGGTCCTCATCGCCGGCAGCGGCAACGTCGTGCACAACCTGCACGCATACGCGTGGGGCCGGCATCCTGCGCAGCAGTTCGAGTGGGCCGTCCGGTTCGAAGACCGCGCACGCGAGCTGCTCGCGGCCGGCGATCACGAGCCGCTGATCGACTACGAGAGCCTGGGCCGCGACGCGATGCTCTCCGTCCCGACGCCCGAGCACTACCTTCCGCTGCTGTACGTCATCGCGACGCAGCAGCCCGGCGACGCCGTGACCTACCCCGTCGAAGGCGGCGACGGCGGATCGATCTCGATGCTCAGCGTCCGCGTGGGCTGAGGCGCCGGCCCAAGGGGTCCGCCCAAGCGACCAGAACTGGTCCGGTCCGATGAAGCTGAATTCGGACCCGAAGCAGCACGGCGGGGTTCGCGGTGCCGGCAAGCTGTTGAGCGGGATCTCGCGGCCCAACTCGGCCGAGACGCGCAACGATGCGCGGATCGGCACGGTGGCGGGCACGATCGAACCGGCCGACCGTACCCCGCGCGGGACCTTCCGCCAGCAGTTTTACGACGAGGTCGTCAAGCATGCCGAACGGCTGCAGCCCGTCGCAGAATCCGCTCGGAAGTCGTTCTTGGATCCGCTCGCCAGCGCCGACGCCTTGTCGTACGGGCTGGCGCTGCGCACCGCCGCGAACAAATTCGCGTTCACGCATGAGTGCGCGCTCGAGCTGTTCCTGACGGAGAGCGAGCAGCGTTTGTGCGAAGCGGCGGCGCTGCTCGCCGATGTGATCGCCGAGGTGCGCGAGTTCGTCGAACGGTCGGCCGCCCAGATGAAGCTGGACCCGAATGCGAAGGGCAGCTCTTCG
>DATAQE010000137.1:0-5418 GCA_036264835.1 Candidatus Elarobacter sp.
ACCGGCGACCCCCACGTCGGAACGGCGTACGTCGCCCTGGCGAACTACGCGTTCGCGAAGCAGCACGGCGGCGATTTCATCCTGCGCATCGAGGACACCGATCAGGCGCGCTCGACCCCGGAGTCCGAGCGCGCGATCCTCGCGGCGCTGCGCTGGTGCGGGCTGGCATGGGACGAGGGCCCCGACGTCGGCGGGCCGCACGGGCCGTACCGCCAGAGCGAACGCTCCGCGATCTACGCGCGCTACGCCGACGAGCTGCTGTCGAACGGGTTCGCGTTCCGCTGCTTCTGCACGCCCGAGCGGCTCGACGCGATGCGCGCGGCGCAGCGCGCCGCCGGGACGCCGAACAAGTACGACGGGCACTGTCTCGCGATTCCGGCCGACGAGTCGGAGCGGCGTGCGGCGAGCGTCGAGCCGTTCGTGGTGCGGATGAAGGTCCCCGCGATCGGGACGTGCGTGGTGAACGACCTCGCGCGCGGGCCGATCGAGTTCGACTACGCCAGCGTCGACATGCAGGTGCTGCTGAAGTCCGACGGGCTGCCGACGTACCACCTCGCGAACGTCGTCGACGACCATCTGATGGAGATCACACATGTGATGCGCGGTGAGGAGTGGGTCTCCTCGGCGCCCAAGCACCTGCTGCTCTACGAGTACTTCGGCTGGGAGCCGCCGGCGCTGATCCACCTGCCGCTGCTGCGCAACGCCGACAAGTCGAAGCTGAGCAAACGGAAGAACCCGACCGGGATTCTGTTCTACGAGCGGATGGGCTACTTGCCCGAGACGCTGCTGAACTTTCTCGGGCTGCTGCTCGCGCCGGCGCAGGAAGGGCACGAGATCTTCGACCTCGCCGATTTCGTCGCGCGCTTCGACCCGAAGAAGATCTCGCTCGGCGGTCCGGTGTTCGACGTCACGAAGCTGGACTGGCTCAACGGCAAGTACCTGCACGCGCTGACCGCGGGACAGCTGTTGCTGCGCGCGCAGGGCTGGGGGTTCGACCGCGACCGGCTGCTGCGGATCGCCGAGCTCGCGCGCACGCGCGTCGAACGGCTCAGCGATCTCGTCCCGGCGGCGGCGTATCTGTTCGCCGGGCGGATCCCGGTGACGAAAGAGTCGTTCGCCGGGACGAAACTCGACTCGGCGGAGATTCGCAAGGCGCTCGCGCTCGCGATGTGGCGGCTCGACGCGGAGCCGCGGTTCGACCTCTCGACGATCGAGCGCGTCCTGAAGGGCGTCGGCGAGACGCTCGGCAAGAAGTTCCGCGATCTCGCTCGGCCGTACTATGTCGCGATGACCGGGAGCCCGACTTCGCTCCCGCTGTTCGACTCGATGGAGCTGCTCGGGCGCGACATCGTGCGCGAACGGTTCCGTGTCGCGCTCGACGCGCTCGGCGGCGTGAGCGCGAAAGAGCAGAAAGAATGGCAGCAGCTCCCTTTCCCGGCCGCCCCGGCGACGGCTGACGACCACGGCCTCGCCGAAGCGGCGACGGTGTCGGCGTGAGCGCGCGCGCGATCGTCCTCGCGGCCGGCAAAGGGACGCGCATGAAATCCGCGCAGCCGAAGGTGCTGCACGAGCTGTGCGGGCGTCCGATGCTGTGGTGGGTGCTCGAGGCGCTGAAAGCATCGGGCGCCGACGAGATCGTCGTCGTGACGAACCCCGAGCTCGAGCAGCAGATGGGGCCGTTCGGCGTGCGGACCGTCGTGCAGGCGGAACAGCTCGGCACCGGACACGCGGTGCGGATCGCGCTCGAGGCGATCGAACCGCGCGAAGGCTGCGTCGTCGTCGCGTACGGGGACATGCCGCTCGTCGACCGCACGATCTTCGAGGACGTTCAGGCGGCGGTCGATCCCGACGCCGGGACCGCGCTCGCGCTCGTCACCGCGCTGATGCCGCTCCCGTCGAGCTTCGGGCGCATCGTCCGTGAAGGCAACGCCGTGCAGCGGATCGTCGAGGCGAAGGACTGCACGCCGCGGCAGCTGGTGATCGACGAGATGAACGCCGGCATCTACGCGTACGCGGAGTCGGCGCTCCGCGAGGCGATCGCGAAGGTCGGCAACGACAACGCGCAGCGTGAGTACTACCTGACCGACACCGTGGAGCTGCTGATCGCCTCGGGCCGCCGCGTCGCGCCGGTCCCGGTCGCCGACTACCGCAGCGTGCTCGGCGTGAACGACCGCGTCGAGCTAGCAGCGGCGCGCGCAATCCTGAACCGGCGGCTATGCGAGGAGCACATGCGCGCCGGCGTGACGATCGTCGACCCGGCGACGACATACCTCGACCCCAGTGTCGTGATCGCGGCCGACGCGGTGATCCACCCGAACACGTCGCTGTGCGGCGCGACGCGGATCGGCCCCGACACGCAGATCGGCCCGAATTCGCGCATCACCGACGCGGTGATCGGCGCGCGCTGCAAGATCCACGACAGCGTCGTCGCGGCGAGCGAGATCGCCGACGACGTCCACGTCGGCCCCTTCGCCCACCTCCGCGGCGGCACGGTGCTCGGCGCGAACGTCCACGTCGGCAACTTCGTGGAGACGAAGAAAGCGCGCCTCGCCGAAGGCGTCAAGGCGGGCCACCTGACGTACCTCGGCGACGCGACGATCGGCGAGCGCACGAACATCGGCGCCGGCACGATCACCTGCAACTACGACGGCGTCGGCAAGAACGAGACGCACATCGGTGCCGACGCCTTCATCGGCACGAACTCCTCGCTGGTCGCGCCGATCACGATCGGCGACGGCGCGATCACCGGCGCCGGCACCGTCGCGATCCGCGACATCGAGCCCAACGACAAGGTCGTCGGCAACCCGGCGCGGTCCATCGCGAAAAAACCGGCCGGTACCTGAAGCCGCGATGGACGGTGCTTCGGAACCGCATCCGCGCGATCTGATCGGCTACGGTGAGCGGCCGCCGGATCCGAAGTGGCCGGGCGGCGCGCGGCTCGCCGTGCAGATCGTGATGAACTACGAGGAAGGCGCCGAGCTCGCGATCGAGCACGGCGACGAAACCTCCGAGACGTACCTCACGGAAGTGCCCGGGGCGACGGTCGGGCCGGGGAAGCGCGATCTGATCGTCGAGTCGGTCTACGAGTACGGTAGCCGCGCCGGATTCTGGCGGCTGATGCGGATGTTCCGCGAGCGCGAGATCCCGGTCACCGTGTTCGGCGCGGCGCTCGCGCTGGAGCGGAATCCCGAGGCGTGCGCGGCGATCCGCGACGCCGGATACGAGGTGTGCTCGCACGGGTGGCGCTGGACCGGTTTTCACGAGATGGACGAGGACGAGGAGCGCGCGCAGATGCGGCGCGCGGTCGAATCGATCGAGCGCACGACCGGGACGCGGCCGTACGGATGGTACTGCCGGTACGCGCCGTCGATCCACACGCGGCGGCTCGTCGTCGAGGACGGCGGGTTCCTCTACGACTCCGACGCGTACAACGACGATCTCCCGTACTGGGTCCGCGTCGCCGGGAAGCCGCACCTCGTCATCCCGTACACGCTCGACAACAACGACATGAAGTTCTCCGTCGCGCCGGGGTTCACGTCGGGCGAGGGATTCTTCCGCTACTTGAAGGATGCGTTCGACGTGCTCTACCGCGAGGGGAAGACGGCGCCGAAGATGATGTCCGTCGGGCTGCACACGCGCTTGGCGGGCCGTCCGGGGCGCGCGGCGGCGCTCGAGCGTTTTCTCGACTATCTCAAAGCGCAGGACGGCGTGTGGATCTGCCGGCGCGTCGACATCGCGCGGCACTGGATCGCCACGCACCCCGCCGAGGCGTGATGGCGCTCGATCCGCTGCGGCTGCCGAAGGCCGAGCTGCACCTGCACGTCGAGGGGACGCTCGAGCCGGAGATGGTGCTCGCGTTCGCCGAGCGCAACCGGATCGCGGTCCCGTGGCCTTCGGTCGAGGCGCTGCGGCGCGCGTACGAGTTCACCGGCCTGCAGTCGTTCCTCGACCTGTACTACGCGGCGATGAGCGTCCTGCGCACGGAGCAAGACTTCGCCGAGCTCGCCGACGCGTACTTCGCGCGCGCGAAGCAGCAGGGCGTGGTGCACGCGGAGATCTTCTTCGACCCGCAGGCGCACACGTCGCGCGGCATCGCGTTCGAGACGGTCATGGACGGGCTGTGGTCCGCGGTGCGCGAGAGCGAACGCCGTCACGGCATCACCTCGAAGCTCATCATGTGCTTCCTGCGCGACCTGACGGCCGAGTCGGCGATGGCAACACTGCAGCAGGCGCTGCCGTACGGCGAGCGGATCGTCGCGGTCGGACTCGACTCCGCCGAGGCCGGGCACCCGCCCTCGAAGTTCGCCGCCGTGTTCGAGCGCGCGCGCGCCGAAGGCTGGAAGACCGTCGCGCACGCCGGCGAGGAAGGCCCGCCGGCGTACGTGTGGGAGGCGCTCGATCTGCTGAAGGTCTCGCGTGTCGACCACGGCGTGCGGAGCCTTGAAGACCCGCGGCTCGTCGCGCGGCTTCGCGACGAGCGCGTCCCGCTCACGGTGTGCCCGCTCTCGAACGTCAAGCTGCACGTCGTCGCCGCGCTGCGCGATCACCCGCTGCCGCGCATGCTCGCTGACGGCCTCGTCGCGACGGTGAACTCGGACGATCCCGCGTACTTCGGCGGCTACGCCGGCGAGAATTTCGGCGCGGTCGCCGATGCGCTCGATCTCTCGCCGGCCGCGCTCACGACGCTGGCGCGCAACAGCTTCGAGGCTTCGTTCATCGAAGGCCCGCTGCGCGACGCGTACCTGGCGCGGGTGGACGCGCACGAGCGCTCGGGCGAGAACGGCGTCGCGGCGTCCGGCACCGCCGCGCGATGACGCTCCATGCGCGGCTCGCCGAGCTCGCGACGCTCGGCGCGACGGAGCACGGCATCGACCGCGCGCTCTTCACGGCGGTGGAGCGCGCGGCGCGCGCGCGGTTCGCCGCCTGGGCGCGTGAGGACGGGCTAACGGTCGAGCAGGACCGGGTGGGGAACGTGTTCGCGCGGCTCGGCGAGCGTGGCGTTCCGCCGGTGCAGTGCGGGTCGCATCTCGACACGGTGCGCGACGGCGGCGCCTACGACGGTGCGTACGGCGTGATCGGCGGGCTCGAGGCTCTGCGCGTTATCGCGGCCTGCGGCGAACGGCCGGCGCGGCCGCTGGAGGTCGTCGCGTGGGCGGGAGAAGAGGGCAGCCGGTTCCCGCTCGGATGTCTCGGGAGCTCGGTGTACGCGGGGCTCACGGCGTTCGACGAGGCCGCGTTGCTCGTCGCGGACGACGGCGAGACGTTCGCCTCGGCGCTCCGCGGACCGTACGGCCTGCTCGACGGGGTCTATGTCCGCGACGGCTTCCCGCCGCCCGCCGCGTACGTCGAGCTGCACATCGAGCAAGGTCCGGTGATGGAGCGCGAGCGCGCGCGGCTCGGGATCGTCAGCGCGATCGC
>DATAQE010000044.1:0-5896 GCA_036264835.1 Candidatus Elarobacter sp.
GGCGGCGCGATCGGGCGGTCGTCGAGCGTCGCGCTGATGATCGAGCTGACGCCGGGCTCCTGCATCGTCACGCCGTACATGCGCTGCGCGAGCTCCATCGTCTTCTTGTTGTGCGTGACGATCAGCATCTGCGCGGTCGAGGAGACCTCGCGGATCTTGGTCGAGAGCCGCTCGACGTTCGCGTCGTCGAGCGCCGCGTCGACCTCGTCGAGCAGGTAGAACGGCGACGGCTTCACCGCGATCAGCGCGAAGATCAGCGCCGAAGCGGTCATCGCGCGCTCGCCGCCGGAGAGCGCCGCGAGCGCGGTCATCTTCTTCCCCGGCGGCTGCACCGAGATCTCGATCCCCGTCTCGCTCAGATTCTCCGGGTTCGTCTGCCACATGTCGGCCTCGCCGCCCGGGAAAAGCTGCGCGAAGACGGCGCTGAACTGCTCCTTCACCGCGTTGAACGTCTCGTTGAACTGCACTTGGCACGAGGACTCGATCTCGGCGATCGTCGCGAGCAGCGTCTCGCGCGCCTTGTGCAGATCGTCCATCTGCTCGCGCAGGAAGCGCTCGCGCTCGGTGAGCTCGTCGCGGTCGGCCTCGGCGTTCAGGTTGACGTTGGCCTGCAGGCGGGTGAGCTCTTCGCGCAGCCGCGGCAGCTCGTCGGCGACCTCGTCCGGCTCGCCCTCGTAGCGCGCGATCACGTCGGCCTGCTCTTCGTCGCTCGCGGGGTGCTGCGCGAAGGTCTGCTGCAGCATCCCGAGCTCGGCGTCGATCTCCGCGAGGCGCCGGCGGCCGTACTCGCCGGCCGCGGTCGCTTCGCGGTCGGCGCTCTGCGCGATCCGCTCGTCGGCCTCGCGCTGCGCGGACTCGTCCTTCGTCGCCTCGACGGTGCGGCGCGACGCTTCGACGGTCGCGTCCGCGGCGGTCACGCGCTCGCGTGCCGCGGCGAGCGCGGTCTCCAGCTCGGCTGCGCGCGCGCGCAGCGTCTCCAGCTCGCGCAGCATCGCCTCGCGCGCGGCGCCCGCGCGCTCCGCGTCGGCGTCGAGCAGGCCGAGCCGCGTCACCGCCGCGTCGTGCTCCGCGCTCAGCGCGGCGATCTGCTCGCGCAGCGCGCTCGCCGACGCGGCGACCTCGCTCTGCTCGGCCTCGACCGCGGCGATGTGCTCGCGCGCGGCCGCGAGCTGCGCCTCCAGCGCGGCGCGCTGCTGCGAGAGGTCGACGTGGTCGTCGGCGACGCGCTCGAGCGCGTGCAGCCGCGCGCGCACGTCATGCTCCTCGTTCGCGAGCCCGTCGCGGCGGGTTTCCGCGGTGACGACCGCGGCATCGAGCCGCTCGATCTCGGTGACGAGTCCCTGCAGCTGCGTGCGCACCTCGCGCAGCGCGACCTCGGCCTCGTTCGCGAGCTTCGTCGCCTCGTCGCGCTCGGCGCTCGCCGCGTCGAGATCGGCCCGCGCGGCGGCGCCGTCGCGTTCGATCCGTTCGAGCTCCGCGCGCAGCTGCGGGATCCGCTCGCGCAGCGTCTCGGCCTGCGCGCGCCGCGCGAGGATCGAGCGCTCTTTGCGGAAGCGGCCGCCGGTGATCGCGCCGCCGCCCATGATCTGATCGCCTTCGAGCGTGACGATCGAGTCGCGGAAGCCCTCGCCGCGCGTGAGCTGGATCCCCGTGCGCAGCTCGTCGACGACCAGGACCCGGCCGACCAGGAACGCGACGATCCCGCGGTAGCGCGGCTCGGCGCGCACGAGCGTGTGCGCGTAGCCGATCACGCCGGCGCGGCCGCGCAGCGTCCCGAGCTCGCGCCCTTCGCGCTGCGCGAGCGAGTCGAGCGGAAGGAACGTCGCCCGCCCGAGCTCGCGCTCGCGCAGGTACGCGACCGCCGCCTCGGCGTCTTCCGACGTCTCCGCGATGATGTTCGACAATCCCGCACCGAACGCGACGTCGAGCGCGCGCGCGTAGCGCTCGTCGGTCGAGATTAGGTTCGACACGACGCCGTGCAGCCCGCGCAGCAGCCCGCGGTTCGACGCCTCGACGATCGCGCGCGTACCGTGCGCGTGCCCTTCGAGGGCGGCTTCCAGCTCCTCGATCGTGTGCAGCCGCGACTCGGCGCCGGCGAGCTCGGAGGCGATCTCATGGTGGCGCCGCTGCAGATCGGCGACGCGCGCCGTCGCCGCTTCGCCGCGCTCGCGCGCGACGCGCGCTCGCTCGTGCTGCGCCGCCGCTTCGGCTTCGTAGCGCGCGATCAGGATCTCGCGCTCGGAGAAGCGCCCGCGCGCTTCGTCGGCGGCCTTCGCGTGCGTGTCGCGCTCGGCGAGCGCGCTCGCGCGCTCGCGCTCGAGCCGTTCGATCTCGCCGCGCGCGGACGCGATCTGCGCGCGCCGCTCCGCCTCGTTCGCCGCGTGCTCGGCGGCGAGCGCCTCGACCGCGCGCAGCTCCTGGTACACTCCGTCCAGCGCGCCGCGCGCGTCGGCGACCGCGGCGGACGCGGCGAGCTCGCGCTCGCGCGAGCCGTCGGTCTGCGCGGTCAGCGGCGCGAGCCGCTCTTCGAGCGAGGCGATCTGCTCGCGCAGCGTCTCGCGCTCGCCCTCGACGCGCTCGCGGTCGGCGACGACCGCGCTCGACTGCCGTTCGAGCCCGTCCCGCCGCGCGACCGCGGCGGCGAGATCGGCTTCGAGGCGCGCCGCTTCCGCGCGTGCGCCCTGCGCCTGCGCGCGGTCGTTGTCGAGCTCGAGCTCGAGCGTGTAGACCGTCTCGCGCAGCGCCGCGATCTCCGCGCCGAGCCGCGCCGCGCGCGCGGCCGCCGCGGCGCGCGCGTTCTCGTGCTGCTCCAGCTCGGCGGCGACGTGCTCGCGCTCGGCGCGCCGCGACGACGACGCGCGCAGGTACGACAGAATCTCCAGATCGCGCACGCGCGCGGTGACGCGGCGGTAGCGCTTCGCGCGCCGCACCTGCGTCTCGAGCTCCGGCACGCGCCGTTCCAATTCCGCGATCAGGTCGTTGACGCGGATCGCGTTCTGCTCGGTGGCTTCGAGCCGGCGCAGCGCCTCGTTCTTGCGCGCGAGGAACTTCCCGATCCCGGCGGTCTCCTCGAACAGCGCGCGGCGCTCGGTCGGCTTCGAGGAGAGGATGCTGTCGATCTGCCCCTGCGAGACGATCGCGTACGAGCCGTGCCCCAGACCCGTCCCCATCAGCAGCTCGTGCACGTCGCGCAGCCGCACGGGCTCGCGGTTGATGTAGAACTCCGACTCGCCGGCACGGTACGCGCGGCGCGTGATCTGCACCTCGGCGAAGTCGAGCGGCAGCATCCGCTCCGCGTTGTCGAAGGTGAGCGTGACCTCGGCCATCCCGAGCGGCTTGCGCGTGTTGTTGCCGGCGAAGATGACGTCTTCCATCTTCTGCGAGCGCAGGCTGCGCGAGGACTGCTCGCCGAGGACCCAGCGGATCGCGTCGACCAGGTTCGACTTCCCGGAGCCGTTGGGGCCGACGACGGCGGTGGTGCCGTCGTGGAAATCGAGCGTCGTCGCCTCGGCGAACGTCTTGAAGCCGAAGACTTTGAGGGACTTGAGGCGCATGGAGGTTAGACGGGCGCTCCGCTGTCGGGCTTACGGGGTGAACGTGGGCGGCGACGCTTGTCGAGCGCGATGACCCGGCCTCCGGTGTTCGACGCCGGCGCGGCCTGCGCTTCCGGATGACGCTTTCGTAACGTGGAGAGCGCCATCGCCGCGGCGCTCTGCTGGGCCGCCTTCTTGGAGGGGCCGATCCCCTCGCCGAGGATCTCGTCCCCGACCCGGACCTGCGAGGTGTAGCGGCGGTCGTTCGGCGGCCCCTCGGCGCGCTCGAAGTAGAGCGGGGTCACCCGCAGGACGCCCTGGGCGAACTCCTGGAGGTCGGTCTTCGCGTCGCGCTCGCCGGCGTTGCTGCGGTCGACCGGGACGAGGTGCTCCTTCTCGAGGAAGCGCGTGACGTGCTCGAGGTCGGTCGCCTCGTAGAGCGCCGCGAGGAACGCCTCGAAGGCGTCGGCGAGGACGCTCTCGTTCTCCGCGCCGCCGGTGCGGCCCATCCCCTCGCCGACGACGACGAGCTCGCTGAAGCCCAGCCGCCGCGCGGTCTCCGCGCAGGCCGCGCCGTTCACCAGCGAGGCCTTGCGGCGCGTGAGCATCCCTTCGGTGTGGTCGGGATATTTCTTCATCAGCCACGCGGAGGCGACGAACCCGAGGATCGCGTCGCCGAAGAACTCCAGCCGCTCGTTCGACGGGAGCGACTGCTCGCGCCCCGCGCTGGCATGCACGAACGCGCCCTCGATGCGACTCACGTCGACATCCGGCGCACCCGCGGCTTTGAGCAGCGCGCGCATGCGAGCGCGCCGCTTCTCTCCGGCCATCGGCTATGCGTGCTTGCCGAACACGACGGTCGTGTTGTGGCCGCCGAAGCCGAAGCCGTTCGAGAACGCGACCTGGACGTCGGCTTTGCGCGCGACGTTCGGGACGTAGTCGAGCGCGCACTCGGGATCGGGGGTCTCGTAGTTGATCGTCGGCGGCAGGATGCCGTGCTGCAGCGCGAGCGCGGTCGCGATCCCTTCGATCGCGCCGGCGGCGCCGAGCAGATGCCCGTGCATCGACTTCGTCGAGGAGACCGCGAGCTTGCCGCTCGTCGCGTGCTCGCCGAAGACCCGCGCGATCGCCTGCGACTCCGCCGCATCGCCGAGCGGCGTCGACGTGCCGTGCGCGTTCACGTAGCCGACCTGCTCCTTGCGCACGCCGCTGCGCGCGAGCGCGCGCTCGAGCGCGAGCACGACGCCCTTCGACTCGGGGTCCGGCTGCGCGATGTGGAACGCGTCGGCCGACTGCCCGTAGCCCAGCACCTCGGCATAGATCTTCGCGCCGCGCGCGAGCGCGTGCTCGCGGTCCTCGAAGATCATGATCCCGGCGCCCTCGCCGAGCACGAACCCGTCGCGGTCCTTGTCGAACGGGCGCGAGGCGCGCTCGGGGTCGTCGTTGCGCGTCGACATCGCCTTCATCGACGAGAAGCCGCCCATTGCGGTCGGGATCACCGCCGCTTCGCTCCCGCCGGTGACGACCGCGACCGCTTCACCGAGGACGATCTTGTCGAACGCGACGCAGAACGCGTCGTTCGCGCTCGCGCACGCCGACGAGAGCGCGAAGACCGGCCCGCGCAAGCCGTAGTTCATCGAGATCTGCGCCGAGGCGGCGTTCCCCATCAGCATCGGGACGAAGAACGGCGAGATACGGTCCCACGACTGCTTGGGCCCGACCTCGAACGTCGTGTTCTCGATCGTGATGATCCCGCCGATCCCGGTCGCGACGATCGCGCCGGTCTTGTCGCGCACCTCGGGGTCCTCGGGGAACTTCGCGTCCTCGATCGCCTCGCGCGCGGCGGCGAGCGCCATCTGCGCGTAGCGGTCCATGCGCCGCGCCTCGCGGCGCCCGAACAGCGCGTCGGGATCGAAGCCCTTCACCTCGGCCGAGATGCGCGTCGGCAGCTTCGAGGTGTCGAACGCCGTGGTCGGGCCGACCCCGCTGCGGCCGGCGATCAGCGCTTCCCAGAAGGCTCCGTGGGTGTTGCCGAGCGGCGTGATCGCGCCCAGCCCCGTGATGACGACGCGGCGTTGCTCCAAAACACGATCGGGTTCGGAGACGCGAAGAACGCCCCTCCCCCGCGGAGTACAAGGAAGCATGGCTCCGCGCTACCCCGCCGGTCCCTCGCCGCTGCTCGCCGCCCGCAGCATGTCCGCGACCGGGAGCCTCGCGCGGATCCCGGCGTTCCTGGCCGGGGTCTCGGCGAGGTACGGGCCGGTCGCTTCGTGGCGGATGCCGCGGGCGCGGTTCTGGTTCCTCGACGAGCCGGCGCTGATCGAGCAACTCCTCACCGCCGGCGGCTACGACGTGATCAAAGG
>DATAQE010000188.1:0-10564 GCA_036264835.1 Candidatus Elarobacter sp.
CAGCTGATCTACGACTTGCGCCGCGCGAACGCGAAGGCCAAGATCGCGGTGAAGCTGGTGGCACAGTCGGGCATCGGGTACGTGGCCAGCGGCGTCGCGAAGGCGCGCGCGGACGTCGTCCACATCGCGGGCCACGACGGCGGGACCGGCGCATCGCCGCTCGGCTCGATCAAGCACGCCGGTCTGCCGTGGGAGCTCGGCCTCGTCGAGACGCACCACACGCTGGTGACGAACGGCTTGCGCGAACGCGTGAAGCTGCGCGTCGACGGCGGCTTCAAGACCGGCCGCGACGTGATCCTCGCCGCGATGCTCGGCGCCGACATGTTCGGCTTCGGCACCGCGCTGCTGATCGCGCTCGGCTGCATCTACGCGCACCAGTGTCATCTCAACACGTGCCCGGTCGGGATCGCGACGCAGGACGCGGTGCTGCGCGGCAAGTTCCCCGGCACCGCGGAAGACGCCGCGACGTTCCTGCGCTTCGTCGCGCGCGACGTGCGCCGCCGGCTCGCCGCGCTGGGCGCGCGCTCGCTCGAAGAGATCCGCGGCCGCGGCGACCTGGTGCGGCCGCGCTACGACCGCGCGAGCGGGATCGACCTCGACGAGCTGCTGCGCCTGCCCGACACGCGCGCGCCGAAAGATTTCGCGCCGCTCGACCAGGCGCATCTCGACGACGAAGCCGTCTCCGGCGGGACGCAGCGCATCGCCCCGGCCGACCGCGCCGTCGCCGCGCGGATCGCATACGACGCGACGCTGCGCCGCGCGCGCGGCGAGCACGTCGCGCCGGCGACGTACCGCTCTCGCGGCAGCGCGGGCCAGAGCTTCGGCGCGTTCCTCGCGACCGGTCTGACGCTCGAGCTCGACGGTGAGGCGAACGACGGCGCCGGCAAGGGGATGAGCGGCGGGGCGCTGATCGTCCGCGGCGCCGGGAGCGCCGACGAGCCGGCGATCGGGAACGCGTGCTTCTACGGCGCGCGCGGCGGCGAGGCGTTCGTGCGCGGCGCGGCCGGCGAGCGGCTCGCGGTGCGCAACAGCGGTGCGACGGTCGTCGTCGAGGGCGCCGGCGATCACGCCTGCGAGTACATGACGAAAGGGACCGTCGCGATCCTCGGCAAGACCGGGCGAAACCTCGCCAGCGGCATGACCGGCGGCGAGCTGTTCGTCCCGCGCCAGGACGCAGCGCGCCTCGGCCCGACACCGCTGATCGCGCACGAGCTCGACGACGAGGCGCGCGAGCGTTTGCGCGATCTCCTCGACCGCCACGCGCGCGCGACCGATTCGCCGCGTGCGCACGAGATGCTGCGAGAGCCGGGCGCGCTCGACGGGTTCGTGCGTCTCGCCGTGCCGGCCCCGCGCGCCGCTGCGCTCGCTACGACATCGTAGCCGTCTTAGGGACTTCGGGCCGCAGCCGGCTCCAGGAGGCCTTTGAAGCCGAACGTGAGCAGGCAGAACGAGGCCGCGTAGATCGCGAGGAGGATCGTGGCAGTCGCCGTTTGCGACGTCAGGTCGTAATAGAGTTGCCAGTCACGCGGGCTTCGGTGCGTGCGAGCCTGCTCGGCGGTCCAGCCCCTCCGGGCCATCTCGCGGTGCATGTACGGCGTCGGCCACAGGCCGATCGCCGCGTATTGGCCGGGCTTGAACGCTTGGCCGTCGTTCCCGTAGAGCAGAAACGGGACGAGCAGGTAGTAGAGGCCGAGGCAGATCGCGCCGGCGAGCGCCAGTACGACGGCCTGCCGCTGCGTTTTCGGTTTGAACGGGCTGACGAGGATGACGAAGCACGCGATCGACGTCGGTACTCGGATCGTGTCGGCGAAATTGAACGGTACGGGCACGACCTTCACGACGGGCTGGATCGCGGCGACGATCGCGGGACCGAGACCGAGCGCGGGTTCCCATTTCATCGTCCGCTGCGATCAGACGGAAAGATCCGTGCCGGCGCGCGACACCGTGAGGTCGTAGGTCGTCGTCGTCACCGAGCCGGCTCGAGGCACGACCCGGATGTAAATCCGGCCCGTTCCCAAGCGGCACTTGCTCAGCGGCGTCGTTCCGAGCCAGTAGAAGAGGTCGTCGTTCGCCGTGCGTGCTTCGTGCGCACCGAGCCGGAAACCGTCGCTCCAACCGATGCGTGCCCCGTTCGGCGTCGTCGTGACCGACTTCAGCTCGATCGTGCCGTCGTCTGCGGCCTTGCCGATCCCGAAAGCGCCTAGGATTTCGTACAGGAGATTGTCCGACGAGTACCAGGTGACGCGGTCGAACTCTATCGCTTGATATGCGATCGTGAGCGAGGAGAGCTCGCTCTCGGCGCGCGCCTCGGAGGCTACCGCGGAGGCCGTCGCGACGAGACGAGGACAGTTCGGCCCACCGCGCCCTGCCCGGGCCACGTCCCACGGATGAAGATCGATCGCATCGCGATCACCTCCCGTGGGCACGCCATTCGGCACTGCGGGCAGCGGCTCCGGGTAGGTCGAGAGGCGTCTTCCGACCGAACTTCCCGGCGCATGACGCTTGGAGGTGGCGCTCTCGCCTCGCCGGTACGCAGCTGCCCGAGCTGCGGCGCGCTGTGCACGACGCCGTTCTGCGAGCGGTGCGGCGCGGATGAAGGCGGCTTTCATCTCCCGCTGTGCGAGCCGTCGCCCGAGGTGGAACGGCTGATGCGGCGGCTCAACGTCGGCGCGTGCGGTGCGGCCGGGCTGTGGACGTTTTGGCACGGCGCGCCGGTGCTCGGCGTGCTCTACTGGCTCGGCTTCGTGCTGCCGCCCGTGCCGCTCGGGATCATGGTCTATCTGTTGTTCAACGGGAACCGCGTCGCGCTGCAGCGGCGGCGCTTCGAGAGCCCCGAGCAGTTCCTTCGCGTGCAGCGCGCGTGGGCGCCGTTCGGGTGGCTGGTCCTCGTCGTCGTGTTCTTGCCGCTGCTGACGCTCGCGGCGATCCTCATCGTGAGCAGTCTCCTTCCGGGAGTTCACGGATGAGCGCGGCGGTCGCCGTGTGCCCTTCCTGCGGCGCGCCCGCGGGCGGCCGTTTCTGCGGACATTGCGGCGCCGATCTTTCGGTCGCCGGGAACTGGCAGGACTGCATCTATCTCGGGCGCGGCGCCGCGCTGTACCGGCGCGCGCCGCGCGAGATCTTCGCGGTGCTGCCGCTCCTGTTCGAGCCGTTCAAGCATCTCGACGCGATCGCATGGCCGCAGTGGCGCTCGATCCTGTTGATCGCGCTGATGGGGATCGCGCCGCTCGGCTTCGTGACGTTCTTCAGCGCGCTCGGCGACTGGTACGACGCGTACAAAGTCCTCGGGCTCTACTTCTCCGCGCTGTGGGCGGTCGTGTTCGCCGCGGCGTTCCGTGCGACCGGGATCCGCTGGCGGATCGGGCTCGCCGCGTACTTCGGCACGACGTTCATCGGGATGACCGTGCTCTCGCTCTCGCTCGCGCTCGGCATCGAACACACCCGAGCCGCGCTGGTGGAGGCCCACAGCCTGCTCGTCGCGATCCCGTCGGCGATCGTGTTCATCGGCTTCCCCGAGGAGCTCGCGAAGGCGCTCGTGCTCTTCGCGATCTGGCGGTTCGCCGGGATCCCGCCGCTGCGCGCATTTCTCTTCTACGGACTGCTCTCAGGTCTGGGCTTCGGAATCAAAGAGGGTGTGCAGTACGAGAGCACCGTCTATCTGAAAGCCGCCGGCGACAACGCGATCGCGTACTATCTGCACAGCGTGCTGCGGATGACGTCGCTGCCGTTCTTCCACGCGATGTGGACCGGAACCGCGGCGTACTTGATCTGGTTCGCCGCGCGCGTTCCGTCCGCGCGCGCCGGCTTGATTGTGCTCGCGGTCCTCGTGCCGGCGACGTTCCACGGCTTGTACGACGCGTTCGCCGGCCACGGCGGACTGTGGTCGTTCGCCGCCCTCGTCGTCGCCGGCACGAGCATCTCACTGCTCGGAATCTACCTCGCCTCCGCCTCCCGCTTCGAGCGCTGGCTGAGCCTACCGGTCGACGACGATGACGAGACCGCCGCGGTCACGACCGCGGCGGCGAATCCAGCGAACGAGCCGGCCTAGGCGCTACAGCGGGGTCGAGCTGCCCGGTGTTCCGGTACCTGATGCGGTGCCCGGCGGGGGCGCGGCGCCCGGTGTGCCGGCCTCGGGGGTGACCGGGCCGGTTCCGGCGCCCGGCGTTGCGCCGCTCGCGGCGGCTTCGCCCTTCTGCGTTGCGGACTGGACCGCGCTGACCGTCGCGTCGGCCGCTTTCTTCGCCTGCTCCGCGAAGGTGGAAAGGTGCGTCTGCGCTTGGGCGGCGCCGGCTTCGAGGACCGTCTTGCCGGTCGCGATGAAGGCGCCGGCGTGCTCCATCGCCGCGTTCGCCTGCTGTTGCGCGGCGGCGGTCATGTTGGGCGTCTGCTCGACGATCGTCTTCTGCAGCTCCTGCGCCTTCGCCACGCCCTCTTGGACGAGCGGCATCGCCTGCTCGTAGCCCTTTTGCGCCGCGTCGGCGGCGATCTTCTGCAGCTGCTTCGCCTGTTCGAGCGCTCGGCTCAAGAAAGAAGAGTCCATGACCGGCAGTTGGCCTCCTAGGGCGCCAAGTCCCCGCCGTGAACGGTCAGGACCCAGCGCAGCGCGCGTGCGTACTGGTCGAGCTCGCGGACCGTCCGGCGCAGCCAGCGGAACGCGGGGTCGGACCGCTCCTCGCTACCGGCGAGGGCCTCGACCTGTTTCACGTAGGCGCGGATCGCGGCCAGCTGGTCCTCGATCGCGTCCCACCGCGCGCGCAGGGTCGCCTCGGAAGCGTCGGGGAGCCGCTCGAGGAGCGGCGGCGCCGGCCGCCCCGCGAACCGCATGCTGAACTCGAGCCGCGCCAGCGCGTAGTCGCTGCTCCCGCGGATGAAACTCGCAAGCAGATTGACGAGGCGAGGATTCACGGAGCGCCAATCATGGGGAGCGTGTCAGAGCGTCGGTACGTCATCGTCGGCAACGGTTTCGCAGGAACCACCTGCGCGGAGCAGCTCCGCAAAGCGGACCCTGCCTGTTCCATCGTCCTCTTCGCGGACGAGCCGTATTGTCTCTACAACCGCATCGCGCTCCCGCCACTGCTGCGCAAGCAGGTCACCGAGCAGAAGGTGATCATGCGCGACCTCGCCTGGCACGAGAAGCTGAACATCGAGCTGCACCTCTCGACCCGCGTCGACAAGGTGAACGTCGCCGAGAAGACGGTGATCGCGAACGGCCGGGAGTACCCCTGGGACGCGCTGCTGCTCGCGACCGGCGGGCGGCCGAACCCCTCGACCGCGCCGGGCGCCGAAGGCGCCGGGAACGTCTACAACTTCCAGTACATGAGCGACACGCTCGCGATCTCGCACGCGCTGGAGACGGCGAAGGTCGGCGTCGCGGTCGGCGGCTCGTTCATCGCCTACGAACTCGCCGAAGCGTTCGTCTCGCGCGGCGTCGAGACGCACTGGCTGATCCGCGGCCCGCGATTCCTGCGCCGGATGCTCGACGAAGCGGCGGGCGAGCTGCTGCACGACGCCGCGCGCGCGGACGGCGTGCACCTGCACTTCGGTCAGGAAGTGCGCGAGATGATCCGCTCCAACGGCGCGGTGAGCAAAGTGGTCACGACCGGCGGGACGACGATCGACGCCGATCTCGTCGGGATCGGGCTCGGTCTGACGATCAATTTGGAACTGTGCGAAGGGACCGGGATCGAGACGCGGACCGGGATCATCACCGACGAGCATCTCGAGACCGCGGTGCCGGCGATCTTCGCGGCCGGCGACGCGGCGGAGTTCTACGACCCGATCGCCGAGCAGCACTACCGCATGGGCACCTGGAACAGCGCGGGCGCGCACGGCAAGCTCGCCGCGCACAACATGGCGGCGTACGCGAACGGCGGCGAGCGGAAGAAGTTCGACACGGTCCCCGAGTACAGCTCGCTCGTCTTCAGCGGCCAGACGATCACGCAGTTCGGCCTCTCGCCCGAGTACCGCGACGACATCGAGACCGAGATGCACGTCGACAAGGACAAGGGCTGGTACCGCGCGCTCTACTTCCTCGAGGACCGGTTCGTCGGCGCCGTCCTGATCGGGAAGGGGAACCGGGCGGGCAAGCGGCGCTACCTGGAGGCGATCAAGACGAAGGCCCGCTTCCCGAAGCACGAGCGGCACGAGCTCCTGACCTGGACCGCGGAATAGCGCGCTTTCGGTCTTGAATATCGAACGTATGTTCGATATAGTGATGCTCCCATGCAGCATCACCCGAGCCCGGGGTCGGGGTGGTGACCGTCGGCGTTCGGCTACCCTGCTTTCGGCTCGGAGCCTCGCTGCGGCACGCCGTCGACCCTGACGCTGCCGCGTTCCTGATCGAGCGCTTCGGACGAAGGCGCGTCCTCGAGGCGACCGCGGCTGCCGAGCGGCGCGGCGTCCGGCCAGGGATGTCGATGCGCGAGGCCGTGCGGGCGGCGCCCCGGGCGGCGGTCGCCATCGACGACCCGGTCCGCGCGGCGCGGGATTGGCGCCGGGTGCTGGACCGGCTCGCGCGGCTGCCGGCACGGGTCGAGGACGGAGGGCCGGGGATGGCGTTCGTCCGGGTGCCGCCCGGCGATTCGGCGGCGCGGTGGTTCGCGGCGGTGCACGAGGTCCTGGAGCCGCTCGGGCTCCGCGCGCGGTGCGGCGCGGGCGCGACGCGGCTGGTGGCGTTCGTCGCGTCGCACCGCAGCGGAGATGCGGTGTGCCGGCCGGGCGCGGAGGCGCACTTCTTGGCCGACGCGCCGCTCGAGCTCGTCTGCGTCGACCCGGACGTGATGCTGCGCCTGCGGCTGATCGGCGTGCGGACGTTCGGCGAGCTGAGCGCGCTGCCGCTGCACCAGCTGCGCCGGTTCGACGATGACGTGCTCAGCTGGTACGAGCTCGCACGCGGCGAGGTTGCCGCTTCGTCACGGTGACGCTCGGGGGCGTTTACGTCGTGGGCGCGGGTTCGCCGACCGGGTAGAGCGTGAAGAGCGCGCTGTGGTCCCGGTCGCCGTCGCCGCGGGCGATCAGCGCGTCGAAGCGTTCGCGCACGAGCTTCGCGGCGGCGAGGTCGAGGTTGCGCTGGTCGCCGGCGTTCGCGGCGATGTTCATGTCCTTGCGGTGCAGCTTCGACTTGAAGCCCGGGTTGAACGTGCGGTCGATCATACGCTGACCGTGTACTTCGAGGATCTTGCTCTGCGCGAAGCCCCCGAGCAGCGCGGCGCGGACTTTCGAGGGATCGACGCCGGACGCTTCGGCGAGCGCGAGCGCTTCCGCGACCGCCTCGATCGTCACCCCGACGACGATTTGGTTGCACGCCTTCGTCACCTGACCCGCGCCGAGCTCGCCGACGTGGACGATGTTCTTCCCGAGCGCCTCGAAGATCGGTTTCGCGCGCGCGAACGCTTCGTCACTCCCGCCGGCCATGATCGAGAGCGCAGCGTCGATCGCGCCCTTCTCGCCGCCGCTCACCGGCGCGTCGACCGACTCGGCGCCCTTCGCGGCGAGCTGCTGCGCGACGCGCTTCGTCGTCGCCGGCGCGATGGTGCTCATGTCGACCCACAGCGCGCCGGCGCGAACGCCCGCGGCGATGCCGTCGTTGCCGAGCGCGACCGATTCGACGTCGGGCGAGTCGGGCAGCATCGTGATCACGACGTCGCTGCGCGACGCGACGTCGCGCGGTGACGTCCCCGCGGTCGCGCCGTGCGCGACGAGCTCGTCGACCGGGCCGCGCGAACGGTTCAGCACGACGAGGGGATAGCCGGCGGCGAGGAGATTCTTCGCCATCGGCTTCCCCATGATGCCGAGTCCGATGAAGCCGATCACCATGTTGGGTTTCGAATCGGTGGACATGCTACGGTGTTGCGACCTCGTGCGGGCGAAAGGCGTCGAGCCAGGCGAACGTCTCGGGGACGGGGAGCGAGGGACGGTACTCCGCGCCGATCCAGCCGTCGTATCCCACCTCGTCGAAGACGGGCAGAATGCGTTCCCACGCGAGCTCGCCGGTCCCCGGTTCGTTGCGCCCGGGGCTGTCGGCGATCTGCACGTGACCGATCCGCGCGACGTGGTTGCGAATCGTCGCGATGACGTTCCCCTCGACGCGCTGCGCGTGATAGACGTCGTACTGCAGCTTGAAGTTCGGCGCGCCGACCTCGTCGATGAGCGAGAACGCTTCGGCCGTCGTGCCGACCAGGAACCCCGGCGTCTCGATGCGGTTCAGCGGCTCGACCACGAGCGTGACGCCGGCCTTTCCGAGCGCCGCGGCGGCGTAGCGCAGGTTCGCGACCAGCGTCGCGCGGGCGACCACCGGATCGAGCCCGGGCACCGCGATCCCGGTGAGGCAGTTGACGCGCGTGCATTCGAGCTCCGGTGCGATCTTCGCCGCCTCGCCGACGCCGCGCCGGAACTCCTCGACGCGCGACGGATCGGAGGCGATGCCGCGCTCGCCCTTCGCGAAGTCGCCGGCGGGCAAGTTGAACAGCACCTGCGTGAGCCCGTTCGCGCGCAGCCGGCGTTGCAATTCGGCGACGTCGTAGTCGTACGGGAACATGTACTCGACGCCGCGGAAGCCGTTCTCGGCCGCCGCGTCGATCCGCTCGTACAGCGGCATATCCTGGAACAAGAACGAGAGGTTCGCGGCGAAGCGCACCGTCAGTAGACCTCCTTGATCGAGGCGATCGAGCTCCCCATCGCGGCGTCTTCTTCCTGCTCGGTGAGGATCTCGACCAGCACGGGGATGCGGCGTTCGTCCGAGGTCCGCTTCGCCCATGCCAGCGCTTCGCGGATCTGGTCGGGCTCGCGCACGCGCACGCCCGCGCCGCCCATCGCCTCCACGGCCTTGACGTGGTCCATCCCGTAGTCGTCCTCGCCGTAGCCGATCTTCACCTCGAAGTTCGCGTCGAACCCGAACGAGTTCCGCTCCGCCTGGCGGATGAGCCCGAGATACGCGTTGTTCAGCATCACCATGACGAACGGCACGTGGTACTGGACCGCGGTCGCGACCTCTTCCATCAGGAACTCGAACGAGTAGTCGCCTACGACCGCGACCACCTCGCGCTCGGGCTGCGCGAGCTTGATCCCGGTGCACGCGCTCACTTCCCATCCCAGCGGGCCGGCCTGACCGCAGACGAAGTAGCGGCGCGGTTTGTGCGTGGTCTGGAACTGTCCGGAGAAGATCTGATAGAGGCCGATCGCGGTGACGAACGTCGTGTCGTCGCCGTAGAACGCGTTGAGCTCGCCGAAGACGCGCGGCGCCTTGATCGGCACCGCATCGAACTCGGTGCTGCGCGTGAGCGTCCCTTTGACCTCGGCGATGCGCGCGACCCAGGCGTCGCGGCGAACGCCGTCGGGGTAGAGCCGCTTCGCCTCGGCGAGCATCGCTTCGAGCGTGAGCTTCGCGTCGCCGACGATCCCGAGGTCGGGCTCGAAGATGCGCCCGAGCTGCGTCGCCTCGACGTCGACGTGGATGAAGCGGCGGTGTCCGCGGTACGTCGCCAGATCGCCGGTGTGGCGCGTCGCGAAGCGCGCGCCGACCGCGCACACGGTGTCGCTCTCGAGGAAGAGCGCGTTGGCGTAGCGCTGCTGCGTCTGGATCCCGACGATCCCCATGTAGAGCGGATGGTCCTCGTCGATCGCGCCTTTGCCCATCAGCGTCGGCGAGACCGCGAGCTGCAAGTGCTCGGCCAGCGCGACCAGCGCGTCCCACGCCTCGGCGATGATCACGCCGCCGCCCGGCATCAGCACCGGGCGCTCCGCGTTCGCGAGCCACTCGACGGCGCGGCGCACCTTCGCATCCGCGGGCGCGGCCTTGAAGACCGGGAGCGGTTCGTCGATCGCCGCGTCGTACGCGATCTGCTGCAGCGCGACGTCCTGCGGGAGGTCGATGTGGACCGGGCCAGGCCGGCCTTCGCGCGCGATGCGGAACGCTTCGCGGAAGACCCACGGCACCTGCGCCGCCTCTTTGCAGAGGAACGACTTCTTGACGACCGGCTTGACGATCTCGCAGATGTCCACGGCCTGGAACCCTTCGCGGTGGAGCTGCGCGACGGGGACCTGGCCGGTGATCGTGATGATCGGGATCGAGTCCGCCAGCGCGGTGTAGAGCCCGGTGACGAAGTTCGTCCCGCCCGGTCCCGAGGTCGCGATCGCAATGCCGACCTTCCCGGTCGCCCGCGCGTAGCCGTCCGCCGCGTGCGAGGCGCCCTCCTCGTGGCGCGTCACGACGTGGCGGATCGACGAGTCGCGCAGGGCCAGGTAGAGCGGCAGAATCGACGCGCCCGGGATCCCGAACGCGAGGTCGACGCCTTCGCTCTCCATCACGCGGACGGCGGCCTCGGCGGCGGTGATCGTGCGGGGCGGGGCGGTCGGGGCGGGGGTCGGGGCGATCATCGTGCGGTCCTCCGGGATCGGCTGATTTGGGATACCGTATCCTAAGTTCGCCCACGATAGCGCCGGGAGGCGGACGCTGTCAATAGGATACGGTATCCCAAATGTTGACTGATCGGGGCCGGAAGGGTACCGTTTGGCCATGCACGCCAAGTCGCTGCAGCCGCTGCGCCGCGGGCTGCCGCTGCGCGAC
>DATAQE010000035.1:0-15695 GCA_036264835.1 Candidatus Elarobacter sp.
GTCCTGGCGGTACTTGTCGCCGGTGCGCGTCCACTCGCCGCAGAACGTCCGGCGTGACTTCTCGCGGTTGTTCCAGTAGTGCACGGCCGAGGTCTCGCCGCAGACCTCGAGCTCGCCGAGCTCGCCGCGCGGAACCTCGGCGCCGTGCTCGTCGACGATGCGCACGCGGTACCCCGGGACGGGGACGCCGGTCGTGCCATACTTCACCGCGCCGGGGCGGTTGCTTACGAAGATATGCAGCATCTCGGTCGAGCCGATCCCGTCGACGATCTCGACGCCGAGGCGCGCGGTCCAGTTCTTCCCGATCTCCTCGGGGAGCGGCTCGCCGGCGGAGGTGCAGACGCGCAGCGCGACCTCCTCGCGCGACGGAAGGCCCGGGTGGACGAGCAACGCACCGAAGAGCGTCGGGACGCCGCAGAAGATCGTCGCGCCGCGCTCGCGCAAGATCGTCGAGACGACCTCGGGCGTCGCGCGGCCGGAGTACAGCACCGCCGTCGCGCCGACCGACATCGGGAACGTGAGCGCGTTGCCGAGCCCGTACGCAAAGAACAGTTTCGCTGCGGAGTACACGATGTCGTCCTCGCGCATCCCGAGCACGCCTTGGGCGAACAGCTCCGCGGTGCGGATCATGCTCGTCTGCACGTGCACGGTGCCCTTCGGCTTCCCGGTCGAGCCCGACGAGTAGAGCCAGAAGCACACGTCGTCGGGCCGCGTCGGCGCGGCGTCTTTGAGCGGCGTCGCCTGGCGCATGAGCGCGGCGAGCGTGGGATGCTGCGACCCGATGAGCGTGCCGCGCGGGTCGGAGACGATGATGCGCCCGGTCCAGCTCGCTAGGCGCGCGGCCTCTTCGTACGCCGGCAGCAGTTCCGCCGAGACGATCGCCGCTTTCGCGCGGCTGTCGGCGAGGATGAACGCGTAGTCGAGCGGCTGGAACAGCGTGTTAACCGGGATCGGAACGATCCCGGCTTTGATCGCCCCGAGGAACGCCGTCGGGAAGTCGATCGTGTCGAGCAGCCCGAGGACGACGCGCTGCTCTTCGTGCAGCCCGAGCGCGCGAAGCGCGCCCGCGGCGAGGTCGACCCGGCGCGCCAGCTCGCCGTACGTATACGACCCCTGCTCGTCGACGAACGCCGTCTTCTCCGCACGCTCGGGGAGATTGCGCCCGATGAGGTCGGCGGCGGCGTTGTAGAACGCCGTCGAGCCCTCGGCGGGCGCGGGCACGGGCTCCGATGCAATCATGGCGGTCCCCCGGTCGCCGTCCCTTGCCGGACGCGGCGACACGCAGTATAGTGCAGGCAAGTGGGTTTACAAGCGTGATAGTGCATTCGACCGCGGACGAGGATGCCGCCTTCCTCGGGCGCCTCGGCGACCGCGTCCGGCAGCTGCGCGCCCGGCGCGGCATGACGCGCAAGATCCTCGCCAAGGACTCCGGCGTCTCGGAGCGCTACCTCGCGCAGCTCGAGAGCGGCCAGGGCAACGCATCGCTGACGCTCTTGCGCCGCGTCGCGCGCGCGCTCGACGTCCCGCTCGCCTCGCTCGTCAGCGATGCGCCGGAGCCCTCCGCCGATCTCGCCGCCGCGACCGAAGTCCTGAACCGCCTCGGACCCGAGCGGCTCGTCGAGGCGCGAGCGCTGCTGCTGACGACATTCGGCGAAGCGGACGCGGCCGGCCGCGCCGGGCGGATCGCGCTGATCGGGCTCCGCGGCGCCGGGAAGACGACGCTCGGGGCCGCGCTCGCGGAGCGTCTCGGCGTGCCGTTCATCGAGCTGGACCGCGAGATCGAGCGCGAGAGCGGGGTCTCGCTGGCGACGATCTTCGACTTCTACGGTCAGGCGGGGTTCCGGCGGATGGAGCGGCGGTGCCTGGAGCGCATCATCGAGACGCACCCGCGCTTCGTCCTGGCCACGGGCGGGAGCATCGTCTCGGAGCCGGCCACGTTCGAGCGCCTCGTCGCGGCGTGCTACACGATCTGGCTGAAGGCCTCGCCGTCCGAGCACATGGAGCGTGTCGTCGCCCAGGGCGACATGCGCCCGATGGCCGGCAACCGCGAGTCGATGGCCGACCTGCACCGGATCCTCGCGAACCGCGAGCCGCTCTACCGCCGAGCCGACGCGACGGTCGACACGAGCGGGAAGGCGCCGCGCGAGGTGGTCCAACTGCTCTCGGACGCGGTGATCAGCGCAGCGGCGCCGCCACGCTAGCGCACGACGCGGGTGGTGGTCCGCCGCCGGGGCGCGTCGCGTACACCTTGGCGTGGGCGACCTCGAGCTGCACGATCGGAACGAACGGCGGATGACGAAGGACGTACACCGTGTAGCCCATGTCGGTGAACGCCCCCGAGACGTACACCCGGCATGACAGAGTCGGGCTGACCTCGTCCGTGTACTGCGGCGGCGCCGTGATGATGAGTACGATCGACCCGAGGACGGGGAACACTTCCGCTCCCAACCAGAGTGCGACGGCGGCGAGGGCGAGCAGCGGCGCCGCAAGGACCCCCGCGGCGAAGCCGGCCGCGTGCGGCCAGATCCTCCACGCAAACGCGGTCGCGACCACGTACGCGGCGACCGCGGCGATGACGCAGACGATATCGGTCGCGTGGGAAAACGTTCGGATGCCTGAGAGCGCGGCGATGCACACGACGGCTACGACCGCGCACGCGACGCCGCACACCCGCCGGGAATTCCAGCGACCGATCCGTCGTTGCATAGTGGCTTTGTATCACAAAGTGTTCGCTGCGTCCACATTGCATGATACTGCTTGCGGATCATCGTGCGATGCAGTATAGTTCCTCCATCGCGTCGACCCGAGGAGCGCGCACCATGGTCATCATCGAGCCGCCCGGTAGGACGGAGCTCGTCAGCTTCGACACCTCCCCCGAGCGCTATAAGCACTGGAAGCTCTCCGTCGAGGGCCGCGTCGCGACGCTGGCGCTCGACGTCGATGAGGACGCGGGGATCCGGCCGGGCTACAAGCTGAAGCTGAACTCGTACGACCTCGGGGTCGACATCGAGTTCCGAGACGCGCTGGACCGGATTCGGTTCGAGCACCCGGCGGTCGCGTGCGTCGTCGTGACCAGTGCGAAGGAACGGTCGTTCTGCGCGGGCGCGAACATCTACATGCTCGGCACCTCGTCGCATCAGTGGAAAGTGAACTTCTGCAAGTTCACCAACGAGACGCGCAACGGGATGGAAGACTCCAGCCGTCACGACGGGCTGCGGTTCGTCGCGGCGGTGAACGGCGCGTGCGCCGGCGGCGGGTACGAGATCGCGCTCGCGTGCGACGAGATCCTCATGATCGACGACCGCTCTACGGTCGTGAGCCTGCCGGAGGTACCGCTCTTGGGCGTGCTGCCGGGGACCGGCGGGCTCACGCGCGTCGTCGACAAGCGCAAGGTGCGCCGCGACATCGCGGACCTCTTCTGCACCAACGCGGACGGCGTGCGCGCCGAGCGCGCGAAGGCGTGGAAGCTCGTCGACGCGATCGCGCCGCCCTCCGAGTTCGCGGCGCTGGTGCGCGAGCGAACGGCCGCGCACGTCGCCGCGTCGCCGCGCGATCCGAACGCGCGCGGGATCGCGCTGCGCCCGCTGCGCCGCACGATCGACGAGCACGGTTATCATTACGAGAACGTTGACGTTGTCTTCGACCGCGAGCGGCGGACCGCGACGATCGTCGTGCGCGCGCCGCGCGAGCCGCAGCCGACCGAGCCCGACGGGATCGTGATGCGCGGCGACGCGTGGTGGCCGCTCGCCCTCGCGCGCGCGCTCGACGATGCGATCCTGATGCTGCGCACGAACGAGCCGGAGCTCGGGCTGCTGCTGCTGCGCACCGAAGGCGACGCGGAGGCGGTGCTCGCGGTCGACCGCGCGCTGCTGGCGCACCAGGAGCACTGGCTCGTGCGCGAGACGACCGGATTCTTGCGCCGCGCGCTGGCGCGGCTCGACGTCACCTCGCGCAGTCTGTACGCCGTCGTCGACCAAGGCTCGTGCTTCGCGGGGACGCTGATGGAGCTCGCGCTCGCGGCCGATCGCGTCTACATGCTCGCGCTCCCGGACGACGAGGAGAGCGCGCCGACGGTCGCGCTGGGTGACGTGAACTTCGGGATGTATCCGATGGTCAACGGACGCTCACGGATCGACACACGCTTCGACGGCGATCTCCCGTCGCTGAAGGCGGCGAAGGCCGCGGCCGGCTATCGCTATCGCGCGCAGGACGCGCTCGAGGCCGGGCTCGTCACCGCCGCGCCCGACGATCTGGACTGGGACGACGAGATTCGCCTCGCAATCGAGGAGCGCGCCTCGCTCTCGCCCGACGCGCTCACCGCGATGGAGGCGAACCTGCGCTTCCCCGGGGCCGAGACCGCCGAGACGAAGATCTTCGGGCGTCTGTCGGCGTGGCAGAACTGGGTGTTCTACCGCCCGAACTCCACCGGCGAGCGCGGCGCGCTGAAGATCTTCGGCACCGGCTCACGGCCAGACTTCGACCAGGAACGAGTGTAAGCGACCATCATGGCGATCGACTACGCGGAACGCATCCCGAACAACGTCGAGCTCTCGACGAACCGCACGCTGCAGCGCGCGCTCGAGCAGTGGCAGCCGGCGTTCCTCTCGTGGTGGAAGGAGATGGGTCCGAGCGATTTCAACGCGCTCGACGTCTACCTGCGCACCGCCGTCTCCGTCGACACCAAAGGCTGGGCGAACTACGGCTACGTGCGGATGCCGGAGTACCGCTGGGGGATTTTCCTCGCCGATCCGGAGCCCGACCGCCGCGTCGGCTTCGGCGACGATTTCGGCGCGCCGGTGTGGCAGCAAGTCCCCGGCGAGTACCGCAGCACGCTGCGCCGGCTGATCGTCACGCAAGGCGACACCGAGCCGGCGTCGGTCGAGCAGCAGCGCCTCCTCGGGCACACCGCGCCCTCGCTGTACGATCTGCGCAATCTCTTCCAGGTGAACGTCGAGGAAGGGCGCCATCTGTGGGCGATGGTGTACCTGCTGCACGCGTACTTCGGGCGCGACGGGCGCGAGGAGGCGGAAGAGCTGCTGGCGCGCCATTCGGGCGACGCGGACAACCCGCGGATCCTCGGCACGTTCAACGAGCCGATCACCGACTGGCTCTCGTTCTTCATGTTCACATTCTTCACCGACCGCGACGGGAAGTTCCAGCTCAAGTCGTTCGCGGAGTCCAGCTTCGACCCGCTCGCACGCACCTGCCGCTTCATGCTGACCGAAGAAGCGCACCACATGTTCGTCGGCGACACGGGGATCTCGCGCGTCACGAAGCGCACGCTCGAGGTGATGAAGGAGCTCGGGACCGACGAGCCGGAGGCGGTCCGCCGCGCCGGCGCGCTCGATCTTCCCACGATTCAGAAGTACCTGAACTTCTGGTTCTCCTCGTCGCTCGATCTGTTCGGCTCGGAAGCGTCGTCGAACGCCGCCGCGTACTTCGCGCAGGGGATCAAAGGACGACCCGACGAGAAGAAATACGACGACCACGTCGTGCGCGACGCGATGCTCGAGCTCGACGTGCCGGACGGGAACGGCGGCGTGCGCGCCGAGAGCGTCGCGATGCGCAACGCGATGAACGAGGTCGTGCGCACCTCGTACGTCGAGGACTGCATGCGCGGCCTCGCGCGCTGGAACAAGCTGATCGAGGCCGCCGGGCATGCGTTCCGCTTCACGCTGCCGAGCACGCGCTTCCGGCGCACGATCGGGAACTGGGCCGGCGTGCCGACCGATCCGTTCGGGAAGCCGATCTCGCAAGCGGAGTACGACGCGAAGATCGCGTCGTGGCTGCCGAGCGAGAGCGACCGCGCGTTCGTCGCCTCGCTGATGCAGCGCGTCGTCGAGCGCGGCAAGATGGCGGCCTGGATCGCGCCGCCGGAGAAAGGCATCAAAGACCGTCCGGTCGACTACGAATACGTCCGGCTCGCCTGACGCGCACCGGATGCAAGGACGCACGCACGTCACGCGGACCCGCGTGCGCTTCGGCGAGACCGACGCCGCGGGGATCGTCTTCTATCCGACGTTCTTCGCGTGGTTCGACCTCGGGACCAGCGGGCTGTTCCGCGTGGCGTGCGGACCGCTGCTTGGCGAGCACAACCGCCCGCGCTGGCCGATCCCGATCGTCGAGAGCGGCGCGCGTTTCATCGCGCCGCTCGCGTTCGACGACCCGATCGAGATTCGCTCGACCGTCGTCGAGCTTGGTACGAGCTCGTTTCGCGTCGAGCACGTCGTGGCACGCGGCGGCGAGGAGGTCGCGCGGGGTTTCGAAGTGCGCGTCTTGATCGGATTCGACGCGGGGCGGATCGGCAAGGTCCCCATACCGGATGAGCTCCGGCACGCGCTGGCGGAAAATATTTCGACCGCCGACGAGGGTGCGTGACGCCGCGTGTCGATTCAACGTTCCTCAAACCGCATCTCTTTGGAGGTAGCCGTCGCATGATCACCCGTCGTTCGCTTCTCGCCGGCGGCGCGGCCGCCGCGGCAGCGGTTTCCGCACCGCGCTTCACCCTGGCCGCCGGTCCCGCCGCGACCGTCAAGATCGGCTTCATCGACTCGTTCAGCGGCGTCTTCTCGGACATCGCGGGGATCCACCGTATCGGCGCGGACCTCGCGCTCGCCGACATGAACGCGAAGGGCCGGGTGAAGTTCGAGTTCGCCTACGCCGACGACAACTCGAAGCCGGCCGTCGCGAGCACCGAGGCGCGGCGGCTGGTCGGCCAGGAGAACGTCGACGTGCTCTTCGGGCTGACGTCGTCGGCGAACGGGCTCGCGCTCGCGGCGCTCGCGAACGAGCTCGGGACGTTCATGCTCGAGCTCGGCCCGCAAGACTCCTCGATCACCGGGAGCAAGGCCGGGAAGCTCACCTACCGCTTCTCGCCCAACAACCACATGGCGCTGCGCACGCTCTCCTCGCGCGTGCTCGCGCTCGGCAAGAAGTGGTACTTCATCCAGGCCGACTACGCGTTCGGCAAGGATGCGTACAACGAGCTCTCGGCGATCCTCGCGCACGCCGGCGGGACCGAGGTCGGGCACGACGTCGTGAAGCTCGGGACCAGCGACTTCTCCTCGAACCTCACCAAAGCGCGCAACACCGACGCGGACGTGCTCATGCTCGCGAATAGCGGGCTCGACGCCGCGAACGCCGCGAAGCAGTTCGTCGACTACGGGCTCGGCAAGAAGATGAAGCTCGCCGGGATCAACCTCGAGGACTTCTACTACAAGGCGGTCCCGCTCGACGCGATCGCCGGGACGACGTTCCCGGTCGCGTGGTCGCCGACGTGCTCGGAGGGCGCCCGGCGTCTGACCGCGCGGCTGAAGCGCAACATCAGCGGGCCGATCTCGTGGCGCCACTACTTCGGCTATGTCGGCGCGACCTCGCTGATGCAGCGGATCCTCGAAGCGCGCACGACGCAGGCGGAGAAGCTCGCGCAGGCGTTCGAGAACTACTCGTTCGACGCGGCGAAGCCGAGCCGTTCGACGTACCTGCCGTGGGACCACCAGCTCACGCAGGACGTGTTCGCCGGCGCGGTCGTCTCGAGCAAGAAGTTCGCGCAGACGGGGTTCATGTTCGACCTGGTCGGCGAAGTCGCAGCGGCCGACGCGGACGGCGGGCCGAACGCGCCGTGGGCCCGCGAGGCAAAGGCCGCGATGGCCTCGCAAACGGTGGCGCAGCGCCCGAACTACGTCGCCAAGACGTTCTGAGCGCGAAGCATCGTGCCGGCGAGCGATGCGCTACGCCGGCACGATGCTCTGCGGGTAGTAGAACGTGTTGTTCGGGTCGAGCTGCGCTTTGATGCGCTGCAGGCGCGCGTAGTTGGCCTTGTAGTAGCGGTCTTCCCAGTCGCTCAGGTTCAAGTCGCAGTAGTTGCGATAGCTCGCGTTCGCGCCGATGTGCGCGTCCACGGCCTCGAACGTCTCGCGCAGCCAGCGCTCCGCGGGATCGGCGTCGGACGGGTTCGTCCAGTACGACTGGTACTGCACCGTGTAGGTCATGTCGCGGTGCGGGAAGGCGGTCGCGTCCGCGGCGACGTCGTTGATCTTGCCGCCGAACGTGTCGAACTGCACGTAGCAGCTCGACGAGGGGCCCTTGCGCAGCGCCTCCAGCAGCGCGCCGATACCCGCCGTGTTCAGCGCGCCGCGGCCTAGGCTCGAGGCCATCTTCCAGGCGTGGTGCTCGGTGTCGTCGCCGGCGTTCGCCTCGATCGCGTCGAGCGGCGACATGCTCTGGAGCGGGCTGACGGAGGCGGTCAGCGGGGCCGGCAACTTGCCGGCGATCGGCGCGATCTCGGCGCGCGTCGCCTCCTCGTCGCCGAAGCTCTGCCCGGCGAAGACGACCTGCGAGCCGACGTCGCCGCCCGCTTTCAGCAGCAGCGTCGCGAAGACGTCCTCGGACGGATTCCAGGCGGTGAAGCTGTGCGTGAGCCTCGTGATGAGGTCGTCGTGCGCGGGCCAGACGTACGCGAACGTCGTCACCGACCGCGGTGCGCGCACGAGCTCGAACTCGAGCTCGGTGACGACGCCGAAGTTTCCGCCGCCGCCGCCGCAGGTCGCCCACAGCACGCCGTCCGGATCGTTCACGCGGGTCGCCTCGCGCAGCGCGCCGGTGCCGTCGACGAGCCGCACGCGGACCAGGCGGTCGCAGAACAATCCGTACTTGCGGCTGATCAGACCGAAGCCGCCACCGGTGACGAGCCCGCCGACACCGACGCCGCCGCAGCTCCCGCCGGGCAGCGTGTAGCCCGGGTCGTTCGGATCGTTCGGGTCGAGGCGCGTGTTGCCGAGGCGGTGGTACAGCGTGCGCAGCGGCGTGCCGGGGCCGACGATCGCCGTCCTGCGGTCGGCCGAGACTTCGTAGCGGTCGCAGCGGCTCACGTCGATCACGAGGCCGCCGTTGTTCAGCGAGAAGCCTTCGTAGTCGTGGCCGCCGCTGCGCACGCACAGCTGCATCCCGTTCGCGATCCCGTACTGTATGGCGGCGGCGACGTCGCTCTCGCCGTAGCAGTAGACGATCTCGGCCGGCCGGAAGTCGAGCCGCGCGTTCGCGATGCGGCGCGCTTGATCGTACTCGTCGCCCGCGGTCGCCGTGACGACGTGTCCGCTCAGCGCGGGCGCAGCGGCCGCAGCGCGCTCGGCCGGTGGCGGCGCGGTAGGTCGGAGGCGGCGCGCCGGGACGCGCTCGGTTCGCACATGTCTCGCCCACATGGCCGGGTGGTTCGGTTGCCTTGCCCAGGTTCCCCGCCACGGAGGACGGTCGCCGGGCGCGAAGGCCGCAGCGATGCCGCTCGACCCGTCGCTGTTGCTGTTCGTCCCCGCCGATCGTCCGGAGCGCTTCGTGAAAGCACTGGAGGCGGGCGGGAGCGGCGCGATCCTCGACCTCGAGGATGCCGTCGCGCCGGATCGCAAGGCGTACGCGCGGGGTCAGGTGCGCGCGTTCCTCGACGCGCACGACGATCTGTCGAACGTCGCGGTGCGCGTGAACCCGCCCGAGACGCCCGACGGGCACGAGGACCTCGCGATGCTCGCGGCGACACGCCGCGTCGGTGCGGTCGTCGTGCCGAAGGTCGGTGACGCGCGCGACTGCGCGCGCGTGGCGGAGGTCGTGCACGACGTTCCGCAGATCGTGATCATCGAGTCGGCGCGCGGCGTCGCGCGCTGCGAGGCGATCGCCGAGGCGGCGCACGTGCTCGCGCTCGCGTTCGGGCCGTACGATCTCGCCGCGGAGCTCGGCGGCGTGACCGACGCCGACGTGATGGATCCACATCGTGCGCGCGTGCTCGTCGCGGCGCGCGCGGCGGAGCGCTGGGCGATCGACGGTCCCTCGCGCGAGTACGGCGACGGGTCGATCCCGGCGCGCGACGCCGAGCGCGCGCGGCGGATGGGCTACGACGGCAAGCTGCTGATCCACCCCGCGCAGATCGCGCCGGTGCGCGCGGCGTTCGCGCCGGGCGACGACGAGGTGGCGTACGCGCGCCGCATCGTCGAGGCGGCGCAGCGCTCCAATCCGGCGGTCCTCGACGGCACGATGATCGACCCGCCGATCGTCACCGCCGCCGAACGCGTGCTCCGGCGCGCACGCATCTAGATGCTCGCTTTCATCCTCAAAGGACGGCTCCGCATGAAGAACGCATCCCTCGCCCTGGCGCTGTGCGCCGCCGCTGCGCTGGCGCAGTCGCCCGGCGTCGCGAGCGCGGCGAACCCGCCGGCCGGCGTGGTGTCGTCGTCCCAATCCGGCTGCGTTCCGAGCGAGAGCCGGCCGAACTTCGCGGCGCTGCCGTCCGGGACGCGGGTCTTCTACATGCCCGTGATGACGATCCGGTACGCGAAGCCCGGCGTCGACGTCGCCGAAGCACGGTTCACCGCGGTCAACGGACAGCTGCAAGCCGACATCCGCAACAACGCCGTCTACGTGAACGGCAAGAAAACGGAAGCGACGCTCTCCGAAAGCACGGACACGAACATCCAAGCCCGAATCCAGGTCTGCACCTATCCGCCCGGCCAACCCGTCCCCGCGAACTTCACCGGCATCACGCCGGACCTCGTCATCCGGTAGAGGTATCGTCGGGAAAACCTTGGCCCGGTCAACTGAAGGTCAACAAAGGCAGCTGGTCACGTCAGATGACATTCGCTTCCTCCTGAGGCCGCGGTGCATCGCCGGGGGGTAGACCGAACGCTCCGCTCGTGCGCAGCTGCGCGATCTTTTGTTCGTCGTAGTGGAGGAGGTCGCGGAGGATCGTCTGCGTGTGTTCGCCGAGGGCGGGGGCGTGGCGGTGTTGGGTTGGAGGCTCGCCGACGCGGACGGGGCTTGCGATCCAGCGGGCGGTGCCGAACGATGGGTGCGGTACTTCGGTGATCAAGTTGCGGGCGGCGGTTTGCGGGTCGGCGAGCGCGGCGCGGACGTCGTTGATCGGGCCGCAGGGGACGCCGGCGGCGGTGAGCGCGGGGAGCCAGTCCGAGGTGGGGCGCGTTGCGAGGACGTCTTGGAGCGTTTTCGTGACGAGCGCGCGGTTCGCGCGGCGGGCGGCGAAGCCGGAGAAGCGCGCGTCGTCGCGGACGTGCGCGATGCCGAGCACGTCGATCAGGCGCTGCCAGAACTTCTCCTTCGCGCAGACGATCACGATCCAGCCGTCGGACGTGCGGAAGTTCTGGAACGGGACGATCGAGGGGTGCGCGGAGTACCGCAGGCGTTCGGGTTCGTACGCGCCGTCGGGCGCCAGCGTCCACGCGGCGACGTACGTGAGCATGTTCATCGCAGTGTCGAAGAGCGAGGTGTCGCAGTCGGAGCCCACGCCGTCACGGCGCGAGGCGTGGACGCCGGCGAGCAGCGCGAGCGCGGCGACGAGGCCGCCGCTGTAGTCGACCAGCGACAAGCCGGATTTCGTCGGCGGGCCTGCGGGATCGCCGGTCAGCGACTGCCAGCCGGTCATCCCCTGCAAGATGTAGTCGTACGCGGGCTCGGCGCGGCGCGGGCCAGTCATCCCGAAGCCGGAGAGCGAGACGCACACGATGCGCGGGTTCACGTGCGCCAGATCGGCGTAGCGCAGGCCGACCTTCTGCGGTACGTCGCCGCGCAGGTTCGAGTAGACCGCGTCGCTCGCGCGGACCAAGTCGTGGAAGACCGCGCGGCCCGCGTCGTTCGCGAGGTCGAGCGTGACGCTGCGCTTGTCGTGGTTGAACGTCTCGAAGAACAGCGAGTCGTCGCCCGATTGGTACGGCGGCACCGCGCGCCCCACGTCGCCGCCGGAGCGCGCGTCCTCGATCTTGATCACGTCCGCGCCTAGCTCGGCGAGATGGACCGAGCCGAACGGTCCCGCACCGTACTGCTCGACCGCGACGATCCGGACGTCGGCGAGCGGGCGAGGGCGGGATGTGGCGGTCGTCATGCGGTCTGCTGTTCGGCCGGGGCGCGGCGCTCCTGGCGCCGAAGCGGCGTCGTCGCCATCATGTATCGCGCGAACGTTCTCCACGCCCTCGGCGCGCTCTGCGCCGCGCTCGCGCTCACGAGCGCTCCGCTCGCCGCGGCGGACAAGCCCGTCGTCACGGTGTTCGCCGCCGCTTCGCTGCGCGAAGCGTTCGACGCCGCCGCTCCCGCGTTCACCAAAGCGACCGGGTTTCCGGTGCGGTTCTCGTACGGCGGTTCCGACACGCTCGTCGCGCAACTGCTGCAAGGAGCGCCAGCCGACGTGTTCGCATCGGCGAACGAAGCGCAGATGAAGCGCGCGGCCGACGGCGGCGCGGTGCTGGCGGCACGGACGCTCGCGCGCAATCGCCTGGTCGTGATCGCGCCGGCGAACGACGCGGCCGTCGCGTCGATCGCCGATCTCGGCAAGCGAGGCGTCAAGGTGGTCGTCGCCGCACCTTCGGTTCCCGTCGGCGCGTACGCGCGCCGCACGTTCGAGAATCTCGCCAAGGAACCGGCGCTCGGCGCGGACTTCCCCGCGCGGGTTCAGGCGAACGTAGTGAGCGAGGAGACCGACGTCAAGGCCGTCGCGACCAAGATCGCGCTCGGCGAAGCGGACGCGGGCGTCGTGTACGCGACCGACGTCACGCCGGCGATCGCGCCGAAGGTACGCGTTCTCCGCTTCCCGGCCGGCGCGTCGCCGGAGGCCGTCTATCCGATCGCCGTCACCAAGAATGCCGTGAACGCCGCCGGCGGCCGCGCGTTCGTCGACTTCATCACCTCGCCGGCCGGCCGCGCGTTCCTGCGCGCGCGCGGCTTCGAGGAATGACCGCTCTCGTGCGAGCTCAGATGTAGCGTTTGAGCTTCGGCCACAGCGCCGGGAGTGAGGAACGCGGCCCGCGGCAGACCATGATCGGAAGATCCTGCTCGTAGGAGATCGCGTACGGCGTACCAGCCGTCGCCGCGCGCTGCGCGCTTGCGAAGAGATGGTCGCGCGCACCGCAGTCGCCGTTCACGTCGATCAGCACGTCGCCGCTGCGGCCGTGCGTCCCCCAGAGGAAGTATTGGTTGTGGCCGCTCGCGACCGGCGGCAGATCGCGGCCGAGGAACTCGAGCGCGGCCGCTTCGCCGTAGTTGCTCGTCACGATCAGCGCGCGCTCGCGCTCGCCGGGGCGCAGCCCGGCGACGACGCGCTCGACCGTCGCGGCGAGCTCCGGCCAGCCGTGCATGTCGGCGTAGTCGGACGGCAGCGTGCTCTCCGCGTGGTGCTCGGTCGACGTCGAGCCGCGCGAGACGTGCAGCGCGCCCGTCACCGCACGCTCGTAGGCAAGGTACGACTGCTCCGGCAGCACGGGCAGGGCGAACGGGACGAAGACCAGTCCACCGACCAGCAGCACCGCGGCGAGCACCGGACGGAACACGCGCACGCGCGACGTCCAGGCTTCGAGCGCCACGCAGCCTGCGGCGAACGGGATCGGGTAGACCGCGGCTGGATAGTAGTGCTTTCCGTGAAGCGCGATCATGATCGCGATCAACAGCGCCCACGCGAGCGCGAGGAACCGCGCCGATCGGTCGCGCGCGAGGAAAACCAGCCCGGCGAGCCACACCGGCCAGAAGAACAGCCCGGTGATGATCAGCTCCTGGCCGAGGTACGCGAGCGGCGAGACGACGAGGTTCTTGCCGTGCTGCCCGTTGCGCAACAGCTCGAGCATCGGCAGCCCGTGCGCGGCCTGCCACACGATGCTCGGCAGTGCGATCAGCGCGCACAGCGCAACCGCTGCGAGGAACCAGCGCGACGCGACGATCCGCCGTTCGGGCACGATGAGCACCGCGGCGACGAGCGCGATCGCGAAGAACAGCGTGCTGTACTTCATCTCCAGCCCGATCCCGAGCGCCGCGCCGGCGACGAGCCACCACCGCTGATCGGCGCCGCGCACGACGCGCAACAGCGCGTACGCCGCGAGCGTCCACACGAACGGCAGTCCTTCGTCGGTCCCAACCTTGCCGCCGAAGCTCACGAGCACCGGCGAAAACGCGACGACGATCGCGGTGAGGATGCGCGCGAACGCACCGCCCCCGAGCTCCGCGGTGAGCGCGATCGCGACGAACACCGTCGCGGCCGCGAACAGCGCGGGTACGGCGCGCAGCAGGAACAGCGAATGCCCGCCGAGCTGCGTGAACGCCGAGAGCAGCGGCACCAGCGGCGGCTGGTCGACGTACCCCCAGTCCGGCCGGAAGCCGCACATGATGAAGTACAGCTCGTCCCGGAAGAACCCGTAGTGCGGGTTCGCGATCAGGTGAAAGACCAGCGTCGCCGCAGCGGCGATCCACGGCAGCGCGCGGAGCGACCGGTCGTCGTGCGCGCGCGAAGTTCTCACGTCGATCTCGGCATGCCGAGGACTTTGTTTCCGATGTAGGCGAGGATCAAGTTGTTCGAGAGCGGGGCGACGGTGTAGAGGCGGGTCTCGCGGGCGATGCGCTCGACGTCGTAGTCGGCGGCGAAGCCGTTGCCGCCGAGCGCGTCGATCGCCGCGTTCGCGGCTTGCCACGAGGCTTCGCTCGCGAGAAGTTTCGCCATGTTGGCCTGCGGGCCGCACGGTTCGCCCCGGTCGAAGCGGCCGGCGGCGTCGTGGCGCACCAGGTCGGCCGCCTCGAGCGCGGCGTGTGCGCGCGCGATCGGGAACTGGATCGACTGGTTCGCACCGAGCGGCTTCCCGAAAACTTCGCGCTGCGTCACGTACGCGGACGCGCGCTCCACCAGAAAGCGCCCGTGGCCGACGCACTCCGCGGCGATCAGGATGCGCTCCGCGTTCCAGCCGTCGATGATGTAGCGGAAGCCGCGGCCCTCCTCGCCGATCAGGTTCGCCGCCGGGATCTCGAGGTCGCGGATCGCGATCTCGTTCGTCTCGTTGTTCATCCAGACCGGGATCGGCGTCACCTCGATCGCGCCCGGCGGCAGCGCGCGCAGGTCGACCAGGAACACCGACAATCCCGCGCCGCGGTCCTCGGCCGTCGCCGGCCCGGTGCGCGCGAGCAGCAGCATCGCGTCGGAATGCCGGTACCGCGACGTCCAGCGTTTCCGGCCGTTCACGACATACACGTCACCGCGGCGCTCGGCGGTCGTCTCGATTCGCGTCGTGTCGACGCCGGCGGCCGGCTCGGTGACGCCGAACGCCTGCAGCCGCACCTCACCGCTCGCGATCCGCGGGAGCCACGCGCGCTTCTGCTCCTCGCTCCCCCAGCGCAGCAGCGTCCCCATCGTGTAGAGCTGGGCGTGCGCTGTCCCCGCGTTGCCGCCGGCGTGGTTGATCTCCTCGACGATCACCGACGTGTCGCCGAGCGAGAGCCCGAGCCCGCCGTACTCCTCGGGGATCAGCGCCGCGAGGTACCGCGCCTCGGCGAACGCGCGCGCGAACGCCTCGGGGTACTCGCGGTTCGCGTCGAGCGCGCGCCAGTACGCGGCGCCGCCCAGGCGCTCGCAGAGCGCGCGGACGTCGGCGCGCAGCCTCTCGCGGTCCACGCGCGCGCTACGCGGACGCGGGCGGCGCGATCGTGTCGCGCGGGTCGGAGCCGCGCTTGTAGACCATGAACGTGCGCTCGTACGAGATGATCGTCTCGCCGCGCTGGTTCACACCGGTCGTGCGCGCGGTGACGATCCCGACGTCCTTCCGCGAGCTCGACTCGCGCTTCGCCAGGATCTCGCTCGACGCGTACATCGTGTCGCCGACGAAGACCGGGTGCGGCAGCTTCACGTCGTTCCACTGCAGGTTCGCCATCACGTGCTCGCTCAGGTCCGAGAC
>DATAQE010000052.1:0-11086 GCA_036264835.1 Candidatus Elarobacter sp.
GACCGCCGCCGGCACGTCGCGGTGCGCGCCCTTCCCGACCGGGATGACCTTCTCGAGCGCCGCGCGCACTTTGCGCAAGTCGTTCGGGAGGTCGTCCGCGGTGAGCGCGAGCTTCTGCGCGATCATCCCACAGCCGATGTCGACCCCGACCGCCGCCGGCACGATCGCGCCGACCGTCGGGATGACGCTGCCGACCGTCGCGCCCTTGCCGAGGTGGACGTCGGGCATCACCGCGACGTGCTGGTGCACGAACGGCAGCGCGGCGATGTTCTCGACCTGACGGCGCGCGCCGGCCTCGAACTCGACGCCGTCGACCCAGGCTTTCACCGGATGTCCGGCGGTCTCGAAGACTTCCACGGTGACGACCTCCTTTCGCGATGATGACACAGAAGCGGGGCGAGCGCATCGCTCACCCCGCTTCGTCATAGCGTTCGTGATCGCGCTCGGTGGTTAGACCGGGGTCGTCCCCATCTCGTGGTACGACGACGTCTTCGGCAGCCGCTTCGCGGCGCCGCTGTTTCGGTCGAGTCGGACGATGGATTGCTGTTGCATGATGAGTCCGTCCAGCAGCGTACGCCGCGATGCGACGTTTGTCAAGCGGTCCGCGAGCGCTTTTGGACAGTCGCGCATTGTGTCAGCGTGAAAAACATCGCGCCACTACTTGACACGGCCGCCGGAATGCATTTAGGATCGGCAACATCATGATGCAGCGATTCGCATCGGTTCGTCCACGACTCCAAGGCCACGCCATGTGGTCCCAGGATTCGTATTGTCTGAACGTCACGTCGTTCAGGCGGACCGCCGCGAGCCTGCGAGGCATCGCCGAATCGATGAGCTGACGCACCGGAACTCTTGTGAGCACACGAGGGGATCGGCGCGCAGCCGGTCCCCTCGCTCTTTTTCGTGGTGGCAGAAGCCGAAGTGCTCGAGGCGTCCGTTCGTGAAGCGGAATACTAGCCGGTTGGAGTCCGGCCTGTTGCCCCATGTCCTTTGAAAACTAATCGATGTTCGCTGGAACGGTGGCCGAGCGGTAAGGCATCGCGGTGCTAACGCGACGAAGGCGCAAGCCTGCCCAGGTTCGATCCCTGGCCGTTCCGCCACAAATCATACGCCCGTAGCTAAGCGGAAAAGCGCCGGTCTACGAAACCGGTCAGCGGAGGTTCGACTCCTCTCGGGCGTGCCATGGGTCCACATGTGCCAAGGCTAGGCGACGGTGTTTCGCAAGCACTGTGCGGTCGGTTCGATTCCGACTGGATCCACGAACGTTCCGAGGTGGCGAAACGGTAGCCGCACCTGACTGTTACTCAGGCGTCTAAGAACGTGTTGGTTCGAATCCAACCCTCGGAGCCATCGGCGAGTGGTGAAATTGGCAACCACGCCCGCCTCAGAAGCGGGTGCGCGAAAGCGTTTGTCGGTTCAAGTCCGACCTCGCCGACCACGATCCCTGAACCATCGGTGAAACGTCCTGTGGGAATGGACGGCGGTCTGTAACACCGTCGCGCTGCGCGCACTGCCGGTTCGAATCCGGCTTCACCGGCCACGGCGGTTTCGCCCAGCGGTAGGGCAAGGGCCTCATAAGCCCCACGGCGGCGGTTCGAATCCGTCAACCGTCACCATCTGGGCGTAGGGAAGCTGGTCATCAGACCAATCGATCGCGAGTCGCCAAGACGGAAAGGCACTCCGCTTTGGACGGAGTCACGCGTTGGTTCGATTCCAGCCTCGCGAGCCATGCCGGCGGAGCTCGAGAGGCAGAGCGGCAGCCCTTTAAGCTGCGATGTACGGGTTCGAGTCCCGTCGCCGGTCCCAAGCTCCCATGACGGCGCAGTAGCCAAGCCGGTTAAGGCGGCGCTCTGCAAAAGCGTGATCGTGCGTTCGACTCGCACCTGCGCCTCCATGCCCGTGTAGCTCAGTCCGGAAGAGCGGCTGACCCGTAATCAGCAGGCAGCGAGTTCGACTCTCGCCACGGGCTCCAAATTTCTCTGGAAGGTACCGGGCAAAGGTGCCCAAGCGGTCCCGAAAACCGTGGGGGCGTGATGAGCGCTCGGCGTTCGATTCGTCTGTCTTCCGCCATGCACACGTAGCTCAACGGTAGAGCATCCGGTTGTCGACCGGAAGGTCGTGGGATCGTCACCCATCGTGTGCGCCACGTCGTGGAATGCAAAGCGGTCCCGGCGCCCGCTCCAACTCTCGTCAGGATGACCGCTTCAGGAGGTCAACGCAGTGAACGGTGAAGCGATCAGCCGCCATCGAACGGTGCAGCAGCGGCTGGGCGAGCGCGTGCGCGAACTGCGCGCGGGCCGGGGGCTCACGCAGCTGCGGCTCGCCGAACGCTCGGGAATCAGCCGGCCCTCGATCGCGAACGTCGAGGCCGGCCGCCAGAACGTCAGCCTCCGGCAACTCTGCGCGCTCGCGACGGCGCTCGGCGTCACGGCCGCCGAGTTGCTCTCCGGACCAGATCGACCCTGAGGACGGTGATCGTTCCTTCACGGCGAAAACGATCAACAAGATGGCGGGGGCTCGGGAGGTCGCTCGACGGTTCGCGCTGAGGATACGGACGCAAGCGATCCTCCTCAGCGTCGTGCCCCTTTCGTTCCTCGTCCTGCTATGCGTCGCGGCGTTCGTGCTGCAAGAGCGGACCGACGAGACGGCGCAGTGGTCGCAGCGCTCGACGAGCGCGCTGGCCGAGTCCGAGGCCATGCTCAAGGCGTTTTCGGCCGCGAACGTCAGCGCCGTCGACTACACGCGCACGGGAGGCGGCGCGGCGCTCGTCCGCTTCCGAGGCGCTCACCGCGATCTCCTGACGCACGAGGCGAATCTCAAGCGGCTGGTCCGCGGCGAGCCCGCGCAAGAGGCGCGTGCCGAGCGGTATGTGACCCTCACGGAGCGCACGTTCGCCGTTCTCACCCGGTATCTGCAGCTGTGGCAGGCCGGCAAGAAGTCGCAGGCGACGGCGCTCGCGGCGGCAGCCCGCAAGCACGTCGCGCTCGAGTGGGAGGCCTCGAAGAGCGATTTCGATCTCAACGAGCGGAACACGATGCTCGCGCGGTACGCCGCGCTGCACGGGGACTTCCAGTCGCTCGGGGCGCTGCTGCTCGGCGGTTCGTTCATCGGGATCGTCCTGACGCTCTTCGTGACCGGGCAGTTCGGCTTGCGGATCGCGCGCCGGCTGCTGCGGCTCGCGGAGAACGCGCGGCGGATGGGGCGCGGCGAGCCGACCCCGGTGATCGAAGGCGGCGACGAGATCGCCGATCTCGACCACGTCTACCACGAGATGACGGAGCGGATCCAAGAGACGCTCCGCCAGCGTGAAGAGGCGCTGGCCGCGTACGAGCGCGCGCATCACGTCGCCTCGACGCTGCAGCGGGCGCTGCTGCCGCAAGATCTGCCCGACCTGCCCGGGATCGCGTTCGACGGCGTCTACGTCCCGGGCCGCAGCGAGGCGCAGGTGGGCGGCGACTGGTACGATGCGGTGCGGCTCGCCGACGGCCGCGTGCTGATCACGATCGGCGACGTCGCCGGTAGCGGGCTGCAGGCCGCGGTCATCATGGCGGCGATGCGCGAGGTGATCCGCGGCGTCGCGCAAGTCTACGCCGACCCCGCGACGATGATCGACGCCGCGGACCGCACGCTCAAGGCCGAGCACCCGGACAGCATGGTGACCGCGTTCGTCGGCGTCTTCGACCCGGTCGCGCACACGCTGCTGTTCTGCTCCGCGGGCCATCCGGCGCCGCTGCTGCGCGGCCCGGATGGCGCGATCTCCGATCTGCCCGCGCAAGGTCTCCCGCTCGGGCTGCGCGCCCGCGATGACTGCGAGACCCGGACGATCGCGATACCGGACGGCTCGACGGTTCTGTTCTACACCGACGGGCTCGTCGAGTCGACGAAGAACGTCATCGAAGGGGAGCGCCGCGTGCGCGCCGCGCTGGCCGACCCGCACATCGCTTCACGCCCCGACCTCGCGCAGGCGCTCCACGACGACGTGCTGCGCGACGGAGCGCACGACGACGTCGCGATCCTCGCGATGCACGTGAGCACGCCGGCGGTCCTCTCGGCGGACGAGCATTTCCGCCGCTGGAGCTTCGATACGGTGGACGCCTCGACGGCACAGCGCGCGCGCTCGGTGTTCGCTTCCTCGCTCGCCGCGGCGGGGATGCTCGACGAGGACGTCTTCACCGCCGAGCTCATCTTCGGCGAGCTGCTGAGCAACGCGGTCCGCTACGCGCCGGGGCGCGTCGACGTCGTCCTCGACTGGACCCAGGGCTCGACCGCGATCCTGCACTTCATGGACCGCGGTCCGGGCTTCATCGTGGTCCCGCGTCTGCCGACCGACCTGCTCAGCGAGCGCGGGCGCGGGCTGTTCCTGGTGTGGTCGATGTCGGAAGACTTCAACGTGACGAAACGTTCGGAGGGCGGCGCTCACGTGCGCGCCGTCCTCTCACCGCGCCGCAAGCGCAGCGGCAACGGTGTCTCGAGAGCGCAGGTCCCGAGCTCGCCGGCCGACGCGATCTCGTGAACGACCGGTTCGCGCGCGACGGCTTCCTCGTCATCCCGGAGTTCAAGAGCGCGGAGGAGATCGCCGCGCTGCGCGGACGCGCGGCCGAGATCGTCGACGCGTTCGATCCCGGCGAGTCGGGGAGCGCGGTCTTCACCACCCGCGACGAAGCCAAGACGAAGTCCGAGCGGTACTTCCTGACCTCGGGGACGACCGTGCGCTGCTTCTTCGAGGAAGAGGCGTTCGACGAATCGGGAGCGCTGCGCGGTGCGAAAGCGACGTCGATCAACAAGATCGGCCATGCGATGCACGACCTCGATCCGGTGTTCGAGCGGTTCTCGCGCGATCCGCGCTTGCAGCGGCTCGCGCACGAGCTCGGGGTCGCGGAGCCGCGCGTGTACCAGTCGATGTACATCTTCAAACAGCCGCGGATCGGGGGCGAGGTGCGCTGGCACCAGGACGCCACCTACTTCGAGACCGACCCGATCACGGTGACGACGCTTTGGTTCGCGCTCGAGCCCGCGGACCGTACGAACGGGTGCCTGTGGGTTCAGCGCGGCGGGCACCGCGGGCCGCTGCGCGAGCGGTTCGTCGTCGAGCACGGCGCCGGCCGGCTCGAGCGGATCGATGAGACCGCGTGGCCGGACGAGAGCGAGGCCGAGCCCGTCGAGGTCGAGGCGGGGACGCTGGTCGTTCTGCACGGCCTGCTCCCGCACTACAGCGCACCCAACCGCTCCGCGCGCTCGCGCCACGCCTACACGCTGCACTTCGTGGACGCCCGAGCGCGCTACTCGCCCGCGAACTGGCTGCAGCGCGACCGATCGTTCCCGGCACGCGGCTTCGTCTAGCCGGGCGCATTCCGCGGTCTTACGCGTCGACGAAGATATCGTCGGCGAGCGGCATTCCGGGCGAGACGGCGTAGCGCGAGAGATCCGTCGTGCCGTGCTCGCGCAGCACGTCCTCGTCGATGAACGTGTTTCCGGTGACGGTGCGCGCGTCGCCGGTGAGGATCGCGTAGGCCGCGTCAGCGACGATCTCCGGGGTGCGGGACGCCTTCATCATCGCCTCGCCGCCGAGCAGGTTCTTCACCGCGGCCGTCGCGATCGTCGTCTTCGGCCAGAGCGCGTTCGCCGCGATGCCGCGCTCGCGGAACTCCGCGGCGAAGGCGAGCGTGAGCAGCGTCATCCCGTACTTCTTGAACGTGTAGGCCGGCGCGGCGCCGACCCACTTCGAGCCCAGCGCGATCGGCGGCGAGAGCGTGAGCACGTGCGCGTTCGCGGACTTCTCCAGATACGGCAGTGCCGCGCGCGTGACGAGGTACGTCGCGCGCGGCCCGATCGCGGTCATGAGGTCGAAGGCCTTCGCGTCGACCTGCGCGGTGCCGCCGAGGCGGATCGCGCTGGCGTTGTTGACGACGACGTCGATCCCGCCGAACCGTTCGGCCGCGGCTTGCACGGCGCGCGCGATATCATCCTCCGAACGCACGTCGCACTGGATTGCGAGCGCCTTCCCGCCGGCCGCTTCGATCTCGGCGGCGGCGGTGTGGATCGTGCCGGGGAGCTTCGGGTGCGGCTCGACGGTCTTCGCGACGACGACGACGTTCGCACCGTCGCGTGCAGCGCGCAGCCCGATCGCGAGCCCGATCCCGCGGCTCGCACCGGTGATGAAGAGCGTCTTGCCGGCGAGGTTCACTTGCGCGCACCGCGCTCGAAGAACGCCGACATGGCGGCACGTGCCTCGTCGGAGGCGAGCCGCGCGCGGAAGGCGGTGCTCTCGCGGCGGATCGCCGCTGTGACGACGTCGCGGTCCCAGTTCACCAGCCGCTTCGTCTCGCGCACGGCTTCGCGTGGCTTCGCCGCGATCGCGCGCGCCGCGGCTTCGGCATCGGCGTCGAGCGCCTCGTCCGCGACGATCTTCGTGACGATCCCGTCCGCGTACGCCTGTTCCGCCCCGATGGTCTCGCCGAGATAGAGCGCGGCGCCCGCGCGCGCCCGCCCGATCCGGCGCGGGAGCAGCACGCTGCTCGCCGCTTCGGGGACGAGCCCGAGATCGACGAACGGCACCTTGAGCTTCGCGGTCGGCGAGGCGTACACGAGGTCGCAGTGCAGCAGCATCGTCGTCCCGATCCCGACCGCTGCGCCGCGAACGGCGGCGATCACGGGCACGTCGGTTTCCGCCAGCCCGAACAGAAACCGGAAGACCGGCGCGTCCTCACCGTGCGGCGGCTGCTCGAGAAAGTCGCGCAGATCGTTCCCCGCCGTGAACGTGTCCCCGCGAGCCTCGAGCAGGATCGCACCGACGCCGTCCTGCTGCGCCGAGACGATCGCATCCGCCATCGCACCGTACATCGCCGTCGTGAGCGCGTTCTTCTTGTCGGGCCGGTCCAGGACGACGTGCCGAACCCCCGCGCGGTCTTCGACCGAGATGCCAAGCGAAGTCATGTCCTCGACTCCCGCTAGCGGCGTGCAGTTCCTTCTCAGCGTGCGAGCAGTGCGGCGGCGAGAAGCGCCGCCGGGGTGGCGGCAAGGCCTGCGGCGGCGAAGCGCCAGGGCGAGATCGGGATCTGGTGGCGGCGGAGGATCGCGAGCCAGAGGAGCGTCGCGAGCGATCCGTTCACGGTCAGGTTCGGGCCGACGTTCACGCCCGTGAGCGCGGCGGCGCTGAGCGCGGCGGGCGGGTGCGCGTGGCCGACGTACTTGCCGACGTCGAGCGCGACCGGGAGGTTCGTCACGACGTTCGAGACCAAGCCGGTCGCGACGGCGACCGCGGCGTTGCCGAGCGGCGCGGCTTGGTGCGACGCCCACCCGAAGAGCTCACGCGGCGCGGTCGCGACGCCGGCCGCGTCGAGCGCTTCGACGACGACGAACAGGCCCGCGGTGAGTGCGACGACGGGCCAGGCGATCCCGCGCACGATCGCGAGCGGCGCGTCGCGGCGGCGCGTCATCGCGACCAGCGCCGCGACGACGCCGAGCGCGAACGTGACCTGCCCCAGCGGCCCGCTCAGCGACGACGTCGCGATCAGCACGAGCGCGCTCGCGATGAGCAGCGCGCTCGCGAGCGTCCGCGGCGCCGGGGCGACGCCGTCGTTCAGCACCAGCGGCGGCGTGACGTCGCGGCGGAACAGCAGCGCCAGCGCCGCGTACGTCAGCACGACCGAGGCGATCGAGGCGAGGCCGAACGCGGCGAACCACGCGCCGAGCGGCGGCATCCGGTCGGCGAAGAAGAGCAGGTTCGACGGGTTCGCGATCGGCAGCACGAAGCTCGCCGCGTTCGCGACCAGCGCGCAGGCGAACACGTACGCGTACGGGCGCGCGTCGGTGCGGCCGACCGCCTCGATCACCGCCGGCGTCAGCACGACGATCGTCGCGTCGTTCGAGAGGAACGCCGTCGTGACGATCCCCGCGCCGTAGACGAGCAGCAGCAGGCGCGCGCGCGAGCGGCCCGCGGCCCGCACCGCGTGCGAGGCGATCCACGCGAACACCCCTTCCTCGCGCGCAAACTCCGCCAGCGCCATCATCCCGATCAGGAACAGGAACACGTCGGCGCCGCGCGCGAGCGCGGCCGCCGCATCGCGCCACGGCACGAGCCCGGTCGCCACCAGCACCACGGAGCCGCCGACCGGCCACCACGCCTCGTTCCGTTTGAACGGGCGCAGCAACATCCCGAGCAGCGCGAGCGCCGCCACGGCCGCCCCGATCACGTCGGTCTCAGCGCGAGCGGATCGCTACGACGATGCGCTGGCGCGGGAGCGGCGCGCGAGGTGCGCGGCGCCGTAGACGGTCACGCCGCCGACGATCGTCGCGATCACCTTGTGCTCGTCGGTCCAGATCGAGAGATCGGCGCGCTTGCCGGGCTCGATCGTCCCCATCTCGCGCTCGAGGTTCAGCAGCCGCGCCGGGCTGCGCGTCGCCGAGACGATCGCGGTCTCGAACGGAATGTCGGCGTACTCCATCAGGTTCCGCACGGCTTGGTCCATCAGCAGCGCGCTCCCCGCGATCGTTCCGTCCTCCGCGCGCACGACGCCGTCCTTGATCGTGTAGCCGGTCCCCGCCGGCGGCATGTTGTCGGTCGCGAGGACGAGCCGGTCGTGCAGCGTGCGGTACAGCAGGTCGACCATCGGCGGCGAGACGTGGTAGCCGTCGCAGATCAGCTGGACGGTCGTGCGCGATTCTTGGATGAACGCGGCGAGGATAGAGGGATCGCGGTGGTCGAGCGGCGGCATCGCGTTGAACGCGTGCGTGAGCGTGCGGAAGCCGACGCCGATCGCGAGCATCCCCTCACGATAATGAGCGCCGGTGTGGCCGGCGCTGCAGACGATTCCCTGGTCGAAGAAGAAGCGGGCGACGTTCTCGACGCCTTCCGCTTCCGGCGCCATCGTGACGAGGACGAGCGCGCCGCGGCACGCCTCGATCATCTCCTGCGCGCGGTCGATCGTCGCGGGCAGGATCCACTCGCCGCGGTGCACGCGCCTGAACTTCGGGTTCAGGAACGGTCCCTCGAAATGGATCCCCAGGCACTGCGCGCCGATCGGATCGCCGGCTTCGACCAGCTGGTTCGCGGACTCCGACACCTCGGCGGCCGCGTGCATCATCGACTCCCAGGGCGCCGTCATGATCCCGGCCAGGAAGCCCGTCGCGCCTTGCCGCGCGTACGCGCGCGAGGCGACCTCGACCGCGTTCCCTTGGTCGCGGTTGAACAGGAACTCGTCGGCGCCGTTGGTGTGGACGTCGATCATCCCCGGGGCGACGATCGCGCCGTCGGGCGGGCGCAAGTCACTGGGCCCGTCCTCAGGGAGGATGCGGGCGATGCGTCCCCGGTCGACCGCGACCCTCCCGTGGGCCAGCGTGCCGTCGCCGAGCGCGATGCGCGCCGGGCCGAGGATATAGGTGTCGGACACGTCCAGCCCGATTCGGGAGGTGCGGGTCCGACCCCCCTTGATTTTTCTCAGCCTGCCGACAGGTTTCAGCGCCCGAACAGACGCCCCAAGAACGTGCCGCGGCGGCTCGCTTGCGGGGCCGCGGCCGGTGCGGGCGCGGCGTTCGCCAGCCGTTCCGCTTCGGCGCGCTCGCGCTCGGCGCGCGCGAGGCGCATCATGTGCTCCTCGGCGTGCGCTTCGAGCGTCGAGCGCAGTGCGACCAGCTCGTTCCAGCCGGCCGGCGCACGGCCCGCGTCGACCGCCTCGCGGTACTCGAGCGTCGAGGTCGTGAAGATGCGCTGCGGGACGATCGCGCGCTCGCGCAGGTAGCGGTCGGCGAGCATCACGACGTTGCGGCGCTCGGCCGAGTCCTCGTGGTCGGCCATCGTGTGCACGAACGTGATCGCCTTGCCGTCGCGCGCGATCTCCGCGTAGAGGTCGAGCTCGCGGTCGGAGAGCTGGCGCGAGAACAGCGCGAGGATCTCGCTCCCGGCCGACGATGCGGCGCGCACGATCTCGGCCGCGAGCGGGAAGCCGGAGTCGAACGCGGGCGTGTGCACGAGCACGAGCTCGCGCGGCAGCGTCCACGGCGTCTCGATCAGCACCGGCGTACGCGATGCCGCATCGAGCGCCTCGTCGAGCGAGATCGCGTTCCAGCCCGCGTCGTCGCCGAGCGCGTACGCGCGGTGCTCGTCGCCGTAGCGGACGTGCACCGGGAAGTGCATCTCCAGGTCCGCCCCTTCGTCGGCGAGGACGCGCGCGCCGGCGATCGCGTTGATCAGGCTCGACTTGCCGCGCTTGAACGCGCCGATCACCGGGACGCGCCAGCGCTCCGGGCGCAGGCCGTGCTCGTAGGTGTGCGGGTCGAAGCGCGCGCCGTCGGCGGGCGCGACGCGCGCCGTCCCGGCCTGCGGGTCGAGCGGGATCGACGGGTCGGCGAGCTCCGCGCGCTCGGCACGGCTCTCGCGCGCGAACGCCTCGGTGCGCGTCTCGATCAGCGTCGCCAGCCGGCGCGCGTCGTCGGCGCGCTCGCGCGCTTCGCGCGCTTGCGCGAGGCGGTCGCCTCCCGCGGCGTGCGCCGCGAGCGCGCGGTCGAGCGGGCCGATCGCCTCGGCGCGAACGCGCGGCGCGAGCGCTGCGGCGCGCTCGCCGAGCCCGCGCGCGATGGTCTCGACGCGCGCGGCGATCCCGTCTACGTACGCGTCGAGCTGCGCGTCGAACGCGGGGTAGATCGTCGCGTCGAGGTCGGCGAGCAGCTCGCGCTTCATGTACGCGTCGGGCGGTGCGGCGGCGAAGCGCTTCGCGATCGCGTCGACGAGCGTGACCGCCGGTCCGCCGAGCGCGCCGAGGACGATCGAGCTGCGCAGGCCGGTCTCGATGTCGGTGCTCCACGCGCCGCTCGACGCGTCGGCGCCGAACGCGCGCGCGGCGTCCTCGGTGACCGGGAGGCGCTCCGCGGCGACCGCGTCGAGCAGGTGCGCGAGGACGTTCTCGCGGTCGGCCGCGCGCGCGGCGCCGACGGTCGAGGCGGACGCGCTCTTCGCGTCGTCGCGCAGGCGTTTCGCGACCAGCTCCGCGGCGTCGGCGGCGAAACGGCCGATCGCCGCGGCGAGCACGTCGTCGACCAGGATGTGCAGCTTCTGCCGATCGCGCAAACGCGCGACGTCGGCGATATCGAA
>DATAQE010000077.1:0-33240 GCA_036264835.1 Candidatus Elarobacter sp.
GGTGAACTTCGACCACATCAAGCGCCACTATTACTACACGCACGACGAGATCAACCCGACCCGCATCATCCCGATCGGCCCGCTCCAAAACCTCGACGCGCCGCACCACCGCGACCGTCTCTAGAAGCCTCCGCGCTCCGACTCGATGTCCGGCTTCGGGACGCGAATCCACTCGTTCGGATTGCACAGCACGACGTAGTCGTCGCCGAGCGACGAAAGCACGGTCAGCGTGTATTCGTCCGCACCGGCGCGCGTCACACGCGAGCACCGCCGCTCCACGGACGCGAGGAACGACGCGCCTTTCTCCGTGGAGATCAGGGTCGTCCGGTAGTCGTCGTAGTGCATGTACCGAAACGGCAACGCGGAGAGAGGCCGGAGCGCGCCGACCAGCAGCAAACCGACGACGACGACCGCCGCCGCGAGCAGCCACCCGTATCCGTTCACGGCGATACGAAAGTTCATCAGCGCGGAGAGCAGGACGATCGCGAGGAAAAGACCGATCTGTACGGCGAGCATCGATCCTTCCGCGCGCTCGTCGAGCAGCATCTTCACGAGTCCGTCGACGATGATCAGACTCGTGGTCCACACCAGGGCGGCGGCGATGCTCGCGACGACGGTCGGCCGCGCCTCCCGCCACTGACCGCGGTACCGGGCCCGCGTAGCGGGCAGCGTCGCGGCGACGGCAAGCGCGAGGGCGACGAACATCGTCCACATGCCGCCGTGAAAGCCCGCTTCACCGACGGCCAGAACCTCGAACGTGGCGACCGCCAAGCTCGTGAAGAGGATGAACTCGACGCGAGTCGCGGGCGACCACGGACGGGCGCCGCGCCGAACGCGCCTGCCGTTCAACTGAAAATACGCAACGCCCGACATCGCGATGTTCCCCACGATGATCACCAGCACGAAGACACCGCAGGCGGCGGCCGGGAATGCGAGCGAGGCGATCGCCCTGTCGCCAAGGTTACCGACGTGCCCCGGACGCATCACCACGTACGTCAGGAGCCAAACCGTCCCGACGAACGCGGCGACAACGGCGAGCGAGCCGCATATCTTTGCCGCCGCACCGAGCGCTCTTCCGACGACCTCCCAGAACATTCGCGTACGCACGAGCGCCGCACCCGATTCACCCATCGGCGCCTCCGTTCGCCGATCTCGTTATCTAAGCTTCCTCTCAGGGTACACGACGCTGCGCCCGCACTCGGCGGCGACGTGTGCGGGGTGGAGGCTTCAGCTCGATGGACCACAGGGTCGACAACGTACCGGCCACGGCACTCGAAGCGGTGCTCGCGGCGGCTAGTGCGTTGCTCGATCCGGAGAAGCTCGCCGGGCTGGTCGTCGACCACATCAAGCAGTTGCTCGGTGTCGACGGCGCCGCGCTGTACTGGTGGGACGCGCACGAAGAAGTCCTGACGGCGCTCGCCGACAACGACCCGCGGATGCACGTCCCGATCCCGGTCATCAACCCGGGACAGGGGATCGCGGGCCGCGCGTTCGCGGAAGACCGGCCGGTCACGACGGGCGCGGACGGCGAGCCCGAAGAGGGCCCGACGTGGATGCGCGAGCTGCACATCCGTGCCGGCGCCGCGGTGCCGATCCACGTCGAGGAGCGCCCGCGCGGCGTGCTCGTGGTCCGCAGTTACACGGAGCGCGAGTTCTCCGCGCGCGAGCTCGACGTGATGCGCGTGACCGGCGAGCAGATCGCGCCGACGCTCGCGAACATGGGCCTGCTCGCGCGCGCGCAGCGCGAGCGCAACGTCGCGCACGCACTCGCCGAGCTGATGCGCGCCGCGAACGCCGCGGAGAACGTCGATCAGCTGCTGCGGCTGATCGTGCGCTATGCGACGCGCCTGCTCGGCGCGGACTACGGCCGCGTCGAGACGCACCACGTCGAGCACCGCCCGGGCGCCGACGGCGACACCGAGCTCACCGAAAGCCCGCACGGCGGCGAGACGCTGACCGTGCCGATCGAGACGCCGAAGCGCACCTTCGGCCGCCTCGTGCTGCGCTTCCGCACCGATGCGACGATCACGCCGCCGCAAGAGGTCATCGCGAAGACGCTCGCCGGGTTCGCCGCGAGCGCGCTCGACCGCGCGCACATCGACGCCTCCGTGCTGCGCCACGAAGCGCTGATGCGCTCGGTGATGAAGAGCGCGCCGGTCGCGTTCCTCGCCGTAGACGCGCACTGCCGGGTGACGTTCCGCGAAGGGAGCGACCTCGTCCGGCTCGGGCTCGACGGGACGAAGGTCGGCGACGAGCTGCCGACGCGCGAGGGCGCGATGACGGCGCTGCGCGACGTCGCGCTGCGCGCGCTCGGGGGCGAGGAGGTCGTCGAGGCGATCGCGAGCGACCATATCGCGGTCGAGATGCGCTTCGCGCCGATCCGCGACGCGCACGGTGAGATTGCCGGCGCCGCCGGCGTCGCGATCGACCTGTCAGAGCGCCGCGGTTTCGAAGCGAAGCTCGCCTACCGCGCGACGCACGACGCGCTCACCGAATTGCCGAACCGCGAGCTGTTCCTCGACCGTCTCGAGCAGGCACTGCTCACCGCGCTGCGCACGGCTGACCCGCTCGCGGTCGTCGTGCTCGACGTCGAAGACCTCGCCGACGTGAACGCGACGCTAGGCCCGCGCGGCGCGGACGTCGCATTGCGCGAGCTCGCGGCACGGCTCGCCGCGCGCACCGAGATCCCCGGCGCGACGCTGGCGCGCGTCGACGGCGATCGCTTCGGCTGGATCCTGCGCGGCCTCGACGAGAGCGCGCTGCTCGCGTTCGTGCGGCGTGTCGCCACGGTGACCGACGAGCCGTTCCGGGTCGACGGCCACGTCGCGGGGTTGCGCGTGACGCTCGGGATTGCGGAGCGCACCGAGACGCTGATCGACGCGACCGAGATGACGCGCCACGCGATCATCGCGATGCAGCGCGCGCGCGACGAGCACGCGACCTTCGCGGTGTTCGACCCGGCGATGGACCGCGACCCCGACGCGCTCGCCGTCGTCACCGAGCTGCGCGACGCCGTTGCCCGCGACGCGCTCACGCTGCGCTATCAGCCGATCGTCTCGCTCGACACCCGCCGCACCGTCGCGGCGGAGGCGCTGGTGCGCTGGGTGCATCCGGGGCGCGGGCTGCTGGGCCCGGATTCGTTCGTGCCGGTCGCCGAGCGCGTCGGCCTGATCGGGCGCGTCACGTCGTGGGTCCTCGATAACGCATTGCGCGACCTCGCGCGCTGGCGCGCGAATGGACTAATCGCCGGCGTCTCGGTGAACCTCTCCGCCTGGGACGTCGCCGACCCGACACTGCCCGAACGGTTCGGCGCACTGCTGCGCGTCCACGGCGCGGACGCAGGCGACGTGCAATTCGAGATCACCGAGAGCGCCGTCATGTCGGAGCGCCCGCTGACGCTTCAGGTGCTCCGGAAGCTCACCGAGATGGGCGCGACCGTCGCGCTCGACGACTTCGGCACCGGCTACTCGTCGCTCGCGTACCTGCGCCGGCTCCCGATCAGCGCGATCAAGATCGACCGCTCGTTCGTGCGCGAGCTCGGCTCACGGATCGAAAGCCGCGTCATCGTCGGCGCGCTCGTCCACCTCGGCGCCGACCTGAACCTGCACGTCGTCGCGGAAGGCGTCGAACTTGACGAAGAGCTCGGCATCCTGGAGATATTCGGATGCCCGTCGGCGCAGGGTCACTTGTTCTCGCAAGCGCTCACCGCGGACGAACTCATCGCGCGGCTCAACACCGAAGCGCCGGTCCGCCGACTCGACCTAGACGCGTCGTAGACGCGCGCGCGTCACGATCCGATCGTCGACGGCTCCGCGTACGCCCCGACGGTTTGCCACGGCTCGCCGACCGGGATGACGCGCTGGTCGCCGCGCAGGCGTTCGTACGGGACGCCGGCCTGCTGGAACGGTGTCTCACCGGCCTCGAAGCGCTTAAGCGCATCGAGCATGCGACGGCGCATGCGGATGATCGCCACGTCCGACGTGCCTAGGTGCTCGAGGGCGCGGTCGACGACGACGCCCATCGACTCCTGACACGCCATGTCCTGATTGGTAAAGCCTTTGATCCCGGTGTAGCTGCCGTTCTTCATCGCCTCGCGGTCCTGGTTGAACCAGTTCTCCTCGCTGGCGAGACGGAACCACCAGCGGTCGAGATCGACGCCGGGGACGACGTGGTGCTTGCGGCGCTGCGCGTCCTCGTCGACCGGCTCGCCGTTCTGGCTGAAGAACACGCCGTAGAACATCGTGCGCTCGTCGTCGACCGGGACGAAGATCTGCGCGTGCGCCGGCTCCTTGCGGTCGAGCGGGCGCGGGATCAGCGCGGTGAACGGCGCGACGAACTGCGTGACGCGCACGTACTTCTCGACGTCCGCGTTCTCGTTCGGCTTGCGGATCGCGGCGTAGCGGAAGCCGTACGGCTCGTCCTGCACCTCGATCTTCGGCGAGAGATCGCTCGAGAGCTCGCTGCGCTTCTTCCAGTCCCAGATCGTGTCGCGGTGCAGGAACCAGCTGTGCGAGGAGTCGATCGCGCCTTCGACCGCCTGCAGGTAGTTCACGCGCTCGCCGGCTTTGATGATCGCGACCTGCGCCTTCGGCATCGCGGTCCAGTCGAACGCGGGGAACGGCGGCTCGGTCCCGCGCGGCCCGAGATACGTCCACACGATCCCGCCCGCCGCGCGCACCGGATAGCTCCCTGTCCGCATCCGCTCGCGGTACGTCGAGCCTTCGGGCTCCGTCGGCATCTCCAGACACTGCCCGTCGGCGCCGAACTTCCAGCCGTGGTAGACGCAGCGGATCCCTCCCTCTTCGTTGCGCCCGAGCGCGAGCGAGGCGAGCCGGTGCGGGCAGCGCTCGTCGAGGATCCCGAGCCGCCCGGCGGTGTCGCGGAAGGCGACGAGCGGGACGCCGAAGATGCGCGTGCGGAGCGGCGCGCAGTCCGGTTCCGCGACCTCTTCGCCGAGGCAGGCCGGGACCCAGAAGCGGCGCATCATCTCGCCCATCGGCGCGTCCACGACCCGGGTCAGCCGCTCGTTCTCTTGCCGTGAGAGCATCGCTGGTCTCCTGAAACCGATTTACTTCGAGAGCCCGAAGGTAAGGTTTGCGAAGTATATCGGAGAAACGCCTCCCGATTCAAGCACCCCGACCCGGACGGAGGACGCCGTGACGCCTGCTCGCCCCCGCCTCTCCCATCGCCTCGCGGCGCTGACCGCCGCGCTCGCCGTGCTGTGCGCCGCCGGCGCCTCGGTGCGCGCCGCGGACCAGCCGCCGTACGAGATCAACGCGGTGCTCTCGCTCACCGGCAGCGCGGCGTTCCTCGGCACGGAAGAAAAGCAGGCGCTGGACGCGGTCGAGAAGATCACGAACGCGCACGGCGGGATCCGCGGGCGCAAGATCCGGTTCGTCGTGCAGGACGATCAGTCGAACCCGCAGATCGCTGTGCAGCTGACGCGCGGCGTGATGGACAAACACGTCCCGGTGATACTCGGCTCCTCGCTGGTCGCGATCTGCAACGCGATGCTGGCCGTCGTGAAGGACAACGGCCCGATGCAGTACTGCTTCTCGCCGGGGATCCATCCCGACCGGAACACCTACACGTTCTCGAGCAGCGTCTCGACGAAGGACCTCGCGCTTATCATGGTCCGCTACTTCCACAAGAAGGGCTGGAACCGGATCGCCGTGATGACCTCGACCGACGCGACAGGTCAGGACGCCGAGCGCAACTTCGACGCCGCGTTCGCCGCGCCCGAGAACAAGGGGACGCAGCTCGTCGCGCGCGAGCACTTCAACCCCAGCGATGTGACCGTCACGGCGCAGCTGCAGCGCGTGAAGGCGGCGAACCCGCAGGTGCTGGTCGCGTGGACGACCGGGACGCCGTTCGGCACGGTGCTGCGCGACATCGCGAACGCCGGGATCGACATCCCGATCGGCGCGGGGAACGGCAACATCATCTACGCGCAGATGAAGCAGTACACGAAGTTCCTGCCCAAGGAGCTCTACTTCGCCGGCGTGCAGTACTTCCGCGATCCCAAGGACATCCGCGGGCCGCTGCGCGCGCCGATCGAGGAGTTCGACAAGGCGCTCGCGCCGGCGCGCCCTGATCTCGGACAAGGGCTCGGGTTCGACGCGGCGATGATCACCGTCGACGCGCTCCGGCATCTGGGCACGAACGCGACCGCCGCGCAAGTGCGCGACTACATCGACGGGCTGCACGGCTACATCGGGACGCACGGCGTGTACGACTTCCGCTCCGGCGACCACCGCGGACTCGGCGTCGGCAACGCGGTGATGGTGCGCTATGACGGCGCGAAAGAGCTCTTCGTGCCGGTCAGCAAGCCCGGCGGAGACCCGATCCGGTAGATGGCCGCCGCCCTCGCGATCGCGATCGGCGGGCTCGTGCAGGGCGCGGTCTTCGGGCTCGTCGCGATCGGGTTCGCGCTGGTCTACCGCGTCACCGGGACGGTGAACCTCGCGCAGGGCGCGTTCGTGATCCTCGGCGCGCTCACGATGTACTCGTTCGAGCAGACGCTGGGATGGCCGGTCGCGCTCGCGGCGCTTGCGGCGCTCGCCGTGGCCGCGGTGATCGGGCTCGTCGTCGCGGTCGTCGTGTTCGCGCCGGGATTGCGGCGGTTGCCGCCGAGCGGGATGGTGATTCTCACAGGCGGGCTGCTGACGCTGTTCGAGGGCGCGGCGCTGCTGGTGTGGGGGAGCCAGCCGTATCAGCTGCCGCCGTTCTCCGGGTTCCGGCCGGTGGTGATCGGCGGGGTCAACGTACCGACGCAGGCGTTCTGGGCGCTCGGCATCACCGCGGTCGTGGTGAGCGCGCTGTGGTACGTGCTGCAGCGCACGACGTTCGGCCGCGCGCTGCGCGCGTGCGCGGAGAACCCGAGCGCCGCGACGCTGATGGGAATCGACGTCGAGCGCGTGCGCGTGTTCTCGTACGTCGCGGCGGCGGTGCTCGGCGCGCTGAGCGGGATCGCGGTCGGACCGCTGGTCTCGCCGCAGTTCGACGGCGGGCGGTTCTTCACGGTGTACGGGTTCATCTCGGTGGCGATCGGCGGGATGGGCTCGTTCGTCGGCGCGCTGGTGAGCGGGCTCGGGATCGGCGTACTGCAGCAGCTCGGCGCCGGATACGTCTCGTCGATCTTCGCGACGACGCTGGCGATCGCGTTGCTGCTCGCGGTGCTGGTGCTGCGGCCGAACGGCCTCTTCGGGCGCGGCGCGCGGCGTGAGGACAACCGCGCCGCCGCGGCGCATCCGATCGGCGTTCGTGCGCGGCTTGATCCGCGCGCGGCGCGGATCGCGGTGATCGCTGCGGCGGTGGTGATCGCGCTGCTGCCCGCGGTCGCGAGCGGCGGGGTGGTGACGTCGCTGACGATCGCGGGGCTAGTGTTCATCGCGGTGATGGGGCTCGACGTGCTGATGGGCTATGCGGGACAGATCAGCCTCGGGCACGCGGCGTTCGTCGCGCTCGGCGGATACGGTGCGGCGATCGCGACGGTGCGGTATCACGTCCCGCCGCTCGGCGGGATCGTCGTCGGTCTCGTCGCGTCGCTCGCCTGCGCGATGGTGTTGGCGTTCATCACCGTGCGGCTGCGCGGGATCTACATGGCACTCGCGACGCTGGCGTTCGGGCTGCTCGTCGACACGCTGACGGTCGGCGTGAGCGACCTCACCGGCGGGCCGTCGGGCCTCACCGGCATCCCGCACTTCTCACTCGGCGGCTTCATCTTCGCGGACGCGCGCGCGAACTATTACCTCGTGTGGGCCGTCGCACTCGCGGTCTTCGTCCTGCTAGCGAACGCGCTGCGCACGGACTTCGGCCGCGCGCTCCGCGCGATCCGCACCGACCAGACCGCCGCCCTCGCGCTCGGCATCGACGTGCCGCGCTACAAGCTCTACGCGTTCATGATCGGCGCCGCATGCGCATCGCTCGCCGGCAGCCTCTACGCGTACTACTTCCAGTTCCTCTCGCCCGACATGGTCAGCACGCCCCGCTCGCTCGAATACGTGACGATGCTCGTCATCGGCGGCGAAGGATCACTCGCCGGCCCGCTGCTCGGCGTGCTCTTGATCGTGCTCCTCCCGACTGCGATCCAGCCGCTGAACCAAGCAAAGACGCTCTTCACCGGCGCCGTGCTGGTCGCTGGGCTGCTCCTACTCCCGCAAGGCATCCTCGGGCTGATCACCGGCGCCTTCGCGAAGCGCGACGAACACCGCGACGCCGCACCACCATCGCAAGACCGCCCGATCACCGCGCCCCGTCACCCTGAGCTTGTCGAAGGGTCCGCCACCGCACCGCGAACGCAGGGCACCGCATCGTGAGCGACCTGCAAATCCGCAACCTCCGCAAGTCCTTCGGTGGCGTCATCGCGGTCGACGACGTCTCGTTCGACGTCCCCGCCGGCACGCTGACCGCGCTGATCGGCCCGAACGGCGCCGGCAAGACGACGCTCTTCAACCTCCTGACGAACCTCTACCGCGCCGACGCTGGCACGGTGACCTTCGGCGGAACGCCTCTCATCGGCAAGGCCAGTGACGCGATCGCGCGCCTCGGCCTAGTGCGCACGTTTCAAACCGCGCGCGCCTTCTCCGGCATGACGGTCATCGAGAACATCCTCGCCGGCATGCACGTCGCCGCGCATGCACCCATCTGGGCGCACGCGCTCGCGCTCCCGGGCGCACGCCGTGAAGAGCGCACGATGACGGAGCGGGTAGACGCGCTCCTCGACGCGATAGGGATCGCGAACGTGCGCGACCGCGACGCGACGGCGCTCCCGCTGGGAACGCAGAAGATCGTCGAGCTGGCCCGCGCGCTGATCGCGCGCCCGCGCATGCTGCTGCTCGACGAGCCAGCCGCCGGCTTGAACGACGCCGAGACCGCGCAGCTCGCGCGACTCCTGCGCGCGATCCACGACGCGGGTACGACGGTCTTCGTCGTCGAGCACAACATGTCGCTGGTGATGGGGATCGCCGACCACGTCCTCGTCCTCGATGCGGGCAGACTGATCGCGCAAGGCTCGCCCGCCGAGATCCAGGCGAACACGGCCGTCATCGAAGCATACGTCGGCCGCGCGGCGGTGACGCCATGATGCTCGAGCTGCGCGACGTCGACGCGGGCTACGGCGCCGCGACGGTCCTGCGCAGAATCGCGCTCTCCGTCGCGGAGGGCGAGACCGTCGCGCTCGTCGGCGCGAACGGCGCGGGCAAGTCCACGCTGCTCAAGACGATCTCCGGACTCGTGCGCGTGCGCACCGGCGCGGTGCTGCTGGACGGCACGGACGTGAGCCGCATCCCCGGACCGCGCCGCGTCGCGCGAGGGATCGCGCACGTTCCGGAAGGCCGCGACGTCTTCGGCGGGCTGACCGTCGAAGAGAATCTCCGCCTCGGCGCGTACGCGGTCCGCCGCGAAGCCGGCGCCCGGGAACTCAACCGCCGCCTCGACGACGTCCTGACGCGATTCCCGGTGCTGCGCGACCGCCGCGACCGTCCGGCAGCCGAACTCTCCGGCGGCCAGCAGCAGATGCTCGCGATCGGACGCGGCCTGATGGCGCGCCCGCGTCTGCTGCTGCTCGACGAACCCTCGCTCGGGCTCTCCCCGATCCTCGTGGAGCAGATCTTCGCGATCCTGCGCGACCTGCGCGGCGCCGGCATCGGGGTGTTGATCGCCGAACAGAACGCCCGCATGGCGCTCGCCGCGAGCGACCGCGGCTACGTCCTCGAGAACGGCTCGATCGTCGCCGAAGGCCGCGGAACCGAGCTACTGCACTCACCGCAGATCGTCGAACGCTACCTCGGCATCGGCACCGCCGCCGCTGCGCCGACATCCGGCGACAGCGTCGCGAACGGAAGCACGCCGGGCAAGCCCGATGCGAACGCGGCGCAGCTCACGCTACGGCTGCGCGCAATTCTCGATCCGCAGGATGCGGCCACATGAGACGTGCCGCGGTCGCGTTCGACGCCGATCCGTCGCGCAGCATTGGCTACCTCATCCGCGATACGTCGCGCCTGATTCTCGCGAAGCTGCAGCTTCGGCTGGTCGCGCACGATGTGACGCTGAGCCAGTACTTCGTCCTGCGTGAACTGTGGCAGCAAGAAGCGCTCACGCAGCGCGAGCTCAGCGACCGGATCGCGATCCAAGAGCAGTCGACGGTCGCGACGATCGACGCGATGGAGAAGCGTGACCTCGTCGTCCGCGTGCGCAGCACGCAGGACCGGCGCAAGATCCACATTCATCTCACCGCGCGCGGGCGCGGGCTGCGCGAGCCGCTCCTCGGCTACGCGGCCGAGGTCATCAACGGCGCTACCGCCGACTTCGCCGCGGCCGAGCTCGAAGCACTTCGCGCGTCGCTCCGCAAGCTGAAGCTCAACCTCGAGCGCAGCTAGTGGCGACCGCCCCTACTTGATCTCGCCGATCTCGCGCGTCCAGAGCTCCCAGGCCCGCGCGATCTGGCCCGCGTTCGAGGCCGCCGAGCGTGCCGCTTCGGTCGCGCTCATGTCCGTGACCGGGCCCAGATGCAGCGCGTCGGCCAGGATGCGCGCGTTCGTCTCCGCGTAGACCGCGCGGAACACCGCTTCTTGCACCGTGCGCCCGACCGTCGTCGAACCGTGACCGCGCATCAACACCGTCGGTCCGTCGCCGAGCACGCGCGCGAGCGCGTCGCCCATCGCTTCGTCGCGCACGAGCATGTCGTTGTCCGGCCCGACCGCCTCGCGGATCTCGAACACCGGAATCGGCCCGCGCAGAAACGACGCCATGTGGAACACGGGCCGGAACACCGCCTCGCGCACCAGCCCGAACGGGATGATCGCAGGCGAATGGCTGTGCACCACCGCGCCGACGTCCGGCCGCGCGCGGTAGACCGAGCCGTGGATGAAGCGCTCGAGGTACGGCACGCGCGGGTCGCCGAGCGGCGTCCCGTCCAGTGCGAACGTCATGACGTCCTCGACCCCGACCAGCGCCGGCGCCATGTTCCGCGCAAGGAAGAACCGCTCGGGATCGCGGTCGTCCCGCACGCTGACGTGGCCAAAACCGTCCACCACGCCGCGCGCGTAGAGGATCCGGTTCGCGAGGACCAGGTCCTCGATCAAGCCCACGTGTTCGGTCGCTTCATCGGCGCACTGCGGTTTCGCCCGACGGCGGCGGTTTCCTCATCGTGCGGCGGCAAGCGAGGCCCTGCCGCCAGGATGCGACATTCCTCGTCCAGGAAGCCGCGCGGCGCGATGTGAAAACCGGGCGTCTGATGAGCGGCACCGTCGTACGAACCATCGAGCGCACACCGCCGGCCGATCTGCTCCCGCTCGCGGAGCGCGGCGTAGCGACGGTCCACGAAGCGATCGGCCGAACCGGGCTGATGGCCGCGTACATGCGGCCGATCTACCGCGGCGCGTCGATCGCCGGAAGCGCCGTCACGGTCAGCGTGCCGCCCGGCGACAACTGGATGATCCACGTCGCGATCGAGCTGATGCAGGAGGGCGACGTGCTCGTCGTCGTCCCGACCTCGCCGTGCGAGGACGGCTACTTCGGCGATCTCCTCGGCGGCTGCCTCAAAGGCCGCGGCGTCCAAGGACTCATCCTCGAAGCCGGCTGTCGCGACGTGCGGACGCTCGAAGAGATGGGCTTCCCGGTGTGGTCGAAGGCGATCTCGGCGCAAGGCACGGTGAAAGAGACGCTCGGCGACATCAACCTGCCGGTCGTGTGCGCGCGACAGCTCGTGAACCCGGGCGACATCATCGTCGCCGACGACGACGGCGTGATGGTCGTGCCGCGACGGCGCATCGGTGAAGCGCTCGACGCGTCGGCCGCGCGGATCGACAAAGAGGCGAAGAGCCGCGCGCGGTTCGCCGCCGGCGAGGTCGGCTTGGACGTGTACTCGATGCGCGACAAGCTCGCCGCGAAAGGCCTGACGTACTACGAGGACGCGCGCGCGCTCGCGGAGGGCAGGCGGTCGTGACGCAAACCGCGATCCGCTGCACGCTGATGCGCGGCGGCACCTCGAAAGGCCCGTTCTTCCTCGCCTCCGATCTGCCGAGCGACCAACAGACGCGCGACCGCGTGCTGCTCGCCGCGATGGGCTCGCCCGACGTGCGCCAGATCGACGGGATCGGCGGCGCCGACACGCTCACCAGCAAGGTCGCAATCGTCTCGCCCTCAACGCGCTACGACGCCGACGTCGACTATCTCTTCCTCCAAGTGGTGCCCGACGAGCCACGCGTCGACGGCTCGCAGAATTGCGGCAACATGCTCGCCGGAATCGGGCCGTTCGCGATCGAGCAGGGCCTCGTCCCGGCCGAGAACGGCGAGACCAAGGTTCGCATCCACATGGTCAATACCGCGAGCATCGCGGTCGCGACGGTGCAGACCCCGGGCGGCCGCGTGCGCTACGACGGCGACGCGCGGATCGACGGCGTCCCCGGGACCGCGGCGCCGATCGTAATCGACTTCCTCGACATCGCGGGCTCGAGCACCGGCGGAAAGCTGCTCCCGACCGGGAACGCGCGCGACACCGTCGAGGGCGTCGAGGTGACGATGATCGACAACGGGATGCCGGTCGTCGTGATGCGCGCCTCGGACTTCGGCAAGACCGGCCACGAGTCGCCGGACGAGCTCGAAGCCGATACCGAGCTGAAAGCGCGCGTCGAACGCGTGCGCCTGGCCGCCGGCCGGCTGATGAACCTCGGCGACGTGACGAACAAGACGGTGCCGAAGATGTGCCTGGTCGCGCCGCCCGAGCACGGCGGCGCGGTCTCGACGCGCAACTTCATCCCGAAGAAAGTGCACAAGGCGATCGGCGTCTTCGGCGCGGTGAGCGTTGCGACGGCGTGCGCGTATCCGGGGACGGTCGCGGCCGAGTTCGTCGCGGGCGGCGACGGCGCGCGGCTCGGCGCACGCACGCTCGACATCGAGCACCCGACCGGGTTCTTCACGGTTGAGATGCTGCTCGTCGACGACGGCTCGGGGAATCCGCGGGTCGAGCGCTCGGCGCTGCTGCGCACGGCGCGCGCGCTGATGCGCGGCGAGGTCTTCGTGCCGAGCACGATCTGGGACAACACGCTGCAAGGAGCTCTCGCTTGATCGTCGACTGCCACGGCCACTACACGACCGCCCCGAAACAGCTCATCGACTTCCGCGACGCGCAAATCGCCGCGCTGAAGGACGGCTCGCCGGCCCCCTCGCCCGACAGCACCCACATCACCGACGACGAGATTCGCGCGAGCCTCGAGAACGCGCAGCTGAAGCTGCAGCGCGAGCGCGGCAGCGATCTGACGATCTTCTCCCCGCGCGCCTCCGGGATGGGCCACCACATCGGGAACGAGGCGACGAGCGCGGCGTGGTCGCGCGCGTGCAACGACTTGATCGCGCGCGTCTGCGAGCTCTACCCGGAGAACTTCGTCGGCGTCTGCCAGCTCCCGCAATCGCCGGGCGTTCCGCCGGCGAACAGCGTCGCGGAGCTCTAACGCTGCGTGAACGAGCTCGGCTTCATCGGCTGCAACCTGAACCCCGATCCGTCGGGCGGCTATTGGGACAGCCCGCCGCTCACCGACCGCGCGTGGTACCCGCTCTACGAGAAGATGGTCGAGCTCGACGTCCCCGCGATGGTGCACGTCAGCGCGTCGTGCAACCCGGACTTCCACACGACCGGCTCGCACTACATCAACGCCGACACGACCGCGTTCATGCAGTTCCTGACCTCGGACCTGTTCAAGGACTTCCCGACGTTGCGCTTCGTGATCCCGCACGGCGGCGGCGCGGTGCCGTACCACTGGGGCCGCTACCGCGGTCTCGCTCAGGACATGAAACGCCCGCCGCTCGACGAGCTGCTGCTGAACAACGTCTTCTTCGACACCTGCGTCTACCACCAGCCCGGGATCGACCTGCTCGCGAAGGTGATCCCGGTCGATAACATCATCTTCGGCTCGGAGATGGTCGGCGCGGTGCGCGGCGTCGACCCGACGACCGGCCACAACTACGACGACACGAAGCGCTACATCGACGCGCTCCCGCTGAGCGACGCCGACAAACGGAAGATCTTCTCGGAGAACGCCGCGCGCGTCTACCCGCGCCTCGCACCGAAGCTCGCGAAGCTGTCGGAGACCGCCCGATGAGCGCGACGTTCACGATGGACGCGAACTACCGCCCGTTCCATCCGAGCCCGCGCAAACCGTCGTACAAACCGCCGACCGGCGCGGTCGACGCGCACTGCCACGTCTTCGGCCCGGGCGACACGTTCCCGTACGCGCCGGAACGGAAGTACACGCCGTGCGACGCGCCCAAGGAGAAGCTCTTCGAGCTGCGCGACTTCCTGGGCTTCGACAAGAACGTGATCGTCCAGGCGAGCTGCCACGGCCGCGACAACACCGCGCTGGTCGACGCCCTGCAAGGCTCCGACGGGCGCGCAAAGGGCGTCGCGGTGGTGCGGTACGACATCACCGAGGACGAGCTCAAGGAGCTCGATGAGGCCGGCGTCCGCGGCGTGCGGTTCAACTTCGTGAAGCGGCTGGTCGACGCGACGCCGCGCGAGAACTACCTGCGCGTCGCGGAGAAGATCGCGCCGCTCGGCTGGCACATCGTCGTGTACTTCGAGGCGCCGGATCTCGAAGGGCTCACGCCGTTCATCACCTCGCTGCCCGGGATCATCGTCGTTGACCACATGGGCCGGCCCGACATCGCGAAGGGCGTCGACCACCCGGACTTCCAGCGGTTCGTGCGGCTGCTCGACGAGCACGAGAACATCTGGACGAAGGTGAGCTGCCCCGAACGGCTGACGGTCGCGGGCCCGCCGTACGACGACGTCATCCCGTTCCAGCGGACGCTGGTGGAGCGCTTACCCGAGCGCGTGCTGTGGGGCACCGACTGGCCGCATCCGAACATGACGTGGATCGTCCCCGACGACGGCGAGCTGGTCGACTTGATCCCGCGCATCGCGCCGACGCCGGAGCTGCAGCAGAAACTCCTGGTCGACAACCCGAACCGGCTCTACTGGCCGGAAAACGCCGCGCGATGAGCGACCAGGGCTTCGAGGACATCCCGGGGACGATTCTGTTCGACGCGAACCGCTCGCGCGAAGGCTATCACCTGAACATGTTCTGCATGTCGCTGATGAAGCCGGAGAACCGCGACGCGTTCCGCGCCGACGAGCGCGCATACCTCGCGAAGTGGGCGATGACGCCGGAACAGACGCAAGCGATCCTTGACCGCAACTGGAACCGCATGCTCGAGCTCGGCGGCAACATCTACTACACCGCGAAACTGGCGGCATGCGACGGCCTCTCGTTCCAGCAGATCGCGGCGATCATGACGAGCTCGACGCAGGACGACTACGCGCGGATGATGCGCGAAGGCGGGCGCTCGCCCGAGGGCAACCGCAGCAAATCGGAGTGGGAGAAGCATGGCTGAGATCCTCGCCGGCGTCGCGAGCTCGCACGTCCCGGCGATCGGCGCCGCGATCGACCTCGGAAAGACGAACGAGCCGTACTGGCAGCCGCTGTTCGCGGGCTTCGAACCGTCGAAGAAGTGGATCGCGGAGCTGAAGCCCGACGTGGTTATCCTGGTCTACAACGACCACGCGTCGGCGTTCTCGCTCGAGGTGATCCCGACGTTCGCGCTCGGCTGCGCGGCGGAGTTTCCGCCGGCGGACGAAGGCTGGGGCCCGCGCCCGGTACCTGTCGTGAAAGGCCACCCCGAACTCGCGTGGCACATGGCGCAGTCGCTGATCCTCGACGAGTTCGACATGACGATCGTCAACAAGATGGAGGTCGACCACGGCCTCACGGTGCCGCTCTCGCTGATGTTCGGCCAGCCGTCGGAATGGCCGGTGCACGTGATCCCGCTCTGCGTGAACGTGGTGCAGTACCCGCCCCCGACCGGCCACCGCTGCTACATGCTCGGCAAGGCGATCCGCAAAGCGGTCGAGTCGTTCGACCGCCCGCTGCGCGTGGTCGTCTTCGGCACGGGCGGCATGTCGCACCAACTGCAAGGTCCGCGCGCCGGCCTGATCAACCGCGAGTTCGACACGAACTTCCTCGACAAGTTCACCACCGACCCAGAGGCGCTCGTGAAACTCCCGCACGTCGACTACGTGCGCGAAGCCGGCTCCGAAGGCATCGAAATGGTGATGTGGCTAATCATGCGCGGCGCCCTAGCCGACGACGCCAAGGAAGTCTACCGCTTCTACCACGTCCCAGCCTCAAACACCGCCGTAGGGCACCTAATCCTGGAAAACCCGAACGTCCGCGCAACCGCAATGTCATCCTGAGCTTGTCGAAGGATGAGCCAACGCCCCAACCACCCCGCGAAGGATCAGCCCCACTCATGAAAATCGCAGTCGCCGGCCAAGGAGCGTTCGGCGTCAAACACCTGGAGGCGCTTCAGAACATCCCGGACGCCGAGGTCATCTCGCTGACCGGCAGCACGCGCGAGAAGGCCGAGGAGGTCGCGAAGAAGTTCGGCATCCCGCACTGGACCGGCGACCTCGCGGAGACGCTGGCGCAACCGGGCCTCGACGCGGTGATCCTCGCGACGCCGACGCAGATGCACGCCGCGCAGGCCGAACAGGTGATGCGCGCCGGCAAACACGTCGAGATCGAGATCCCGATCGCCGACAACCTGGCCGACGCGGAACGCCTGGTGAAGGTCCAACAAGAAACAGGCGTCATCGCAATGGGCGGCCACACCCGCCGCTTCAACCCCAGCCACCAATGGATCCACAACCGCATCAAAGCCGGCGAGCTAAAGATCCAGCAGATGGACGTACAAACGTACTTCTTCCGCCGCACGAACATGAACGCCGCCGGCCAAGCGCGCAGCTGGACCGACCACCTTCTCTGGCACCACGCCTGCCACACGGTGGACCTCTTCCAATACCAAACCGGCGAACAAGCCTCGGTCGCCGAAGGCGTCCAAGGCCCGATCCACCCGCAACTCGGCATCGCAATGGACATGGGCATTTTGATGAAAGTTCCATCGTCCGGCGCGATCTGTACATTGTCGCTGTCGTTCAACAACGACGGGCCGTTCGGGACGTTCTTCCGGTACATCTGCGACAACGGGACGTACATCGCCCGCTACGACGATCTCTTCGATGGCAAGAACAACCCGATCGACCTCAGCGGAGTGGCCGTATCTATGAACGGCATTGAGTTGCAGGATCGGGAGTTTATTACCGCGATCCGTGAAGCTCGTGCACCGAATGCCAGTGTAATGCAGTGCGTGACGGCGATGCAAACGCTGGATCGCATTGATCGGACGCTCGACGACTAAACTGATTCCGGCGGTCTGAAGGCAGCGTTTCCGGCCGTCTCAGCACACTGGCCAGTCGCCGGCAATATTCGCTAATAGGCTAGATCGAATTTTCGAACCCTGCTTCGACGAGCCATTACGCTGCCGAGCGAAGCCCTTAAGAAAACGGGCTATCTCCGATGAAAATTCAAAGGATCGATATTGACATGTGTTGCGTACTGCTTAGGGATCCCGGTCTCATCTTGGACGGTGAAAGCGCCGCCCCGCTCTCGCGTGACATCGTAGTGGAAACCATGGGGTATGCGCCAACTAAATTTCCACCGCTGGGACGCTGGCACCGTGTGGGCATGCCAATCTCGCGGATTGGGCACCTCGAAAACGCGGCGCCCCTCATCGAGCCAGCGACCGCGCAAGTCACCCGCTAGCCGGTAATACATTTCTCGAAACGCCCGTCTCTGAGCCTCAATCTCTTCAAGCGTCTCATTACCGGCACTCGTTACTCGAGCCGATCGCTTCCATAAATGACTTAGCGGCGGTCGTGCCTGGAATGCGCGGTCTGGAAGGATGAGAGCATCCCTAACGTCGGCCGGGCGAACGCGCGTCTGCCACGCTTCCTCGAATGCCAACAGTTCGTTAATGCGAGCGGCAAATCGGCCCTGCTCCATTTCTCGTTGATCGTCCGGTGTTAACCAAACCAGCCGGTGCCGAAGAAGGAGGCTTGACTCGTAAGTGCCGCGATCATCCCAAGACCGGAAGAAAGCAAATACATGGACTCCATCGTCGTCGGCATAGTTATCTGCCTCCCGAACAACGGTGTCCCAAATATCTCCGAGTTCCACTTTCGGCTTGCGACTATCGATCGCGCGGAATGCCCACCCGTCGCGCTCGAGACGAAACCGCGGTGCTCTTTGTCGCAAATATTGTGGCGTCCCGGCCAACAAGCACAGTCGCATTCTCAGTCACGCGGTACGGAAGCGCTGGCTTTTCGGATCACGACCTCAACCGCTCGAACAGGGACTAAGAGCGAACGAACCTCATCGTCCGTCATTTCGGCGAGAATCAAATCTATGACACGCCGGGCCGGCGTCGCAGTGAGCGGCCCAGCTTCGTTGAACCATTCAGGGTGAAGCGGCAGTCCGCTTGCTTCTGCCCATGCTGCAACTCGATCGGCGAGTTTTGCGAGGCGAAATCTGCGCCACGGCCGCTGGAGTCGCCGCTTACCGAGCGCGTGCAGATACGCGGTCAGTGGAGCAGGATCATCGAGTGCTGCCATGAGGTCTGTACTAACATCAGACGGCTGCGTTTGTGCAAACTCCTTGCGCTCTTCGATCAGCAACTCAGTTGTAATTGTCGGCCCGGGGACGACGTCTTCGGCTGGAAGTTGTTCTTGTGTAAACAGGTTGTGCGATCTTGAGTAATTGTACGGCTGCGCCTCGACCCGCGTAAATGCCTTGTATACATCTTCACGTAGTTGGCGCGGTTCTGTGAGCGGCGGACCCTCGGTAGCTCCTGGGAGACCGACCAGCATGTCGCGGGCTCCCCGGATGTCTACAATAATTTCGGGTCGAAATTGCGACAAGAATTTCGAGAATGACAGCCCGACGTTTTTCAAATGAACCCGGAAGTCAGTGTCCTCACCAGAGCTTCGACGGGCCAACTCCTGCATTAAGCGACTACCAGGTATCAGCCGCTGATCCGCTCCTAAGTCGCGCAGCGTATCAAAGATCAAGGCGCGCCAGTCGGTCATTTCATCGCCATTCCGCACATGAAAAAGCGCATCATTCTTACCGATGCGCTTTTTACTACAGTCTCTCTGCCGTGGTGTGCTGGGAGCAGCTTGCGCCTTTGGAGCCCCCGATTTGGCCGGCAAGCCATAATCTTCCGCTCCGCTCCGGACATACCGGGCTAAACCGCACGACCAATTGCCGCGTAGGCCTAGTGCTGTTAGTGTGCCCTAAACAAGGGGCCGCCGTCAAGTAGGAGGGGCACGCAGTGCGAACGCCGTTCGCTCGGCTTGATAGGCTATTAAACCGTTAGCTAATATGTCGTCGGACGAAGGTCGTGACAGGCGGCGAGCCGGCGAGCGAACGAGCGGCCGGCCGGTGGCGGTTAGGGATGTGACAACCCCCTCGACGGAGTTCGACAGCCGTGCCGAACTAACTAACGCCAAGCGATTTTCTGACAGAACAACTGTACCCCGGCATTGTAGTGCGGTATGATGGACGGCGAAGCTAACTGGACGCGCACGAACGAAGCAACCGCTCTGGAAGCTACGCCGGCGATGGACACCCGTGCAGGTTACACGCCGATCCTGTGCGGCCAAGGTCTCGCCCGTCAATCTTCAACAAAGCCGGGAAAGCCGTCGCGCCGTCCCGTCAAGAAGTCCAAGCCCTCATCGATCGGCTGAAACGTGCTGATCGCACGAACTTGGGACCCTGGATTCTCGCCCGGTACGTGGGCGGAAACCGGGCAGCGCGGGTATCAAGCGCCTCCAACGCCTACCAACCCGGATTGAGTGGCGCCGCTACGCGCTCGGGAAGAATTGTAGAATGGACGACGGCACAGAGCTGGTTGAGCGGGTCTTAAATCAAGATGAAGTAGCTGAGCTACTGCGCATCCTATTGCTTGACGATGATCAAACCGCTGTTCTGCGTGGGCAATTAATGATCGAAATTAGACTTATTGAAGTGTTGGCAATACGCTTCCCAGGATTCGAAAGGCTTGCACCTCATATTGAGTTCTCAAAGAAGTCGCTTATTGCGCTGCGCGAAAAGCTCATACCGGAACTTCTATATCAAGCCCTGATGGCGTTGGCACGACTTCGTAACGAGTTTTCTCATCCGCCGTTGAAGCTTGCAATCACCGAGGACGACGAGCGCCACTTTCTGAAGAAAACCCCTCCGTGGTTTGTTCCGCTCCTTGACGTTGTGCTTGAGGACCATAGCGTAGCCATCAACGTTCTTGGTCGAAAGACGCGAATGCTGATCGCGCTCCTTGGTTCGCAGTTGATTGCAACGCAACAGACGCTGCGGGAGCGTCCCGATGAATCACTGATTGATCTTCCTCCGTCGCCGCCCAAGGAATGGGTGCGCGAGCAGTTTCGGAGGTTAGACGAACGTGCCGAGCGCGGCGACCTGCCAGTGTTGGACCGCCTCACGCCGCCGCCTGGGTCGTAGGCCGTCCCCATTTGCCGGCGAGCTCGACGTCGGCGGACTTTGGCGAGTGCTTCGAACTAATCGTCCGCGACGGCGGGCGGCCGCCGCCGCGAGCGATGAGGAGCGTCAGACCGCGCTGGCGAGCTGATCCAGGATCTTGCCCCAGCCGTCTGCGTGGCGGTCGCGCGATTCCACCGAGGCGAGCTGTTCGTGCGTGAGGACGACTTCCGTCCCGCCGGCGACCTCGTTGAACTCCAGCGTCAGCAGCGTGTCGAACTCGTCGGCCGGATCGTCTTCTTCCCACCGCCACGTCATCGAGAGCCGCTCCGGCGGGCGCACCTCGCGATACGTGCCGCCGATGTCCATACGCTCCCCGTCCGGCATGAGCATCACGATGCGGTACGTCCCGCCGGTTCGCGGGTCCATCTCCATCTCCGGTATGGTGACGTCGCCGGGGCCGAAGAACTTCACGGCGAGCTCGGGTTTCGTCCAGGCGTCGAACACGCGTTGGCGCGGAGCGTTGTAGGTACGGCGCAGGACGAGCGCCGGAACGGCCGGCGTAGCGGTTTCACTCATGTCTTCTTCTTTCGTTGAGGAGAATCTTCGAGAAGATCGCCGAGGCGATCGAGCGTGGCGTTCCAGAACGCGGTCTGCTTGTCGATCCAAGAGGATGCCGCGTGCATGACCTTGGGCGAAAGCGTGCAGTGGTGCACGCGGCCGGAAACCTGCCGCTCGAGGAGGCCCGACTCTTCGAGCACGCGGACGTGGCGAGAGATCGCAGGCTGCGATATGGAGAATCCCGATGCGATCTCGCCGACCGTCAAGGGGCCGCGAGCGAGCCGCTCCACGATTCGCCTCCGGGTCGGATCCGCCAGCGCCGCAAAGACGCCGTCGAGTTTCGCACTATTAACCATAACGTTATATAACCATACCGTTATTGGCCCGGAATGTCAACCCCGTCGGCATTCCAAGGCGCTCGCCGCATCGAAGAGCGCCCGGCGCAACATCGTCGCAACAAAGCATTGATCACGAACGCATGTTCGTGCTATAAATTTCTCCAGCGACAACGTCGCATACAATAAAGCGGCCCGGCCGGTGTTACAAGCACCGACCGAGCCCGTCACCCGATGAAAGAACCATCGAATGACACCCTGCGATTTCGACGCATCGACGTCGACCCCTCGGCGCCGCATGACCGGCGCCGCCCACCGCGGTGAAGCGATGATCATCGCGAAGCATTCGCCGCCGACACGCCGCCGTTCGCGGTGCAACGGACACCACACCGTTCCACCGGTCGAGGCGCTCTCACAACGCATCGCCCGGCTTCGCATCGAGCGCGGCTACAGCGTTTGCGAGCTTGCGGCGCAAGCCGGCACGGTGCCGTGCGTGATCCACGAGCTCGAGGCTGGGAAACCGGCCGACAAACGGATCCTCCCCGCGCTCGCCGCAGCGCTCGGTGTTCCGTATTGCCGGCTCCTCTGCGGCGATCACGACTGCGCCGAACGAGCATGCGTTCCGGCGCGCGCGACGCAATGACGAACGGCAAGACGAGAAGTCCTTCCGTGCGTCGATGCAGAAAGGCCGCGCATGCTTTCGGACACAGGCCCGGTCGCGGTGCTCGGCCTTGGTGAAGCCGGCTCGCTGATCGCGCGCGACCTCGGGCGCGGCGGCGCCGTCGTCCGCGGCTGGGATCCCGATCTTCACGGCGATTTGAGCGAGGTCCCGATCGCGAGTAGCTTCGCCGAGGCGGTCGACGGAGCGCAGGTTGTGCTTTCGGTGAACTGGGCGAGCGTCGCCGTCGACGTCGCGCGCGAGGCGTTGCCGCTGCTGCGCCCCGGCTGCATCTACGCCGACCTCAACACCGGGGGCCCGGCGCTGAAGCAAGAGCTCGCGCAAATCGTCGCGCCCAGCGGTGCGGCGTTCGTCGACGTCGCAATGATGACGCCGGTTCCCCCGGCCGGCATTCGCGTGCCGATGTTTCTGGCGGGTGACGGCGCACCGGCGCTGGCGGAGTTTCTCCGTCCATTCGAGACGCCGCTTCAGATCGTCGGCACCGAGCCCGGCGAGGCGGCGGCGCGGAAGCTGACGCGGTCCGTCTTCTTCAAGGGAATGTCGGGCGCCATCTGCGAGGCGCTTGAAGCGGCGCGTGCCGCCGGCGTCGAGGACTGGCTGTGCGCCGACATCACCCGAACGCTCGTCGAGGCGAACGCATCGACGCTCGACCGCATCGTTACCGGTACCTACAAGCACGCCAAGCGCCGCGCGCACGAGATGCGCGACGCCGCGCAGCTGCTCGACGAGCTGGGCGTTCCGGCGACGATGACGCGCGCGACCGCCGAGTCCCTCGAGCGCATCGTTCACGACGGCGGGCGCGCCGCGTCGTAGGTTCCTAGCTCTCGGCGTCGATCTCCCGGTAGACCGCGGCCGCCGCTGCAAAGGCGGAGTTCGCCGCCGGGACGCCGGCGTAGACGGCCACTTGCAGCAGCACTTCCTTCACCTCATCGCGCATCACGCCGGTGTTGCGGGCGCCGCGGACGTGCAGGCGCAACTCTTCCGTGCGGCCGAGAGCCGCCGTGATCGCGATGACGAGCATGCTGCGGATCTTGCGGTCCAGGCCGGGGCGGTTCCAGATCTCGCCCCATGCGTAGCGCGTGATCAGGTCCTGGAAATCGCGGGTGAACTCGGTCGTGCTGGCCTGTGCGCGGTCGACGGGCTCTTCGCCGAGCACCGCCCGGCGCACCAGCATCCCGCGGTCGTATCGTTCGTCGGACATCACGCGGCCTCCAGAAAAGTGAGCACCGCGTCGTTGAACGCGACGGGCTGCTCGGCGTTCATAATGTGGGCGGCGGAATGCAGCACCCGCAGCTCAGACCCGGCGATCGCCTTCTGCAGCTCCGCGCCGACCGCGGGCGTTGCGGTCGGATCGTGCTCGCCTTCCAGGATCAGTGTGCGCGCGCGGATGCGCGTGTCGTCCTCGCGCAGGTCGGCGTCGCGGACCGCGCGGCAGCCGGCAAGATAGCCGCTCTTCGGCGTGCGGCTCACCATGTTGCGGAACCCTTGCACGAGCTCGGGCCTCTGCGCGTGCGCGTGGTCGGTGAACCAGCGGGCCATCGTCGGCTCGACGATCGCCTCGACGCCGTCGCTCTCGACCGTCGCGATTCGCGTGTCCCACACCGACGCCGGCCCTATCTTGTTTCCCGTCGCGCACACGACTAGCGCGTCGACCCGCTCGGGATACCGCGACGCGAGCCGCTGGCCGACCATCCCGCCGATCGAGAGCCCGGCAAAGCTCACGCGGTTCACGCCGAGCACGTCGAGCAGCTTCACCGCGTCGTCGGCGAGCGTCTGGATCGATCCGGCGACTGGATCATCGTTCGGCGTCGTGTCGGTGAGGCCGTGACCGCGCATGTCATAGCGCAGGACGCGGTGCTTGCGGATCAGCGCGTTGATCTGCTCATCCCACATATGGATGTTGGTGCCCAGCGAGTTCGCGAGCATGACGACCGGCGCGTCGCGCGGTCCCGCGAAATCGTAGTGCACGGTGACGTCTCCGGCGCGCACGAACGGCATCGAACACCTCCAAACGGTTCGGCAGCGTTCGCGCGTCCGACGCAACATCCTCGGCACATAGCATTGATCACGAACGCATGTTCGTGCTATAGATTTCCCAGCGACGGCTTCCCGCTCTTCGCGCCACGGAGTCGAACTCGAGGTGGTTATAGGGCGCATGCCTCTCGTTCAAATCACTGGCCGCCACGACGTCCGCACCCTGCGCGCCCTCGGTGAAGCCGTCCATGATGCGCTCGTCGCGGCGATCGGTATTCCGGCCGACGACCGTTTTCAGATTCTGACGAGCGCCACCGAGGAGACGCTGATCGCGGATTCCGACTATCTGGGTCACCATCGTGAATCGCCCGCGATCGTCGAAATCACGCTCAGCGCCGGGCGCAGCAACGATCAGAAACGCGCGCTCTACGCGAAGATCGCACAGGGCGCGCAGGCGGCGGGGATCCGGCCCGATGACGTCATGGTCGTGCTCCACGAGAACCAGCGAGTGGACTGGTCGTTCGGAGGCGGAATCGCGCAATACGTTCCGAGCGGCTAACCGCCGCCGGTCACGATCGGCGGGTTGATGCGGTCGAGCTCGTTCTGCCAGGCGCCGTTCATCTCGTCGGCGGTGAGCGCCTTGGAGTAGTCGGGATGGAATGCCCGGTCGGCGCGCGGATCGCGCTGCGCCGGCATGGCCGCGGTGCCGGCCGGTGCTGTCCACTGATGGCCGTCGGCGAAGGCGACCGCGGTGACGGCGCACTGCGCATCGCCGCCGCCGTACGTGCCGTTGAAGTCGCCGAACGTGTGCTCGATCGGCACTCCGCGGGTGAAGCGGCCTCGATCGATGACTTTCGTGTGCGTGCCGTCGTGGGTGACGTCGAACGTCACCAGCGTCGCGACCGACTCGTCGGTGTTCCAGAACGTGAGCTGCAGCGTACGGTACGAGATGTTCGAGCCGAACTCGGGATTGGTCGCCGGGTTGTAGAGGTCGGTGACGGCGCAGGTGCTGACGAGCACCGGCGCGCTCGTCGCGATCCCCGTTTGCGGCGTGCCCAACGTTCCGACGGCGGCTATGAGCGATAAGAGGTGTTGCATGACCGCATTACGCCGCAGCCTCGCGGGTCGGATCGGATCCTCGGGACACAACGAAAGGCCGCGCCCGCAACTACGGACGCGGCCTTCGTCGTCATCGCCCGGGCGGAGCCCGCGACGGCTATTTCGTCGAAACGGTGACGTTCCGGAACAGGAAGCCGATGCCGCTCGAGCCGTTTGCGTGGAGCAGCAGGTCGTTCACCGCGCGGGAATGCGGATGCGCCGCGCCGGGGTCCGACTCGGTGTCGAGCGTGTAATAGTCTTGCCACGACCCACCGTTCCAGACTGTCTCCCCGTCGACGCTGACGCTCACGCGATCGCGCGCGCGCCCTTCGCTGAAGCGCATCACGATCCCGAGGGTGTGCTGGACGGTCGGGTCAACGTATGCGACGTCGTGCTGCACGAAGTTCGCGCACTGGTAGCACGGCGGCGGTCCGGTCGGTCCGCAGCTCGGATCGCTGCAGACGCCTTGCACGTCGTACGTGAAGATGTGCAACGAAGGCTTCCCGGTCTTCGGATTCGGATCGAACGACATGCCGACGTACGACATGCGCGCGCCGTCGTTGTTGTACACCGGCGAGACGCTCATCGCGATCCCCGGCTGATAGGCTCCGGTCGACGACGTGACCGTCCACGATGCGGTGAACGTCTTGCGGCAGGTTTCGCCGCACACCGTCCACGTCGGCGCCGGGACCGTGTACGAGTCTTCCTGACCGGCCGGCTGCGCCACCGGCGGGCTGCCGAGGCCGTTGTAGCAGCCGTCGGTCGCGGCGTTCTGCACGACGAGCACTTTGGACGGCGGAGTGTTCCCGGAGAACTTCGCATTCGGGTACGTCGCCGTGGCGTCGATGTGCGAGAGGCTGTAGCCGCACGCGCTTCCGAGCCAGCCTTGTTGACCCGCGGCGAGGCCCAGGTTGAACGAATCGAACGTGTTGCTGACGCGGCGGCCGTCGCTGTCGCCGCCATCGTTTTCCGCCTCGGACGAAACCGTGAGCGCATGCCCTGCGGATTGAACGGACTGTGCCGTGGTCGGAACCGACGACGTGGAGCCGCCGCCGCCGCACGCCGCTAGCGCGACGAGCGCCGTCACGGCGAGGGAGACGGGGAAGATGCGGAGCTTCATGGAGCGTCCTCTCGAACGGAGATGGATGCGCCGCCAAACGGCCCATCCTTAAGAGAGTCCTAAGTCACCCGCTCGTGCTCCGTCCTTGAGCAAGCGTTGTGTACGCCGCTCGCTTCTCCGCTCCTGCGGTTACGAGGCGCGCCGTCTCGCGCGCCAGCCGATGACCGCTACGCTGCCGAACACCGGAATCGCGATGATGCGCACCCACACGCCTGCGTTCGCGTTCGTCACGATCCCGCCGAGCCCGTTGAGGATCAAGAACAGCACGACGATCGCCGCAAACGCGATGAACAGCGCCGCAACCGCGCGCCGGTCATCACGCGCCCGCATCAGCGCGAAGCCGCCGAGCAGCGGCGTGAACGCACCGAACAGGCTCAGTCCGAACGCCTCGTGATACGGGCTCGGCAGCGGGAACAGCCCGGCTTCCGCGAGCCCGAGCGACGACAGCGCGACCGCGAGCGCAGTGAGCGTCCCGAGCACGCGACCGGCGCCGATCTTCGGCAGCTGCAGCGCGATGCCGAGCGCGCCGGCGAGCCCCGCGAGCGCGGTCACGATCATCCCGGCGTTGTAGATCGCCGGTTGCGGAGCGGGCGCGGTTCCCAGCATGCTCGGGACCGCACCGAGCGGGATCGACGGGTTCGCGATCCCGGCGACGATCAGGGTCGCGAAGTACAGGAACGGCATGGCGATCGCAGCCGCCAGCAGCGCACGGGCCGGCATCGCACGCCCTACCGGCCGCCCGATGCGCTCTCCTTCCGCGGCGTTGCGGCGAGGCGGCGGCGGCGCGCATGGGTAATCGTGCGATCATGAGACGCTTGCTCGCCGTGATGGGCGCGACCGCGGCGGTTCTGTTCGCCGGTGCGGCGGCCGCGCAAGGCTTCATGGGAACGTGGTCGCGCGGGACGCAGTTGCCGAACGCGCGCAGCGAAGACTCGGTCGCCGCGATCGGCAGCACGATCTACGTGATCGGCGGCTACGCTGCGGCCGGGCCGAATCCCGGCGCGCTCGACACGACGGGACAAGTCGACGTCGACGAGCCGCTGGTGCAGGCGTTCGATCTGCAGACGGGGCGCTGGAGCGATCGCGCGCCGCTGCCGCGCGGGAAGAACCACGTCGGCGTCGTGGAGTTCGGCGGGAAGATCTACGCGTTCGGCGGCTTCATCGCGCAGAACCGAAACCCGGTCGCCGACGCGAACGTGTACGATCCCGCGACCGATACGTGGAGCGACATCCCCGGTCTGCCGCATCCGCTCGGCTCCGTCGCGGTCGCGGTGCTCGACGGCAAGCTGCACCTCGTCGGCGGACGCGACGTGCACAGCGTGACGACGCACTACGTCTACGATCCCGCGACGAAGCGCTACACGACCGCGGCGCCGTTGCCCGTCGGCCGCGATCACATGGGCCTCGTCCCGTACGGCGGCAAGCTGTACGCGATCGGCGGGCGCATCGACGATTTCAACCACAACACCTCGTACGTCGACATCTACGACCCGAAGACGAACCGCTGGACCGAAGGGACGCCGATGCCGTCACAGCGCAGCGGGATGGCGGTCGTGCTGTACCGCGACCGCATCCTCGCGATCGGCGGCGAGCGCGCCGGCGGAACGTTCACGAACAACGAAGCGTACGATCCGCGCACGAACGAGTGGACGACGCTCACCCCGCTCCCCGAAGGCCGGCACGGCACCGGCGCGGTCGTGATCGGCGACTCGCTGTATCTCCCCGCGGGCGGACCGGTGAACGGCGGGAGCCGTCAGTCCGACACGCTGTTCGTGTTCAAGCAGTCCTGAAGCGCTCCGTTTGGGCCGCGCTCGCGGTCGTCATCGTCGCGCTGATGTTCTGGGCCGCGCTCAGCCACCGGGTGTACTATCGCACGCTCCCGTCGCACGTGCTGTATCAGCTCTTCGGTGAGGAGGGGGTCCAAGGCCCATTCGCGCTGCGCACGATCTTTCGCAAGATCTACAGCATCGTCGCGTTTACGGTGATCGGCTTCGTCGTCGACAAAGCGCTCCCACCCGCCCGCCGCCGGCGGCTACGCGCGGCGGTCATCGTGGCCATCTTCTCCGGCTTCATCGAGATCGCGCAGAAGCTCGACGGCGCACCCGAAGGTTTGCTCTCGAACGGGATCGACGTCGCGTGCGGCGCGCTCGGCGGCTGGCTCGGCGCGGGGCTTTCGCGCGCATTCGGCCGGCGGTAGGCTACTTCGCGACCTTCTGCAGCGTCTCCCAAGTCCGCGTCGTGACGCCCTTGCCGAACGTCTTCTCGATGAGCGTCATGAACGCGGGGTTCCCGGGCGTCGGCTCGTACGCGACGAAGGCGTGCCGATCCTCGATCGCGAGGATCCTCGCCTTCTCGTACCAGATCGGCAGTTTCGGGAGCTTCGTCCGCGGCGGCTCGCGGAAGAACGTGACGACGCGCTTCGCGTCGGGCGGCAGCGCGAACCGTGCAAACGGATCCGCTTCGAGCAGTTCGCGGATCGCCTCGATCGGCCGGACGATCGCCGGGAACACTCGCCCGATCTCGTTCTCCATCGCGGCGTCCGCTTTGCGCGCGAGCGTCTCGTCGGATGCGGCGCGGGCGTCGAAGACGACGTTCCCGCTGCTCAGCACGGTCTTCACGTTGGTGAAGCCCGCGGACTCGAACGCGGCCTTGAGCTGCGCCATCGACGGCTTGCCAGGCATGACGCCTCGCAAGAACGCGGCGTAGCGCGGCATCTACACGACCGGCAGGGGGACCGGGGTCGGGAGCGGCGCGCCGTTCAGGAACGCGATCACGTTCTCCGCCGCAAGCATCGCCATGCGCGCGCGAGTCTCGTAGGTCGCGCTGCCGATGTGCGGGACGATCAGGACGTCGTCGCGCGCGACGAGCGGGTGGTCCGGCGGGAGCGGCTCGGGATCGGTGACGTCGAGCGCTGCGCCGGCGATCTTCTTCTGCTCGAGCGCGCGTAGCAGCGCGGCGGTGTCGACGACTTGCCCGCGGGCGACGTTCACCAGCGTCGCGGTTGTCTTCATTTTCGCGAATTGCTCGTCGCCGAAGAGGCCGCGCGTCTCCGGGGTGAGCGGTACGAGCAGCACGATGCAATCCGCCTCGGCGAGCAGCACGTCGAACGGGCGGTACGAGGCGCCGGTCGTGGAGTCGTCGGCACGCGGCGTGCGGTTGGAATAGATGACGCGCATGCCGCTGCAGTGGGCGCGCTTCGCTACGGCGACGCCGATTTGACCGAAGCCCACGATGCCGAGAGTCGCGCCTTCGAGGTCGTGCCCGAAAGGCATGTTCCCCGACGTCCAGCGGCCCGAGCGCACCCAGTTCAGGCCGACGGCGAGGTTGCGCATCGCGAAGATCACCAGCGCGTACGTCAGATCGGCGACCGTCTCGACAAGCGAGCCGCTCGTGTTCGTCAGGACGATGCCGCGCGCACGCAGCGCCTCCAGGTCGACGTTGTCGTAGCCGACGGACCAGGTAGCGACGATCTTCAAGCGCGGTGCGGCGTTGAGGAACGCCGTGTCGATCGGGATCGCGGAGCTCACCAGCACGCCGGTCGCCGTTGCGAGCGCCTCGTCCCACTCGGCGCGCGGGCGTGAGGCAACGTCGATGACTTCGGCGTGCTCGCGCAAACGGTCGAGCACCGGCGCCGGGATCGGCGTGGTGACTACGATTGTGGCGGGCTCATCCTTCGACAAGCTCAGGATGACACGGCGTCGGCGATCGCTTTGCCGACTTCTTCGGTGCTTGCGGTGCCGCCGATCTCGCGGGTGCGCGGGCCGGTGCGCAGCACCGACTCGATCGCGTTCATCACGGATTGCGCGGCGTCGGGGTGGCCGAGGTGGTCCAGCATCATCGCGCCGGACCAGATCTGGCCGATCGGGTTCGCGACGTGCTTCCCGGCGATGTCCGGCGCCGAGCCGTGCACCGGCTCGAACAGCGACGGGAACGCGCGCTCGGGGTTGATGTTCCCCGACGGCGCGATCCCGATCGTCCCCGTCGTCGCGGGGCCGAGATCCGAGAGAATGTCGCCGAACAGATTCGACCCCACGACGACGTCGAACCAGTCCGGGTGCTGCACGAAGTGCGCGGTCAGGATGTCGATGTGGTACTGGTCGGTCTTCACATCGGCGTACTCGGCGGAGATCGCTTTGACGCGCTCGTCCCAGTACGGCATGGTGATCGCGATCCCGTTCGACTTCGTCGCCGAGGTCAGGTGCTTCTTCGGGCGGCTGCGCGCGAGATCGTAGGCATAACGCAGGATGCGATCGACGCCTCGCCGCGTGAAGATGCTCTCCTGGATCACGACCTCGCTCTCGGTGTCCGCGAACATCCGGCCGCCGACCGAGGAGTACTCGCCCTCGGTGTTCTCGCGCACGATCCAGTAGTCGATGTCGCCGATCTCGCGCCCGGCGAGCGGCGAGGTGATCCCCGGCATGAGCCGCACCGGGCGCAGGTTGACGTACTGGTCGAACCCGCGCCGCATGGGGATCAGCAATCCCCACAGCGAGACGTGATCGGGCACGTTCGGGAAGCCGACCGCGCCGAAGAAGATCGCGTCGTAGCCTTTGATCTGCTGCAGCCCGTCGGGCGGCATCATCGTGCCGGTCTCGGCGTAGCGCTCGCAGCTCCAGTCGAAGTAGTCCCACTGGAACGCGATGCCGTGCCGGCGCGCCACGGCGTCGAGCACGAGCGTCCCTTGCGGCAAGGTCTCTTTGCCGATCCCGTCGCCGGGGATCGTTGCGATACGATAGGTCTTCACGTCACTGTCCTGCGGTTTTGGGGAGAAATCCGAGCGAGATCCACGGCACGTACGCCACGAGCAGCAAGCCGACGATCAGCGCGACGAGATACGGCCACAGCGGCCGCACCACTTCTTCGGGATTCGCTTTGCCGATCGCGCTCGCGGCGAAGAACCCGATCCCGACCGGCGGCGAGAACAGCCCGACGCCCATCGCGAGCACCGCGACGATCGCGTAGTGGACCTCGTTGATCCCCGCCGCCTTCGCGACCGGGAACAGCAGCGGCCCGAACAGCACCATCGCCGGGATGCCCTCGAGCACCGAGCCGAGCACGATGAACATAATGATCGAGAGCAGCATGATCCCGGCCTTGCCGCCGGGCGCGTGGCTGAGCATGTCGGCGAGCTGCTGCGCGAAACCGGACTGCGTGAGTGCCCAGCCCATCGCCGTCGCCGTCGCGATGATCAGGAGGATCGCGCCCGCGAGCGAGACCGTCTCGACCAGCGTCGGGTAGAACGTCCTCCAGTCGAACGCGCGGTACACCACGACGCCGACCAGCAGCGTGTAGATGATCCCGACGACGCTGACCTCGGTCGCCGTCGCGATCCCGGTCACGACGAAGTACCGGATCAGCAGCGGCAGCAGCAGTCCCGGGATCGCGATGACGAACGCCCACGCGATCGTCCGCAGCGGCGCGCGGTCGGAGAGCGTCGCGTTCTCGCGCTTCGCCTCCCACATCGCGACCGCCACCAGGAAGATCGAGATCACGAACGCCGGCAGCAATCCCGCCGTGAACATCGCCTGGATCGAGACGCCGGTCACCGAGCCGATGATGATCAGCACCAGGCTCGGCGGGATCGTCTCCGCCATTGCGCCCGACGTCGCGAGCAGCGCGATCATCGAGGTGCGTTTCTGCCCGCGCCGTTCCATGTCGGGGAAGAGCACCGGCGCGACCGCCGCCATGTCGGCGATCTTCGAGCCCGAGATCCCGGAGACGAGGTACATCGCGCCGACCAGCACGATGTTCAGCCCGCCGCGGAAATGCCCGACCAGCGCCGCGAGAAAGCCCACGAGCCGCCGCGCAATCCCCGCCGTCTCCATCAGCAGCCCGAGAAAGATGAACAGCGGGACCGCGAGCAGCACGAGGTTGGAGATGCCTTCCTGCATGCGCTGCACGACGATGTCCGGCCGCACCGACGTCACGATCAGGATGTAGCTCAGCGTGCCGAGCCCGAACGAGAACGCGATCGGCACCCCGATCGCCACGCAGATCCCGACGAGCACGACGAAGAACAGCACCAGGTTGAAATTGCCGAGCCCGGCGAACGCGCCGCGCCCGAACCATGCGGCCGCGCTGATCACCACCGCCGCCGCGACGACGCTCAGCAGGATCGACGGCGGCGCCTCGCTCAGCCGCAGCAGCGCTAGCACGAGGATCAGCAGCAGCCCGACGATGATCGCGAGCACGACGTACGACTGCGGGATCCCGAGCGCGGGCGTGACGTCGATCTGCTCCTGCTTGAAGAACTTCAGCGACGCGGGCACCAGCTCGATCACGAAGATCGCCGCCACGACGGACGCGATCGTCTCCAGCACCTGCCGCGTGCGCGGCGAGGCGCGCCGCACCAGCACCGAGAGGCTGATATGCTCGCCGCGCCGGTACGCGACGACCGAGCCGAGCATCGCCAGCCACAGGAAGATGATCGTCGCGAGCTCGTCGCTCCACACGAGCGGGTTCCCGAGCACGTAGCGCGTGAACACACCGGCGGCGAGGATGACGACCTCGACGACCACCAGGAACGCCGCGACCGGCTCGACGACCGCGCCGATCGCGCGGTCGACCGCCGCCGCCCACGGCCGCCGGAACGTGTGGCGCGTCGGTTCGGCGGCCGTCTCGGCGACGTGAGCCGTCTGGGCGACGTTCATCCCGCGCGCTTACGCGAGCTTGTTGGCGTACTTCTCGAGCGCGGCCCACGCCTTCGGGCCGAACTTGTCGCGCCAGCGCTCGTAGTACTTCGCCTCGACGAGCTTCTGTTTGAAGCTGTTCTTGTCGACGTCGTTGAACTTCATCCCGCGGCGGACCAGCTTGTCGCGCACCGAGCGGTTCAGGTTCACGTTGTCGTTGCGGGCTTGAAGCGTCGACTTCGCCATCTCGCGCGAGATGATGTCCTGGACGCCTTTGCCCATCTTGTTCCAGACGTCTTGGTTGAAGAGCGTCCAGTAGCCCGACCAGATGTGGTCGGAGATCGAGACGTACTTCTGCACCTCGTAGAACTTCTGCTGGTCGATGAGGAGCAGCGGGTTCTCCTGCGCGTCGATGACGTGCGTCTGCAGCGAGGTGTAGAGCTCGCTCAGCGCGATCGGC
>DATAQE010000117.1:0-16180 GCA_036264835.1 Candidatus Elarobacter sp.
TCCGCGAGCGACGCCACGATCTCGATCGTCTCGAGCTTCTTCGAGGTGCGCGGCGAGCCGCCGAACAGCGCGATCAGCGCGTTCTGCAGCGCGCAGGCCGCGGCCGATCCCGACAGCACGAAGATCGCGGGGATGTGCCGCCGTCCGCGGTACCAGACCGGGATCGCGGTCGCGGAGAGCAGCACGCCGGTGTAGCAGATCATGAACGCGGCGGAGACCGCGTGCGCGGCGATGCGCGGACGCTTCGGGATCCAGCCGAACGGGTCGAACGGGATCGCGCCGTCGGTGCGCGCCTGCTCCATCGCCGCGAATCCGGACGTTGTCGCGAACGTCACCAGCGCGTAGACGCCGACCGACATCGGCGATTTCAGCTTGAAGATGCGCAGCATGTTCAAGAAGCGCTCGGGGCGGCCGAGATCCTTGACCAGCAATGCGGAGCTCAGCGCCGCGCCGGCGAGCGCGGTGTAGCGGCCGTTGCGCACCAGCGCCTCGTCGTCGGGATCGCCGAAGAGATGCGCGATCGAGGCGAGCGCGGCGCTCGCCGCGGCCGCGCCGCCGACGAAGAAGTACGTCACGATCTCCCAGCGCCAGTGCGCCTTGCGCAGCACCGGGTGGTCGTAGTAGGTCTCCTGTCCGCGGCCGAACCCGCCGTCGTTCCGCTGCATCGACGCCGCGACCGCGTCGGGCGAGAACTGCCCCGCGGCGTCGTACTCGCTGCCGTGCCGCTGCGCGGGTTTCTGCGGCTCGGTCTCCACTAGGCCGGCTCCTCGCGGAAGCCGCGGAACACCGAGATGCCGACGACCGCCATCGTCATCGCGGCGAGCAGTCCGACGGTGTACGCCTCGGGCTGGAACTTCGAGGGCAGCACCGGCTTCGGCGGCAGGTTGAAGACCTCGGGCCGGTCGGGGATCAGGAAGAACGCGTTCAGCGGGCCGACGTCGCGCGTCTCCTCACCGTCGACGCCGTAGAGATGCGCCTCGCGCCCCTGATCGCGCAGTTGCTCGACGCGCGCCTTCGCTTTCGCCTGCAGCTCTTCGACCGGGCCGAAGGTGATCGAGTCGGTCGGGCACGACTTCGCGCACGCCGGCTCGAGGCCGTCCTTCTGACGGTCGTAGCAGAGCGTGCACTTCTGCGCGACGCCCGACTTCTCTTGAACCGCGACGACGCCGAACGGGCACGACGGGACGCAGTAGCCGCAGCCGTTGCAGACGTCCGGCTGCACGTAGACGTCGCCGAACTCGTTGCGGACGATCGCGCCGGTCGGGCACGCCTCGAAGCAGCCGGCGTTCGTGCAATGCTTGCAGACGTCGGACATCATCATCCAGCGCGACGCCGCCGGCGTCTCGCGATCCATCTGCTCGACGAACGCGACGTGCCGCCACGTCGTCGACGAGAGCCGCCCGGTGTTGTCGTACGAGTCGCCGCTCAGCGCGAAGCCGTCCGAGGGCAGCTGATTCCACTGCTTGCACGCGACCTCGCACGCCTTGCACCCGATGCACAGCGTGACGTCGGTGAAGAAGCCCATCTCCGGGCCGCTCGTGACGCCGTCCTGCAGCCGCTCCATCAGTCCTCGCTCTCGGTGTCTTCGGTGCGTTCGATGAGATCCGCGCGCTGCTCCCACTCGCGCTCGCGCTGCGCGCCCGCCATGATCACGCCGGCCGGCACGATCGCGTCGTCCGTCATCTGCGCCGTGCCCGCTTCGACGCGGCCGCCGCGCTCCGGTCTGCCGAGCGGCGTCTGCTCGTCGGCCGGGACCGGGAGCCACGTCGGCCCTTCGTGCGCCGGTCCGCGCCGCCCGAGCCGGATGTTGCACGTGAACGCCTTCGCCTCGTGGATCGAGACGTTCGGATCGGCGACGAGCGGCGGCAGCACGTTCGCCGCGTCACCCGTCACCAAGCCTTGGTAGCCGAAGTGGATCGGCATCCCGATCTGGTGCACCCACTGCTTCGGGCCGATCTTGAACGGCGCGATCCGCCCGGTGACGAGCGCCTTCGCCTCGACCTCGCCGCGCGCGGTCGTGATCGTCACCCAGTCGCCGTTGCGAATCCCCCTCTCCACCGCGAGCTCCGGCGAGATCTCGCAGAACGCCTCCGGCTGCAGCTCGGCGAGCCACGAGTTCCAGCGCGTCATCGCGCCGGTCAGGTGGTGCTCGGTGAGGCGGTACGTCGAGAGCACGTACGGATACTTCGGATCGCCGATCGCGTGGTACGGGTTGTCGCGCCGGCGCCACTCTTTCAGCACCGGATTGTACTGCTGGTGCGGGTAGAGGAAGTTCGGCACCGGCGACTCGCGCGGCTCGTAGTGCGTCGGGAACGGTCCGTCGACCGTCCCCTGCACGCCGAAGATCTCGGCGACGCCGTACTCCTGGATGATGAACGGCGCGGTCCCGTCGTGCGCATCCATCCCTTTCGCGCCGGGCTGCGCGCGGAACTCAGGCGATTTCGTCGCGGGGAAGTCGGGGACGTCGAGGCCCGTCCATTTCTTCGCCTCCTCGTCCCACCAGATGTATTTCTTGCGCTCGCTCCACGGCTTGCCGTCGGGATCGGCCGACGCCCGGTTGTAGAGGTTGCGCCGGTTCGCGGGCCACGCCCATGCCCACTCGAGCGAGACCCAGTCGTCCCCCTTGCGCCGGCGCGTGAGGTTCTTGTCTTTCTCCGGGAAGTAGCCGGTGTAGATCCACGCGCCGGCGGCGGTGCTGCCGTCGTCCTTGAGATCGACGAACGTCTTCACTTGCTCGCCGGTGTCGACGACGTAGCCGTTGATCTCGCGCATGATCTTCTCGACGTCCGGCTCGCCGCGCTCGCGCTCGTGCGGATCGTCCGACTCGTAGTCCCACGTCATGTCGAGGATCGGCCGGTCGGTCGCGCGCGCCGAGCCCGCGTACAGCCGCTTCATGCGCTTTCCGAGCTGGTACGCCAGCCCGAGATCGCTGCGCGCGTCGCCGGGCGAGTTCACGGCTTTCTCGTGGAACTGCACCAGGCGCATCGTGTTCGTCAGCGTCCCGGCCTTCTCGGCGATCGCCGCGGCCGGCATGAAGAAGACTTCGGTCCCGATCGTGCTCGGGTCGACGCCTTCACGCTTCCAAAACGCCGCACTCTCCGTCTCGAAGAGATCCTGGCAGACCATCCACTTCAGCTGGCCGAGCGCGGCGCGCTGCAGCGCCGCGTTCTGTCCGCCGACGGCGGGGTTTTGGCCCCACAGGATCAGCCCTTCGATCCCGCCGTCCTTCATGGTGAAGAACATCGGCTGGTGCGAGTGGTCGCCGGTCACTTTCGGCAGGTAGTCGAAGGCCCAGCCGTTCTCCGCGGTCGCCGCCGCGCCGTACCACGCCTTCATCTGCGAGACCGCGTACTTCGGCCAGTTCGACCACCAGCCGGTCGGGTTCGTCCAGTTCTTCTTCCACTTCTCGAACGTGTCTTCACCGCGCTCGAGCGAGGGCGCTTTGATGTAGCCCGGCAGCAGGTCGTAGAGCGTCGCGATGTCGGTCGACCCCTGGATCGAGGCGTGGCCGCGCAGCGCGAGGATCCCGCCGCCGGGGCGCCCGGTGTTGCCGAGCAGCGCCTGGAGCGTCGCGGCGGCGCGGATGTTCTGCACGCCGACGGTGTGCTGCGCCCAGCCCATCGCGTAGCAGTACGTCATCGTGCGCTCGCGCCCGCTGTTCGCGACGACCAGCTTGCAGAGCTCGAGGAACTGCTCTTTCGGCGCGCCGGTGATCCGCTCGACGATCTCGGGCGTGTAGCGGGAGAAGTGCTTCCGGAGCAGGTTGATCGCGCAGCGCGGGTGCTGCAGCGTCTCGTCCTTCTTCGGGCGCTTCGTCCCGTGCTCGGGATGGCTGCTGGTCGTCGGAGCGGTCCCGCCGCTCGCGATCTCGGCGGTGTTCCCGCCCGCGTCGCTCGACTCGCCGCCGGCGCTCTCGTCCAGCTCGTACTTCCAGGTCGATGGGTCGTAGGTGCCCTTCTCCGCGTTGAAGCCGGAGAAGATGCCGTCGAGGTCCTCGGTGTCGGCGAAGCGCTCGTCGACGATGTACGACGCGTTGGTGTAGTTGAGGACGTATTCTTTGAAGTAGGCCTCGTTCTGCAGGACGTAGTTGATGATGCCGCCGGTGAACGCGATGTCGGTCCCGCTGCGGATCGGGATGTACTGGTCGGCGAGCGCGCTGGTGCGCGTGAAGCGCGGGTCGATGTGGATCACCTTCGCGCCGCGCTCCTGCGCCTGCGTGACGAAGCGGAACCCGACGGGATGGTTCTCGGCGAAGTTCGAGCCCTGGATCAAGATCAGGTCGGAGTGCGGCAGATCCATCAGGAACGTCGTCGCACCGCCGCGGCCGTAGAGGGTGCCCAGACCGGGCACCGTCGAGCTATGTCAAATACGCGCCTGGTTCTCGACGAAGACGATCCCGAACGAGCGCGAGAACTTCGTGATCAGGTAGTTCTCTTCGCAGTCGAGCGTGGCGCCGCCGAGCATTCCGATCGCGGTCGTGCGCGCTACGCGCCGCCCGTCGGCGTCGACCTCGGTGAAGGTGCGGTCGCGCGTCTCCTTCATCCGCTCGGTGATCTTCTCCATCGCCCACTCGTAGGGGACGTCGGTCCACTCGGTCGCGAACGGCGCGCGGTACTTGCAGGTCGTCCAGCGGTTCGGGTTCACGTGGAGCTGGAACGTCGCGGCGCCCTTCGGGCAGAGCGTCCCGCCGTTGATCGGCGACTCCGGGTTGCCCTCGATGTCGACGATCTCGTCGCCCTTGCTGTAGACCGTCGTCCCGCAGCCGACCGCGCAGTACGGGCACACGCTCGGGGTTTTCTTCGCGTCGGCGATCCGCGGGCGCAGCGTCTTCGAGCGCTTCGAGAGCACGTTCGGCAGCGGCGCGACGCGCTTGCTGATCTCGCCGGCGACGCCGGCGAGCAACGAGGTGAGGTCGATGACGGGACGTTTCGTCGATGCCACGGAGTCCTCGCGCGGAGAGGGTCGGGAGCAGGGACGGAGTGGCTTCGCAAACGGGTACAGCGATCCCCGTGACCAAAGCCGTGCTCTTCGACATCGACGGGACGCTGATCGACTCCAACGACGCCCACGCGCGCGCCTGGGTCGCCGCGCTCGCCGAAGCGGGGTACGAGGTACCGTTCGAGCGCGTCCGCCCGCTGATCGGGATGGGCGGAGACCGCGTCCTCCCGGAGCTCGTCCCCGGGCTCTCCGACGAGACCGAACCGGGCAAGAGCATCACGAAGCGCCGGCTGGCGATCTTCAAGGAGCGCGAGCTCCCGCATCTGCGCCCTACACGCGGCGCGCGCGAGCTGCTCGAGGCCGTCCGCGCGCGCGGCGCGCGCATCGTGATGGCGACCTCGGCGAAGGGCGCCGAGCTGAAGGATCTCCTCGCCGTCGGCGACTTCGAGCCGTTGGTGGACGACGCGTCCACGAGCGACGACGCGGACTCCTCGAAGCCTGCCCCCGACATCGTCACCGCATCACTGAAGAAAGCCAACGTCGCGCCGAACGAAGCCGTGATGGTCGGCGACACGAAGTACGACGTCGAAGCGGCGCACAACGCCGGCGTCGCGTGCGTCGCGCTGCTATGCGGCGGGAACAGCGCGGACTCGCTGCGCGGCGCGGACGCACTCTACGCTGACCCGGCGGAGCTGGCCGGGCGGTTGGAGGATCCGCCGTTCGCGACGTGATGTGCTTCGGTGAGATGCGAGCAAACAAAGACAGCGCCCGGGGGGCGGCGAGCGCTTGGCGGCCTGCGGCATTTAGCGCAGAGGAGCCTGATAACGGGAGTAACCCGAGCAGCCCTCGAAGTAAACCTGAGCGTCTTGTACGCTCGACCAAACCCGATCGGCTTTCAGAAACCCACGCTAGACTGGTGAGGATCACATCGATGAAACTGATTGCGCGGATATTCAGACAGGTCTTTCACATTCGCGCCGGCGTCGCTCAAATCGGGGGCCCGCAGAATGGGTCCAATTCCGACAGCTCCGGAAAGTACTACGACTGATCGTTTTGCATTAACGTCCGCACTTCGCGGAACGACCACGTTGCGTCTGGAAAGGTAGCCCTCGCGTAAATCCGTCGAGAGCTACCGGTCCTGGACAACGCAAAGCTTCCGGGAGTTGGGCTGCAATGCTTGCCGTTTCTTGGAGTTGGCGGCCGATACATGATCCGGGCGTGCGACAGACATTCCTCATTAGTCCATTTTTCGGCTCACTGCATGTCGTTCGCTCGGATCACTTCGGTACCAGGCACGTGCCGGGTTGGGCGAGGTTACTCGGCTGCACCGATACTTCGAGGCAGGACTTCGGATGGGCAGTCAATCAGGTGCTGCCGCCTCAAGAGCACTTCACGCGGTACGATACGGATCCGCGACATCAAGACTGGTTGAACGAGATCGAGCGCTCGTTGAACCGATTGCCGCTGTGTGCGATCATCGACCGGATCGAAAGGCGATCGCTACGGCAGCGTACCATGAGCGACGAAGTCAACGCACCGACGCAAGCGATGCTCGACGAGCTGCTTGGAGCGTGGACTTATTCCCGCAATCCGGAGTGCCTCGCCCGCGCGCTGTTTCGGTATTCGTGGCTGAGGCGCAGAGGGATTCGAGGGCACCTCGTTCTAGGCGCGCACATCCCAACGGATAGAATGCATTCCTGGGTCGAAATCAACGGCGGCGACGCTGTTGGCGAGGAACCGGATGACATGCTCTGCTACCAGGGTCTGGTCCGGTTCTTTCCGCGATGTCGACGGCTTGATGCCTCTGTATGACAAATTTCTCAGTCTACACGGGTGTTCGGCTGCGTCCAGCTCATGGTTGGCATCAGCTGGCAGGGGATGATGGCGCACGAGTCTGGCTTACGACTGCGAGCTACAACGATATCGCACGCTTTGAACCGGGCATCCGCATTCCTGACTCCACACGTTCCGATGAGATAGCGGAAATATTGCGCCGCACAGATCACGCGGCATTCGTTATTGTCGATCACCAAAAGCGTTTCGTCGCAATCGAATGCCGGCCGCGCGCGGGCGACCGGTTGTACGTGCACCGCGACGAACAAACGATTGAGGTTTCCGCCGGAATCGAGTACCTTTCCGACCTCGCCCCGCGTCGCTCGCTCTCGAACGACTTTGTTGCCTTTTGGCTTGCTAACGCGTTAATCGGGGCTCTCGACCACTATTTCGGAACGAGCCCATTCGATGGAGTTCACCTCATCGCACGCGGGATTCGAGCTGAACTTCCGATGGATGGACATGCGGCGGCAATCTCGTTTACGCTCGAGGCGGGCGAGCGTTTCGATTGCTCAACTGTTAGTAGTGTCGATGACGCGATCAGACGGTGTTGGTCCGCAATACGCAACGCGATCGCGAACGCGACCAAAGATTCGGCCGTGCTGGCAGAATGTTCCGGCGGTATTGATTCTGGGTTGGTCGCCGTGCTCGCTAGCCGAGAATGCGGCCACCGTTTTCGCGCTGGGGTTTTTGCCGATTACCCCTACTACGAATTCCGGCAAGAACGAAGCTACGCGAAGTCTATCGCAGACCGCGCGGGGTTCGAGCTGCTTCCAGCCGACCCGCTCCTATCGAGCCAATGGGGCGTGTGGGCGCGCGCTAGATCTTCGAGCCTTCCCCGCGAACCGTCGCTGGATATTCCGTTCTTCGGTCAGGTTCTGGCTGCATACGATCAGGTCACGGACCGGGAACCCTGTGTCGTCCTTTCTGGACAAGGCGGAGATATGCTCTTCCAGATGACTGAGGGCGTTTCGCCGCGCTTCAATAGGCCGAGGTGGACGGAACCGGAACTATGGGATCGGATATCCGAGGCAACGGATGAGATCCGTCGATGGAGCGGTTCTTCAAATCACGCTCGTTCCGGATATAATTTCGATAACCCTTGGATGTCACGCGCGCTCGACCGACTTCATCCAGGCGCGATATACTACTCGCCGCTGTCAGCTCGCGCCGTCGTCGACAGTGTTCTCCAGCTGCGCGAAATTCTGGAGCCGATGTGGTTAGAGGGAAGCTATGCCCCTAGCGTCCAGAAGCCGCTCGCATACGCCGCGTTCGCGGAGTTGCTCCCGAAGCCGGTGTGGGAACGGCGATGGAAGGTCAACTTCGTCGGGCTCCACTACCGTTACTGGCTCACGTCCGGGCAGGATTGCATCGAACTGGTGACGCGGATGCAGCCGTTTCTCGAGAAAGTCGGCATTAGACCCAAAGCGCTAATCAAGGCCGTCACGGAAGCCGCGGAAGGCCGTAACTGCTCGGATCGGCTCATAAACGCGATCGTGACATACGCCTTTTGGCTTGAGCGTTTTCTCTTTTGTCCTGAGTGAGCGCCGAAACCGGCGAGTTGGGCGCCTTTTCCTCTCCAGCGGCGCCAAGCGTTGGCGTACAGCGGTTACGGCGTGTCTCTCGGATCGCGATGCGCTGTCTTACGCGTTGTCCGGAGACGAAACGGTGAATGAGCGTATTGCAGTCATGCCATCTAGCGCGGCGTCGAGTGCGCCGTAGAGGTCTTTCATCAGGAACGGCTTGGTGATGTAGGCGTTCCAGCCTTCGGCGGAGGCGGGCATGCGGAGTGCGATGCGGACGAGCGGGCAGCCGTTCGCCCGGGCCAGGAACTGGTCGGCGGGCATCCCGAGGCGGTCGGCGTCGACCAGCGCGGCGTCGTAGCGGCCGTCGGTCAGCACGCGCAGCAGATCTTCGCCGCCGGTCGCGACGGTGACGGCGAAGCCGTCGTCGCGCAGCGCTTGCGCGACGTACGAGCGCGCGTCGCCGTCGACGTCGAGCAGCGCGATGCGGATCGGGGCGGACGTGCGGTGCGCGGGTTTCGCGGGGACGAAGACGCGGAACGTCGAGCCCTGGCCTTCGACCGAGTCGACGTCGATCGCGCCGCCGTGCAGGTCGACGATCGTCTTCGCGAGGTAGAGGCCGAAGCCGGTCCCGCCGATCCCGAGCGCGCGCGCGTTGCTGGCGCGCGCGAAGCGGCCGAAGAGCTTGCCGCGCTCGCCTGCCGGGATCCCGATCCCGCGGTCGCGCACGAGCAACTCGACACCGCCCTGGCGCGCGCGAAGCGAGACCTCGACCGGGTCGCCGCCCGGCGAGTACTTGATCGCGTTTCCGACGAGGTTCTCCACCACTTGGCGCAGCCGCGCCTCGTCGCCGGAGACGATCAGCGCGCTACCGAGGACGCGCAAGTCGATCGGCCGCGTCACGCTGAAGACGCGCACGACGTCGCGCACCAGCGCGACCAGGTCGACCTCGCCGAGCGAGAGCGCGAGCTCGTTGTGCTCGAGCCGCGAGAGCGCGAGCGTGTCGGTCGCCAGCGAGGCGAGCCGCATCGCGCTCGAGGAGATCATCCCGAGATACTGGCGCGCCTCGCTGTCGAAGCGCTCGTCGTCGGCGAGCACGTCGGCGAAGCCGACGATCGTCGTGAGGGGTCCCTTGAAATCGTGCGCGAGCATCGCGATCAGGTCGTTCTTCACCTGGTTCAGCTCGACGACCGCGTCGCGCCGTGAGGCGAGCTCCTGGTACAGCTCGACGTTCCGCGCCGCGACGGCGAAGTATTGCCCCAGCAGCCCCAGCGCGAAGACGTCCGCGGTGCTGAACTGCGCTTCGCGCTGCACGTCGAGCACGTACGCCGTCCCGCCGCCGGAGCCCGGGACCCGCACGGCGGCGCGGTGCTCGCGCTCGTCGAGGACGCACACGTCGCTGCGCGACGCCAGCGCGACGAAGTCGTCGCCGATCCGCGCCTCGTCGTGCAGCGCGAGATCGGTCGTTGCGGAGAAGCCCCCGCGCGGGCGCGGCGCGTAGAGCGTCGCGCGGCCGTCGACCAGTTCGTGGACGCCGAAGAGCAGCGCGTCGACGAGCATGCTCGGCTCGAGCGACGCGAACAGCGTGCGCGCGATCGACGTGATCGCGGTGAGCCGCTCGTTCTGCATCGTCAGCTGCATCCCGCGCAGCACCTGCTCGGTCACGTCGCGCTGCACCATCACGTAGTGCGTCATCACGCCGTTCTCGTCGAGCAGCGGGCGCATCGAGGCCTCGGTGTGGTAGTGCGAGCCGTCGAGCCGGTACGAGATGTACTCGATGCGCGCCGCACGCCCGGCGGCCGCCTCCGCGCGCATCCACGCCAGCTTCGCGTGGTCGGTCTTCGGGCCGAGGAACTCGTCGGAGCTGTGACCGATCACCTGGTCCGGCCGCTCCGCGCCCTTCATGCGGATGAACGCATCGTTCGCGTAGACGATCGTCGGCGTGTCGGCCGGCGTCGGCCCGGGCCTCGAGAGGATGATCGGGTCCTGCGCCGCCTCGATCGCGGCCGAGAGCAGGTTGATGCGCTGCTGCGCGCGCTCGCTCTCGGTGAGATCGGTCGCGACGATCAGCGCGATCTCGCGGTTGCGGGTCTGCACCATCTCGACGCGCAGCTCGATCGGGTAGAACGTCGCGTCCTTGCGGCGCGCGGAGCTGCGCACGTTCACGCGCCGGCCGGGATTCGCGCGCAGCTCGGCGAGCCGTTCCGCGAGCCGTCCCGGCCGCGCGAGCGAGGGCAGCAGCGCGTCGAGCGCGAGCTGGCGCAGCTCCTCCATCGTGTAGCCGAGGTTGCGGCGCGCCGCGTCGCTCGCGAACAGGATGCGCTGCGCCGCCAGATCGACGTGGTACAGCTCGGTCTGCGAGCTGTCGAAGAGCCGCAGCAGGGTGCGGCGCGCCTCCATTTGCTCCGCGACGGCGTTCCCGATCAGCGCGAGCGACGTGCGCTGCTGCTCGGTGAGCGCGCGCGGTCGCCGGTCGATCACGCAGATCGTCCCGATCGCTTCGCCGTCGCCGGAGCGCAGCGGCACGCCGGCGTAGAAGCGGATCCCCGGCTCGCCGGTCACCAGCGGGTTGTCCGCGAAGCGCGCGTCGCGCGCGGCGTCGCCGACCTCGAAGATCTCCTCGCCGAGGATCGTGTGCGCGCAGAACGCGATCTCGCGCGGCGTCTCGCGGATGTCGAGCCCGAGCGCCGACTTGAACCACTGCCGGTCGCGGTCGATCAGCGTGATCAGCGAGATCGGCGTGTCGCAGAGCTGCGCCGCGAGCCGCGTGAACGCGTCGAAGAGATCCTCGAACGGGGTGTCGAGGATCTCGTACTCGTAGAGTGCTGCGAGCCGCCGCTCTTCAGACGGCGGGACGGGCGCGGGGCTGGCCATCGGCGGTGCGCGACCGCTTCGCTTCCACGAAGGCGAGGACTTCTTCCAGCGGGCGGGCGTTCAGGACTTCCGCCGCGGTGACCCAGCCGCGCCGCGCCTGCCCCACGGCGTAGGCCACGTTCTCCAATTGTGCGACACCGTGCGCATCGGAGTCGCAGGTGAAGGTGACCCCGAACTCCCGCGCGCGCCGCGCCAGCGGGCTAGGGAGGTCCAGCCGGGCCGGCTGGCCGTCGATCTCGAGCGCGGTCCCGGTCCGCGCCGCCGCCGCGAAGACCGCGTCGTGGTCGAAGTCGTAGCCGGCGAACGTCTCGACGTTGCGCCCGGTCGGGTGCCCGATGATGTTCACGTACGGGTTCTCGATCGCGCGCAGCAACCGCGCGGTCATCGCCTCGCGCGACTGGTTGAACGCCGAGTGCACCGAGGCGACGACGATGTCCAGCTCGGCCAGGACCGCGTCGTCGAAGTCGAGCGACCCGTCGGCTTTGATGTCGACCTCCGTCGAGCACAGCGTGCGGATGCCGTAGCGCTCGCCGATCTCGCGGACGCGCCGCCGCTGCTCGCGCAGCTCGGCCGGGTCGAGCCCGATCGCGCCGCGGCCCCACGAGTGCTCGCTGATCGAGTGGTACGCGTAGCCGCGCGCCGCGCAGGCGGCGACCATCGCCTCGAGCGTGTCGCGGCCGTCGGACCAGGTCGAGTGCAGGTGGAAGTCGCCGCGCAGGTCGGCGAGCTCGATGACGCGCGGCAGCGTCCCCTCGCGCGCGGCCTCGATCTCGCCGACGCCGAGCCGCATCTCCGGCGGGATGTACGCCATGCCGAGCGTGGCGTACACCTCTTCCTCGGTGCGGCAGACGATGGTGCGGCCGTCGCTCAGGTCGACGATCCCGTTCTCGCTCACGCGCAGGTTCTTGCGCACGGCGAGCTCGCGGAACTGGATGTTGTGCTCGCGCGAGCCGGTGAAGTGCTGCAGCAGGTTGCCGTAGAGATGCGCCGGGAGGACGCGCAGGTCGATCTGCAGGCCGCCGTTGAGCCAGATGCTGGCTTTCGTCGGGCCTTCGGCGAGGACGGCTTCGGCGCGGTCCCACGCGGTGAACGCGGCGACGACCGCGTCCGCGCTCTCCGAGGTGCAGATCACGTCGACGTCGCCGACGGTCGGCTCTTGCCGGCGCACGCTCCCCGCCGCGGTGAGATCCTGCGCGTCGGTGTACTTGCGCAGGTACTCGATGACCTCGCGCGCGACCGGGAGCGCGACGCCGAGCGGCGTGCGCTTCGTGCGGCCCTTGTACGAGAGGACGCCGCGCCGGATGTTCTCGATCGACTTCGCGCCGAGCCGCGGGATCGTGCCGAGCGCACCGTCGTCGAGGGCGCGCTCGAGATCGGCGAGCGAGGCGATCCCGAGCCGCTCGAAGAGCTGCTGCGCGGTCTTCATCCCGACGCCTTGGACCTTGAGCACCTCCATCAGCGTGGAGGGGTACTTCGCGCGCAGCTCTTCGAGGTAAGGGTCGGTGCCGGTGCGCGCGATCGTCGCGATGCGGCCGGCGATGCTCTTCCCGACGCCCGGGAGCGCGGTGAGCCGCGCCTCGTCGATCTCCGCGCCGAGCGGGGCGGCGTTCTCCAGCGTCTCGGCGGCGCGCTCGTACGCCATGAACTTGAAGAACGCTTCGCCCGCGAACTCCATGAGCGTGCGAATCTCGCGCAAGCGATCCGCGATCTCGCGGTTGGTCAGGGTAGCCATAGGAGAGGAGGTCTTTGTTCCACGCCGACGTAGCCGGTTCCATGCGAGTCGACGCTGCGGCGCTGGGGCTGATCTTCTCCGGGATCAGCGCCTTGGTGGTCGTCGTGGGCGGTATCGCGGCGCTGCGCCAAGTCGCGCACCTGCGCCGCGCCAACGAGCTGGCAGCGATCGGGAAGTTCGTCGAGGAGTGGTCGAGCGAGGAGTTCAGCGCTGACCGCATGGTCGTCCGCACCGAGCTCGCGGAGATGCTCCCCGAGCCACAGTTCTTCGAGGTCTTCCGCACCGACCCGCGTGCGCACCGCATCTTCCGCGTCGCGAACTTCTTCGAGCGGCTTGCGTTCTTCGTTCGCCGCGGCGCGGTCTCCGAGGACCTGGCGATGGAGCTCTTCGCCGCCGCGGCGATCTTGCATTGGGAGATGATGCGCGAGTTCGTCGTCCGCCTTCGCGTGCACTATAAGACCCAAACGCCGATGGAGTGGTTCGAAGACTTCGCGATGCGCGCGCCGGAATGGTCCGCGAAAAACGATCGCCGCGCGAAACGCCTGCGCCGCGATCCCAAGGCCCCGTTCCGGGCGCAAGAAACGCCCGCGCCGCGACCTGGCGCGGTGCCCGACGAGGGACTCCCGGTGCCCGAGCCGTAGCGCGCGGGATGCTCAGAAGCCAGCGTCCTCGCCTCGATCCGGCGATCCTGAACCTGCCGGTCGAGAAGATGCGCGACGGCTATTACTCAGACACCTACTTCAACCGCGCGCGAGAGATCCTGGAGCGGGACGGCTACCACCCGCGGGTGCGAATGCAGGTCTTCCAGCGGAACCACGCGGTGCTGTGCGGGATCGACGAGGCGATCGCGATCCTGAAGCTGTGCAGCGGCCGCCGCGGGCTCGGCGGCTCGTGGGTCGACGGCTGGAGCGAGCTCGACGTGAAGGCGCTGTACGACGGGGATGCGATCGAGCCGTTCGAGACGGTGATGACGATCGAAGGCGACTACGCGCTCTTCGCGCACCTCGAGACGCCGTATCTCGGCGTGCTCGCGCGCCGCACCCGGATCGCGACGAACGCGCGCGCGATCGTCGACGCGGCGGGCGGGAAGGAAGTGCTGTTCTTTCCGGCCCGGTTCGACCACCATCTGGTGCAGACCGGCGACGGCTATGCCGCGTACATCTCCGGTGCGCTCGGCGTCTCGACCGACGCGAACGCGGAGTGGTGGGGCTCGCGCGGGATGGGGACGGTGCCGCACGCGCTGATCGCGGCGTACGGCGGCGACACGGTGCTCGCGACGAAGAAGTTCGCCGAGCACATCGACGGCTCGGTCAACGTGATCTCGCTGGTCGACTTCGACAACGACTGCGTAGGGACGTCGGTCGCGGTCGCGCGCGCGCTCGGCAAACGGCTATGGGGCGTGCGCCTCGACACCTCCGGGACGCTGGTCGACAAGAGCGTGATCCCGCAGATGGGGACGTTCCCTCCGACCGGCGTGAACGCGCGGCTCGTGAACAACGTGCGCAGCGCGCTCGACGCGGAAGGCTTCCGCCACGTGAAGATCGTCGTGAGCGGCGGCTTCGACGCCGACCGCATCCGGCGGTTCGAGAACGATCGCGTACCCGCCGACGCCTACGCGGTCGGCAGCGCGTTCTTCAAGGGGGCCGGCTCGTTCGACTTCACCGCCGACATCGTCGCGATCGACACCGGCACCGGCTGGCGCGAATGCCACAAAGTAGGCCGCCCCGAACGCCCTAACCCTCGTCTGACCGCCGTCGAGTAGCGCCGGCTACAACGACCAAGGCCAAGTGGCTGGGGCTAGCAGGTTCTATATCGCCAGCTGGCCGCAATTACAACCTTTCAAACTTCACATCTGATATCCTCGCCTTCGCATTGCGGCGTCTAACTCGTTCGTGACGGATTGAGAAAGCTCTGGATCTATAACGAAGTTGAGCGTGAAATTTACCTCTTTTTTGGGACCGGACGTACCCTCAAGGTGCTCCGTCTCGAGAAGCGCCTGCATTGTTCCGCGCTTTAAGTCCGCGCCCCATTGTCCGAGTTCACGTATTCCTTGCTCCGTGAATCGCGCCAGACCATTGAGGACGGGCTTAAAATCGTCGTCGACTCTTGTGGCGCGAATATCTTGGGACCATTTGATCAATCGGCGGTATAGCTGCCCCAGTTGCCGCGCAACAAACACAATGCGCTTATAGTCAGCTGGTACTCCGGGCGGGCCAAAGGCGTTCTGAAGTTCCAGATTGATGAGTACTGTGGCAGCATCAATCAGGGAACCTCCTTCCCTTGCTTTATCGCCAAACCAGGTAACGACGTCCCGCACGTCTTCAATATATGGGCCGCGTTCGTAAACAATGCCAAGATCATACAAGCGACGCTCATCCGATGCTGCATCAAGCTCTGAAGCGAGTACTTCAGCGAACAACAACCACGGCCAGCCGCGCGGCTCTTCAACAACGAGACGAAAGGCCGCGGCCGGCAAAGAGCTTAAGAACCGCTCATCCGCTCTTGCTGCGACTTTATTTGCAGAACCAAACCGCGCTTCGCAATATATGCGAATTGTGTCCTTAGAGCGCCGGTAATATCGTCCGCTGTTTCGAATCCATTAACCCATACTTTGTCGACTGCTCGAATTCGCTCGATAAACTCGAATAATTCCACATTATCAACTAGCGCACCAAGGGCGCCTCGTTGCTCTACCGGGACGGCGAGCCGCGCATCGGCGAGTACCAGAGTACGCTTCTCTACGAAGACGTAGATTGGAATTCCCTTCGCGCGAGCCGTCAGATACTCAACGGTCGTCACGGACTTTCCCGACGACAAATCAATTGAGCCGTACCGGTTGCCCACAACCAGAACCAGTACATCGACATCTCGTTCGACACGTCGGCGACAATTTTCTATAGCGCCCACGTCAGTGTCAATCGGAAATTCGGGCGACTCTGATATCAATACTTGGTAGCCGAGGTCACCTTCAACCATCCGCCTTATCTGATGCCGAACCTCGCGTAGATCGTAGAATGTCGAGCTGACCATGACGGTAGGCACGCTACCCGCCATGTTCACTTCTCCGTTTCAGCACCAAGCTGTAGTCCGAACTGTTTGTTACACCGGGGCGTTCTGTGCGGCGAGCTTTTCGATGATGGCGCGGTTGAAGAGGATCAGGTCGCCGGGGTTGCGCGAGGTGACCCAGTTGCCGTCCTGGACGACGGGCTGGTCGCGGTAGAGGCCGCCGGCGTTGCGGATGTCGTCGGCGATCGAGGCGTAGCCGGTCAGCGTGCGGCCG